>JBOFLQ010000052.1:0-39550 GCA_051657945.1 Xenococcaceae cyanobacterium | reverse complement strand
GGAGGGAATAAAGGGATTGGTTTTGCAATTTGCCAAGGCTTAGTTGCGGCGGGATTTGATGTAATTGTAGCGGCGCGTTCGCTCGATAAAGCTAAAACTGCCGTCGAAAAATTATCATCGAATACTTCTAAAGTTCGCGCGATCGAACTCGATATTACTGATGATGCAAGTATCGATCGCGCTGTTAAAGATTTAAGTCAGGATATTACGGCGCTGGATGTGTTAGTTAATAACGCTGGTATTTATCCAGATGAAGGCGTGAATATTCTTACCATTTCGCGCGAGTTATTAAATCGAACTATGGATACTAATACTTTTAGTCCAATTCGAGTTACGCAAGCTTTTCTTCCTTTATTAGAAAAAGCAACCGCCGCAAAAGTTATTAACGTTTCTAGTGGATATGGACAATTAAACGGTTTGTCGGCAGATGTTCCCAGTTATTGCTTGTCGAAACTAACACTCAATGGGGCGACGATTATGTTAGCAGAAGCATTGCAAACTAAAGGTATTGTTGCCAACGCGATCGATCCCGGTTGGGTGCAAACCGATATGGGTGGTAGTAGCGCGCCGCGAACACCCTCTCAAGGTGCAGATACGGCGGTTTGGTTGGCGACAGAAGCACCAGCAAATTTGAGCGGAAAATTATTTCACGATCGCCTTAAAGTTTCTTATTAACTTATTAAAAGGAGAAAATATGACAACTAAACCTGTTGTATTAGTAGTTGGAGCGACGGGAATGTTGGGTCAAAAGATTGTTTCTGCCTTAATAGAAGACGGCAAAACCGAAGTAAGAGCAATGGTTCGTCCCAATAGCACCGAAAACGAAGATAATCGCCAAAAAATCGCGCAAATGAAAGCTAAAGGTGTAACCATTGTTGAGGGTGACATAATGAAACCCGATACTTTAGCTACTGTTTGTCAAGGAGTAAATGTAATTATATCCGCCGTTGGCAACAACAAATTTACCGTTCCAGGGCAAAAAAACTTAATTGATGCTGCCAAACAACAAGGCGTGAAACGTTTTATTCCTTCAGACTACTCTATAGATTATCGCAAACTCGATTATGGAGACAACGATAATCTCGATATGCGAAAAGAAGTCTTTAGTTATCTACAGCAAAGTGGATTGGAATATACTTTAGTCCTTAATGGCGCTTTCATAGACAATATTTCGACTCCTTATATGCCTCAGTTCGATCTCGATCGAGGCATTTTTCAATATTGGGGCGATGGCGAAACCCCAGTAGATATGACTACAACTGACGATACGGCAAAATATACAGCCCAAGCAGCGATCGATCGCGCTTTAGCCAATACTGCTTTAGAAGTGGCTGGCGAAGTACTCACCATGAAGCAGTTAAAAGCAGCCTATGAAGAAGCTACAGGAAAAAAGTTACAAGAAAAACAATTGGGAAGCGTTAAAGATCTCAAAGCTTGGATCGATCGCAAAAAGCCAGAAGCTAACTCGCCAGTGGAATACATCCCGCAGCAGTATGAATATGCAATGGTATCTGGGAAAGCCAAACTCGACAAAATTCAGAACGATCGCTATCGGGAGATCGAGCCATTAACCGTTAAAGAATATCTGCAAAAAATTAAGCTTTAAAAGGCAACAATGCTCCCAAATATAGACCGTTGCACTGCCCACCTTACCATACATTGGGTGCAAAAACTTTCAAGCTTGCGATTGAGCCAATAATTTACTCGAACAAGGAGAAATTAATGAAAGCAATTCAATTTCACGAATTTGGAAATGTTGATGTTCTAAATTTAGAAGAGATTTCAACCCCAGAGTTAAAACCAGAAGAAATTTTAATTAAAGTGCAAGCTTGTGGAGTTAATTTTGCCGACACCTTAATTAGAAAAAATCAATATATCTATACTCCTAGCTTACCTTTCACGCCTGGAGTTGAAGTAGCAGGCACGATCGAGCGACTGGGGGCAAATGTTCGAGGTTTTTCTGTCGGACAACGGGTAGTCGCTTTTACTAAAGATGGTGGCTATGCTGAATATGCGATCGCGCCAGAAAATTTAACTGTAGCGCTACCAGATGAAATCGATTTTAATACGGCAGCCGCAATTCCTACTCAAGGGCTGACAGCATTTTATATGCTTGAAACCATAGCCCAGATAAAAGCAGGACAATCGATACTTATCAATGCGGCTGCTGGCGGTGTGGGCAGTTTAGCCGTACAGATCGCCAAAATTTTAGGTGCAAAACATATTATTGCTACGGCAGGCTCAGCAGAAAAGTTGGAATTTGTCAAGTCTTTAGGTGCCGATCGACCAATTAATTATCGAGATACTAATTGGCAAGAACAGGTTATGCAAGCCACGGATGGTAAAGGCGTTGACGTAGTTTTAGAATCTGTTGGAGGCGATGTTTTTCACAAAAGCTTAGATTGTTTGGCATTTCGCGGTCAACTAATTACATTTGGTCGTTCCAGTGGTAGCACTGTTTTCGATCCGATCGCTTTACTCGATAAAAGTCGTACCATAACAGGTTTCTCACTTTACGATTTTCTCTACGATCCTTTATATACGGAATCTTTAAATAAATTATTTGAATATATCAAACAAGGAAAACTGACAGTTCAGATAGGTGGTGTATTTCCACTGGCAGAAGCAGGCAAAGTACATCAGTTACTTGAAGGTCGAAGCACTCAGGGCAAATTGCTTGTCAAACCATAATAAGGGAATAGGAAGGTAGGGGAGGCGCGAATTCTGTAGAGACGCGACCGGTCGCGTCTCTACCCTCAGAATTGCATTGCGCCGTGCAAGGCAATGCCTTGCCCCTACGGGAATAGGGAATAGAGGAAATAAAACGATGAAATGGATTCTCGTAGTAGTTGCTGCGGTTGTCGGAACGCTTTTACCAACTCAAGCTGGAATTAACAGCCAATTAGCACGGAATCTCGGTCATCCGCTTCTGGCTGCCTCTGTTTCCTTTGCGATCGGTACGATCGGTTTGTTGCTCTATACTGCGATTTTTCACATCTCATTGCCTCCACTGGGTCAGATAACAAAAATTCCTTGGTATCTCTGGATTGGAGGATTGCTCGGTATGGTCTATCTCACAACCACAATTATCTTAGCTCCATTACTCGGTGCTGCAACGATGATTGGATTGGTTGTTGCAGGTCAAATGTTAGCATCGATCGCGCTAGATAATTTTGGATTAGTAGGTTTTTCAGTGCATCCTCTCAGTTTTTGGAGAGCTATAGGTGCAATTTTATTAATAATCGGTGTAGCTCTAATTCAGCGATTTTAGCTTCATAATCGTTCTTTTTAGCAAAAATTACCAATGAATCATGAATCATAAACAATATATAGGAGAAAATTCATGAAACTTGACGGTAAAGTAGCAGTAGTAACTGGAGCATCACGCGGAATCGGACGCGCGATCGCCGAACGTTTAGCTCGAGATGGTGCGTCAGTTGTCATAAACTACGCCCATAATGCCGATCGAGCAAACGAAGTAGTTTCAACAATTCAATCTAGAGGCGGACAAGCATTGGCAATGCAAGCCGACATGACACAACTTGCCGATATCGATCGATTAATTGCACAAACAGTCGATCGATTCGGACAGTTAAATATTTTGGTTCATAATGCAGGCACTTCTTTGCTCAAACCACTAGTAGAAACGACTGAAGAGGAATTCGACAAACAATTTGCACTCAATGCTAAAGGCACTTTCTTTATTTTGCAAGAAGGAGTGCGACGCATGGCAGACGGCGGGCGAATCGTCTGTATTTCTACTGGCGGTACTATTAGTGGTGGTGCTGGTTTTAGCGCTTACGTTGGTAGCAAAGCAGCTATGGAAGGCTTTTGTATGTGCTTGGCTAAAGAATTAGGCGGACGTGGTATCACGGTTAATACTGTTTTACCTGGCGTAACTGAGACGGATATGAATATTGAAACAATGCCCGAAGAAGCACGACAAGCAGCGATCGCTCAAACTACCCTCGGTCGTCTCGGTCAACCAGAAGATATTGCCGATGTCGTCGCTTTTTTGGTCGGTGAAGAAGCCCGTTGGGTTACCGGACAGAATATTAACGCAACAGGCGGTTTGGTTTAGTTTTAAGGAGAGCGATCGTGATTACATTTATTAACGTCTTTACGGTAAAGCCCGAAAAACAACAAGATGCAATGCAAGCCATTGAGAAAGTTTATACACAAGTCGTCAAACACCAGCCAGGATTTATCAGTGCTAAGTTGCTAAAAAGCCATGATGGTAATCGCGTCACGGCGGTTGCTGAGTGGGAAACAGAAGCACACCTACAAGCGATGAGAACTACTCAAGAATTTAAAGATTTGCACGATCGCAACTTTGACTCAGGCGATCGTATCCAATGACGGTCACGTCTACAGCGAAACCTCAGACATTTAAGAAAACTGTGAAAAAAAAGTACAAGATTGTTTTTCTGTTACCGCTCTGAACTATTTTATTTGTCGCCAGTTCATGTTTAAGCGTGGAAAATTAATACCTTAAAAGTATTATTAACATTCAAATTTAATATTGAATAGCAGGTTATCTCTATCTGAGGGATGATTATTTAGAAGTACTCAATAAAAAATAATGTGGACATATGGGAGAAAAAATAACGCTGCACACCCTCAAAAAAGTTTAAACGCAAGCCGTCAAGCACCAACCTGGTTTTATTTAAGCCAAGCTGCCGAAGATTACCTCAAACTATTGTCATTCCACTCAAAAAGGAAATCAACACATGAAAGTACAAGCTTATGCAGTCATGTCTTCCAAATCACAGCTAGAGCCGTTTGAGTACGATCCACAACCGATAAGTCCGCAAGAAGTAGAAGTGCGCGTCCAGTACTGCGGTGTCTGTCACAGCGATCTGGGAATGATTGACAACGATTGGGGAATGAGCCAATATCCGCTCGTACCAGGACACGAAGTCATCGGGGAAGTTACAGCCGTAGGACAGCAAGTTAACGATCTCAAAGTCGGACAGCGTGTAGGTGTTGGCTGGCAGTCGGGATCTTGCCAAGTCTGTAATTATTGCCGTCGTGGAAAAGAACACCTGTGCGTAGTCCACCAAGAAGAAACCATTGTCGGACGACATGGTGGATGGGCTGACTATGTCCGCGCTCAGTCGCGCTTTGCCGTTCCCATTCCCGAAAACTTAGATCCTGCTGTCGCTGGCCCGTTAATGTGTGCTGGTACAACTGTCTGGACACCAATGACACATTATGGTGTACGTCCTGGTATGAAAACGGCTGTTTTGGGTGTCGGTGGACTAGGACATTTAGCAGTTCAATTTTTAGCTAAGTTTGGCACGGATGTAACTGCTATTAGTTCCTCTCACAACAAAGAAGAAGAAGCACGCCAACTAGGTGCGAGTGATTTTATTGCTACACGCGGTACTGACGAACTCGCCAAAGCCGCCAATCGGTTTGACTTTATCATCTCAACTGTCTCAGCAGACGTAGACTGGAATCAGTATATTGCTGCACTTGCGCCCGAAGGTAGACTCTGTATTGTGGGTATACCTGAAAGCGAATTGAAACTAACTCCCTTTCCAATGATTCACGACCAGCGATCGGTCAGTGGTGGTCGTGCGGGTGCGCCTGGTGATACCACAGCCATGTTAGAGTTTTGCGCCAAGCATGGGGTTGCGCCGATGTGCGAGCAGTTCGATATGAAAGATGTCAATCAAGCTGTCGATCGCGTCCGTAGCGGTAAAGTTCGCTATCGGGCTGTCTTAGCGCGTTAAATACTCAAAAAATAGCGCGCGCGAGTTCGATCGCTTGAATTAATTTGACAATGTGAGGGAAATTTATGGATTTAAAATTACATGAAAAGCGATCGCTGATTACTGGTAGTAGTAGCGGTATCGGCGAGGGCATTGCCAAGGTTTTAGCAAGAGAAGGTGTAACCGTCGTCATACATGGTCGCCACGAAGATGAAGCCAAGCGAGTAGCGCAAGAAATTGAGGCGGATGGCGGTAAAGCAACAGTTGCGATCGGAGATCTTTCGACCGATGAGGGGGCGCGTCAAGTTGCTGAGAGCGTGCTGTCATCTCTTGGTGGAGTAGACATTTTAATTAATAGCGCTGGCAAAGCTACAGATAATAGCTGGACGGACACAACAGCAGATAACTGGGCAAAGACTTACAACATTAATGTAATTTCAATAGTGCGCTTAATTAAGCTGCTCGTACCCCAAATGAAACAACTCGGTTGGGGACGAATTATCCAAATTGCTGGTACGGTAGCAGTACAGCCTTTTCCTGTCGGCCCCGACTATGGAAGCAGCAAAGCCGCCATTGTCAATTTGACGGTGAGCCTTGCTAAAGAGTTAGCTGGAACGGGAATCACAGTCAACACGATAAGTCCTGGCTTGATTTTAACGACAGCAGCCACGCAACAGTTTCAGAAGATGGCAGAAAGTAAAGGATGGGGAACGGATTGGACTGAAATTGAAAAGCATTTATTACAAGAGGTTTGGCCTAACCCAACCAATCGTCTCGGACGCGTTGAAGACGTGGCGAATTCGATCGCCTATATTTCCAGTCCGCTTGCAGATTACATAAATGGTGCGGACATTCGCGTGGACGGTGGAGGTGTAGTAACGATTAACTGAACCTAGGATAACAATATGGAAATAATGCAACTGGTTCGTATTCACTCGTATTGTTTACCCTTCAATTAATTTGAATCGAGAAAATCGATCGCTAATTCACTGCTATAGGAAGGTAATTATGGGAAAACTTTCAGGAAAAATAACTTTTATTGCTGGTGGCGCGGGTAATGTAGGCGAGGGAATCGTGCGATCGTTTCTCAAAGAAGGCGCGACCGTTATTACATCCTCTCGTAAAGAAGAAAAGATTGATTAACAGTTATGTTTCAACCCGTTCGTCAAAAGACCAAGCCCAACCAGAATGGATTAGCGCAGATGAAATTGGAGACTACGTTGCTTGGTTGACTTCCGATGAAAGCTTATATGGTGCGATCGAGCGTGCCTTACCTGCAACAACAATCCCGATAATTAACAATACATCCCATTGGTAATCAGGAGAAAAACCATGAAACTTGAAGATAAAGTAGCCTTAGTAACGGGTAGTGGTCAGGGAATTGGGGCGGCGATCGCACTGCGTCTCGCATCTTTGGGTGCAAAAGTTATTATCAATTATCGTTCCAGTTTTGAAGAAGCCAAGGAAGTTTTAGATAAAGTTGAAGCTGCTGGTGGTCGGGGACATATCGTCAAAGCCGATGTCAGTAAAATTGAGGAAATTAATAATTTAGTACGAGAAAGCATTAACCATTTCGGCAAAATAGATGTTTTAGTCAATAATGCTGGTATAGAAAAACGAGCCGATTTTTGGGATGTGACTGAAGAAGATTACGACAAAGTAATAGATATCAATCTTAAAGGCGTATTTTTTACTACTCAAGCAGTAGTTAAGCATTTAAAAGAGACTAAGCGATCGGGCAGAATTATCAATATTAGTTCCGTACACGAAGAATTGCCCTTTCCTCATTTCACTGCATATTGTGTCAGCAAAGGCGGTTTAAAAATGATGATGCGGAATTTAGCAGTCGAGTTGGGTTCGTTGGGGATAACTATTAATAATGTCGCACCAGGCGCGATCGCGACTCCCATCAATCAATCATTATTAAACAACCCCGAACAGCTTCAAAAAGTGACGCAAAATATTCCCCTCGGTCGTTTGGGTAAGCCTGAAGATGTGGCGGGAATGGTTGCGTTTCTTAGTTCGGATGAAGCTAATTATATTACTGGATCTACTTTCTATGTTGATGGTGGATTACTCTGGAATTATCAAGAACAGTAGACTGATACCAAATTACTCTGGATTTTCAAAAAATGAAACAGCCCTCCCCTTTCTAAGGGGGGCAGCGCAGAGAGAGAAAGATAAGAGATTACCTCTATGAAAGCAATATGGTATGACTAAATAATTGAATGCCTGGGTTAGGCAGTGCCAGGTTCATCATTTGCAGTTTAGAAAATATTTGACAAGGCGAGAATTCATGATTCTTAAAGACAAAGTTGTTTTGGTTACTGGAGGAACATCCGGCATTGGAAAAACAACCGCTATAGCTTTGAGTAATGCTGGGGCTAAGGTCGTTTTTTCAGGGAGGCGCGAACAAGAGGGAAAGGAAACTGTAGAACTGATTAGTCAATCTGGCTCTGATTGCTTATTTGTTTGTTCGGATGTATCGATCGAAGAAGATATTAAAACTCTAGTTCAAAAAACTGTTGATACCTATGGCAGACTCGATTGTGCTTTTAACAATGCAGGAATCGACTCATTGGCAAAGCCGCTTCACGAGCAATCCGTTGAAGATTTTGACAAACTGATGGCAATTAATGTGCGAGGAGTATTTTTATGCATGAAATACCAAATCCAGCAAATGTTAACTCAGGGAGGGGGAGCGATCGTCAACAATTCTTCAATGGTAGGTTTAATCGCTTTTCCTGGTTTCTCTCCTTATATTGCCAGCAAACACGCCGTGATGGGATTAACCCGTTCTGCTGCACTAGATTATGCCACGCAGGGAATTCGGGTTAACGCCATAAATCCTGGCATTATTGCCACAGAGATGATCGATCGCATCGTTACTAATATAGGTAGCACCGCACCCGAACTTGCATCAACAATACCGATGAAACGAATGGGAAAACCAGAAGAAGTTGCCAACATGGTAGTTTTTTTGTGTTCTGATGCTGCTAGTTACATTACCGGACAGGCGCTTGTAGTAGATGGAGGATTTACGGCGAACTGAATTATATTTACTACCCCAAAACCGTTTGCTGACGATCGCAATAACTCTAGAGCAAGGTAAATACAAATGAAAAAAATAATTGCTACCTTCGTTATTTTATTTTTCACGATTTTAGTAACTATTTGTCCGATTCAAACTGCTGTTGCTGCACCTCTATCGATCGATCGAGATATATCAATTCTCCATCTCGATAAAAATAAAACGGTAACGATGGGGAAAGAAGTATTTGCTTACAAAACTTTCAACAATAACGACAATTCAAAAGCAATTTCAGTTGTCGAAATTACTCAGCCACCACAGTATGAAGGTTTGCTGTTGAGAAAGCACGTTATTCAATCTCCAGAAGATATATACGTTGTTAATGGAGATTTTGAATTTGTTTATTCTCAATCAGACAAAAAAACTAAAGCAAGTGTAGGAGATATTGTTTCGATTCCTTCAGGTGTTCCTTTTGGTTTTAGAAACATTGGGACGGGAGAGGGAAAAGTTTTAGTCGTTTCTGAAAGTGAAGCTTTACCAAAAATGTTGTCGAAATTAGGTAGTGCGGGAGGAAATAAAAATGTTGCACCCGATTTCCAAAAAATTAGCTCGATCGCTAAAAAATACGGCATCGATTTCTTAAATTAATCGATCCACTTAAAATAACCATTTGTGTTTATCCGCGTAGCCTACGGCACGGCTTACGCCTACATCTGTGGACTTTTTTATCTCAAAAAATTATCTATGTGAAAAGAAGTTCAAGCGATCGCACACAATAACGGCAACAAAAAAATTATTCATGAAAACCGATCGACTTAGAATCAACCAACTCTCGCCAGATACATACAAATGGTATCTCTCCTATTTAAAAGCGATCGATACTGGTGATGTTGACGCATATAGTCATTTTCTCGCCGAGAATTGCGTGATGCAGTCTAACAATAATCCTCCCGTTCGAGGAAAAGAAGCGATCGTTCAATTTCTTGCCGATTACTGGAAAACATTTGTCAGCTTAGAACATGACTTACTCAATATTTATGGCAGCGATCGATATTTTGTCCTTGAAGCTTTAAATCATTACAAACGCCATGACTCAAAAACAGTCACCATCAAAGCAGTTGCATTTACCGATCGCGATGAAACAGGTTTAGTTACTTCCGTCAGATTCTACACAGATACAACAGAACTTTTTGCCTAATTAAAAACTCAAAAATTGATAGGAACAAAATTATGAATGCTGAAAAACAAAGACTCAAAGAGAATCGCGAAAAAGTCGTGTTTTCACCTCAAACACCTTATTCAATTAATTTTGCTTTAATGCGAACTCATGATAAATCGGCTTTTGTAGCAATTAACAGCAATCCCCATAAAACTAATACGCTACCAATAACAAACCCTAATGATGGAATTTCTTGTAAAGCTACAGATGCAAATAACACTGCAAATATTGGCTCTAACAGCAATATTGCACTTGTCAATACTACTGGTAAACGTTGCGCCGCAAATGTGTAACACAAAAAGGGTAAAGCAGTGGACAAAATTCCTAGCCCTAACAAAACAAAAATAACCTGTCGATCGATGCCAATGCCAATTGAAGCTTTAGAAAAGACCGCACACACCAGAGATAAAATACCTCCAAGCAAACAGGTGAGCAAAACAATATTTACCGATTTTGGAGCGATGTTTTGTTTGGTAAGTGTATTAAACCAAAGCGTGTAAATTGCAACCAAACCAGCAGCACCTATAGCCAAAAAGTAGCCTACTATAGTTTGCCAAGAGACAGCGCGATCGGTAAATAATTGAGGGAGCATGATAAGACTGACTCCAGACATAGCCAGCAACATACCAACGCCCTCACTTCGTTTAACGTGTAAGCCCACGACATACTTATAGGCAATAATAAATAAAGGTGAAGTCGTAAATAACAATGTAACTTCTCCTATAGGTGCCATCTGAAATGCTGTTGTACCGAAGACGTAACCCCCAATAGCAAGCAAGCTCAAATACCAAGTTAGCGAAGCACCCAAAGAGCGAGTAAAACTATGTCGAACACTTGACGCTAAAAACAGTATCGGAAGCATCATAGCAGTAGCAGCTAGAAAGCGACCTGTCAAAACTGCAAAGGGCGACCACCCTGGAAGCCAGCGAACAAATATACCTACCATACCCCAAGTAGCTGCGGCAAAAAATGCCGCGATCGAGCCTTGAATGTTTAGTGTGGGCTTATGCATCTAAATTTCTCGATCGATAAAAACACTTTAATCAATTTCATTGCAAAATTCATTCATTGTCTCACCGAAAACTAAGAAATTCATAGGAGCAAGATTATGAATGCTGAAGAACGAAGACTCCAAGAAAATCGCGATCGCACTGTTTATTGGACTCGTTGGGGCCCTTATTTAAGCGAACGGCAATGGGGTACAGTCAGAGAAGATTATAGTGAAGACGGTTCGGCTTGGGATTATTTTCCTCACGAACAAGCTCGATCGCGTGCCTATCGTTGGGGTGAAGATGGCATTGCGGGAATTTCTGACAATCACCAACGACTTTGTTTTTCGCTGGCTTTGTGGAATGGACAAGATCCGATTCTTAAAGAAAGAATGTTTGGTTTGACGGGAAGCGAAGGCAATCATGGAGAAGATGTCAAAGAGTATTATTTCTATCTCGACAATACTCCCTCTCATTCTTACATGAAATATCTCTACAAATATCCGCAAGCTGCCTATCCCTACACGCAGTTAATAGAGGAAAATAAAAGACGCGATCGCAATGCTCCAGAATTTGAATTATTGGATACGGGCATATTCGATGAAAACCGTTACTTTGATGTTTTTGTCGAATATGCCAAAAATAACGACGAAGATATTTTAGTTAAAATTACCGCCTTCAATCGAGGTTCGGAAACAAAAACTCTGCATTTATTGCCTACATTGTGGTTTCGCAATACTTGGTCTTGGTATGAAGACGCTCAAAAACCATACCTGAAAATAGATACGCAAAATGACAACTATTGCGCAATAGTAGCGACACATCCAACACTAGGAGAAAGATGGCTTTATTGCGATACACCTAACGAACTGTTATTTACAGAAAACGAAACTAACTATCAACGACTATTCGGACAAGAAAATGCTTCTCCCTATGTTAAAGATGGCATCAACAATTACATAGTAGATGGCAAACAAGAAGCAGTTAACCCCGATCGCATTGGCACTAAATTTTCTGCCCATTATGAAAGTGCGATCGCGGAGGGTGAGAGTAAAACAATTCAACTGCGACTATCAAATAGCCCCCCTTTGCAAGGGGGGTTGGGGGGATCTCCCTTCGGTACAGAATTTAATAATATATTCGATCGAAGAATTCAAGAAGCAGACGAATTTTATCTTCGTATCACCCCTCAAAAACTATCCGAAGACGAACGCCAAGTTCAACGACAGGCATTTGCAGGAATGTTGTGGAACAAACAGTTTTATCTCTATGTTGTCAGCGACTGGCTAAAAGGCGATCCAGTAGGAATAAAACCACCCGAATCGAGAAGGGAAGGTAGAAATTCAGAATGGATTCATTTATTTAACGATGATATTATTTCCATGCCTGATAAATGGGAATATCCTTGGTATGCTTCTTGGGATTTAGCTTTTCATCTCATTCCCCTAGCTGTAATCGACCCAGATTTTGCCAAACTACAGCTTTCTCGTCTGACAAGAGAATGGTACATGCATCCCAACGGTCAAATTCCCGCCTATGAATGGTCTTTTAGCGCCGTCAATCCACCAGTACAAGCATGGGCGCTATGGCAGATTTATAAACTAGAACAGAAATATTGGGGACGTACCGATAAAGACTTTTTAGAACGCATTTTTCAAAAATTATTGCTCAACTTTACTTGGTGGGTAAATCGCAAAGACTCACAGGGAAAAAATATCTTCGAGGGTGGTTTCCTGGGAATGGATAATATTGGCGTGTTCGATCGCGATTCTCAATTACCCAACGGAGGACATCTACAACAAGCAGATGCAACGGGTTGGATGGGTATGTATTGTTTGGGAATGCTGCAAATTGCCCTAGAATTAGCGATCGATCGCGATCCTTATGAAGATATTGCCAGTAAGTTTTTCGAACATTTTCTCTATATCGCCGATGCCATGAATCGGATCGGCAGTATGGTTTCTTTATGGGATGAAGAAGATGGTTTTTACTATGATGCCATTCGTTATCCCAATGGCGATCGCTGTCCTTTAAAAGTTCGTTCTTTAGTTGGTTTGCTTCCTTTGTTGGGAGTAAATGTAATAGAACCTTCGACGATCGAAAAATTATCTGGTTTTAAAGGACGTTTGAATTGGTTTATCAAACATCGCATGGATCTTAAAAAGAATGTCGCCTGTATGGAAACAGAAGGTGTAGGGGCAAAAAGATTGTTAGCTTTATGCTATGCCACACCCCATAAAGATGAAACTCCAAACAGATTGCGACGACTGCTTACTTACATGTTCGATGAAAACGAATTTTTAAGTCCTTATGGCATTCGATCGGTTTCTAAATACCATCAAAATCATCCCTACGCGATCGCTTTAGACGGAAACGAACATCAAGTAGTCTACGAACCAGCCGAATCGACTTCGGCTATGTTAGGCGGTAATTCTAACTGGCGCGGGCCGATTTGGTTTCCGATTAACTACCTTCTCTTAGAAGCCCTACAAAATTTCTACAATTACTTGGGAGACGATTTTAAAATCGAGTTTCCGACGGGTTCGGGCAATTACAAAAATCTTAAAGAAATCACAGTGGAATTAGCTACCCGCATGAAGAATATCTTCTTGCGAGACGAATCTGGTAAACGTCCAGTTTTTGGCGGTATGGAGAAGTTTCAAAACGATCCTTACTGGCGTGACTATGTTTTCTTCCACGAATATTTCAACGGAGATAATGGCGCGGGATTGGGTGCTTCCCATCAGACAGGTTGGACGGGATTAGTAGCGCACATGATTCAACTTTGTACCGAAAGTGAATGAATAATTGTAGGGACGTTTCATGAAACGTCCCTACAAAAAATCTATATATATTTTTTTTGGGAAAGACTGATTCGTCGCGACCATTTTTTCTTGTCGCGATCCACTTTTTAAAATGGTCTAAAAGTGTATGTTTAGGAGCGCACCTTTTCCACCGTATATATATTATCATGTCAACCTGTCAAGGTCAACCATTTTTTGTAGAAGTTTTAGGCTTTAGATTTATTTAGAACTCATTTAAAACTAGCTCGATCGAGAATGAAAAGAAATTATTTAGTAACAATTGGCTTGAAATACATCATTAAATCTTATTAGCGATCGAAATTATGGCGATCGTTCAAAGCTGATATACTTTTCAGATAACCTTTTTTTTAAAACAATAGTTTTTATGTTAATCGATACAATACATGCAGCTTCTTTACTTGGAGTATCGACCACACGAGTAAGAATGTTGCTCAAACAAGGTAGAGTTGTTGGAGCTTACAAATTAGGAAGATTTTGGGTGATTCCTCTAACCAATGGAATGCCAGTAATTAAAAAAGGAACTAGAGGGCCTAAATTTAGTTTTAAAACTGCTCGACAATCTGCTTGCAGTATTATTAGGATTAATAGACAATCCGTCGATCGCAATCAAAAACAGAGTAAATCCGAACCCGTAATTACGGTCAAAAAAGGAAAAAGCAATACTTACGGACATGAAGTAGAAATTAATGGGCCATGCCGAATTGTCTATACTCAGGATCGAACTTTATATGGCGCGAGGGTTTGGATTGAAACTTTCTCGAAGGTAGAAGTTTTTTGTCGTGATTCTATGTCGGTTGCTTTAGCTGATTAATAAAATCGATCGAGTTTACTCTACGTTAAAATGTCACGATCGAATCAAAAAAACTCTTAGGTCTTACTCGATCGAAATAATGGGCTTCTACCTCATCCCATCTTTTATGCCATTTCTCTAAGAAATCTTTATCATTTTCACGAGCATTGAGCCGTAAATGTCTTTCCTCAACAGGCACATCTACTAAAATAGCCAAATCGATCGAGTCCGAAAGTGCTGGACTAGCAGAATAAGCACCCTCAATTAAAATGACATTTGATGATTTACATTCGCTGATATCGGTCTGCATTTCATAAGTGCCATCAGGACGCTGTAATTCAAAATCAAAGGCATACCACTTTGCTCGATCTCCTTTAAAAAGAGGATTAATGGCGCAATTTCGCAGCTGCTTCCAATCAAATACATTGTTTAACTTTTCTTCAACAGTAAATCGATCCCATTGACGATCGGGAATATTAGCAGAGAAAAAATTATCAAGCGGAATTAATGCGATATCTAATTCATTCTCGATCGAAGCAGCCAGCGTAGATTTACCTGCACCACTTCCTCCATCTAAAGCAACTACGATCGAACCTGCTTTATGTAATAGTAGGCTTTGTATTTTCGCTACAATTTCATTACGTGCTGCAAGCAGAGATTCACTGACATCATTCATGTTCTAAATTCGGAATGAGCAACTGTTTTGACTAGCCTACTCCAAACCTAAAAATAATTTTCGATCGCCTGAAATGTTTTGCTTATAATCTCTCGCGATCGATCCATTTCTTGACTCTAGGTACTTCAAATTGAGTCAACTTGTTAATTAGTTCTACTGGGTTTTCTCCCACTAAAACAATGCCTCTATGTTCTGGTTTGATCAACTTTTCTTCTACCATACGATCGAAGAAAGAAAGCAAGCGATTATAAAACCCTTCAACATTTAAAAGTCCGCAAGCTTTTCTGTGAAATCCAAGTTGAGTCCAAGTTGCAACTTCACAAAATTCTTCTAATGTTCCCAATCCACCTGGTAGCGCGATAAACGCATCAGCTAGATCGCTCATTATCAATTTTCGTTCGTGCATTGAGCCAACAACTCGGAGATCGCTTAATCCAGTATGTGCAATTTCTTTCTCAACTAATGATTGCGGCATTACTCCGATCGCTTTTCCACCAGCAGCAAGCACGGAATCGGCTATAGCCCCCATCAAACCAACATTTCCCCCACCATAAACAAGGGTAATTTCACGCTTCGCCATCTCAATACCTAGATTTTGTGCAGCCTCAAGATAACTATTACGATCGCCGAAATTAGAACCACAGTAGACGCAAATACTTTTCATTTTAATATGTTGATTCGAGCAGAATAAATTGGAAACTCAGTCATAGAGATTTTTTATTGTAAAAAATATAATCACATTATTATTAACGATCGTATGATTTTCGATCGCCTGAATGAAAGCGATCGCGATCGAGCTACAATACCCAAAAACTAGTTCAAATATTTAAAATTGTGCTTGTACTGTATACTCTTCAACTTGCCGAATTTGCTCTCAATCAATTTGAGCAACCCATAATTTTTCTGTATCTGAATACTGTACTGCACCCTCAACCTCTAGATCCTCGCTGTAAAGCGTCAACACTTCACCAACTTTTAACTCAATATGTTGATGAGCCAAGTCTTCAATCGTACCAATGCAATTAAGACGAACTCGTCCTTCTGTATCGGCGTTATGAAAATCGGCAAAGATTCTTGGATAACTCATAAGGGTATTTTTGCTATTACTATTGTCGAGAGGGGTTTACAATGGTTGGAGTCAACAGAGAACTAATCTCTTTTGGTGTCAGACCTATTAGTGTGGCATGGTTTGGACTTCTACCAGAAGTACGAATTACATCTCCACCAGCCTCGCGAACATTACCTACTGTTGTGACACCAATTTGTCCATGTGGAATGGTTGCTGCCAATTCTTTTATCGATAATCCTATTCCACATTCTACAGAAATCCCCGTAACTCCGCTTGGATGTGTTCCAATACCGCGTTAAATATCCTCCGATCGATTACGTCCGCCTCTAATTACGATCGCTTCATCTGGAATTGTTTTCACAAGTTCGGTCAGTTTTCCTCAATTGCTTTACTCATTACTTGTAACTCTTCCAACGGAATTGTACCTGCAAAACGTAGCAAACTTTGACCTGACGTACCAATCCTTTGCTTAGCTTGCGCCTGTGATTTTGTTTCTAAAAACGTGACAATAACTCGACTCTCATCAATATTTTCTGGTATTTCTGAAAGGCGCGATCGAGCCATGTTTATAAATTCCTTCTATAGACTTAAGCATCTTTGATTATTTCTCTAAAACCATGAAATAATTCTAACTTTAGAGGTTTGGCTATATTATTTATTAAAACAACTTTAGAGCCTTGCAGTATATGATATATCGATCGCCTTAATTTACCGATCGCGATCGAGCTACAATCTCAAAAAACTAGTACAAAACCAGAAATATATTTTTAAATTAATTACTTAGATATATTTTTCGATCGCCTGAATGAGAGCGATCGCTCTGTGGTTAAGCAATAACTTTATAAACACAACGCCGAGAACCAGATAAGATATGTTCGCTACGTTCGATCGCGACATCTTTTCCTAACACTTTTTGAAATACTTCTAATTCTCTAGCACATAAGCCAGTACAAGCTTTAGCCGCACTACAGATCGGACAATGGTTTTCAATCAATAAAAAAGAACCATCGTCGAGAACTTCAATCTCTGCCATATATCCTTCTTCAGTTCGAATATCGGCTAGAGTTTCTAATTTTTTGGCGATCGATTTTCGCTTTGATATTTTCTTTTCGTAATTATCGATTTGATGACGAGTCTTGACATCTAACAAACGTTCCAATCCATCATCTCCAAAAGCTTCTTTGACAGAATCAATTAATGATAGCGTTAATTCTGCATAGCCATCGGGAAACAGGCGATCGGCTGCTGGTGTTAAATGCCATAGTTTTGCAGGTCGTCCCATCGCCCTTGCTTCTTCTTTATAGCTCACTATTTGCTCGTCTTGTAGTGCATATAAATGCTGACGAATAGCCATTGCTGAAACACCCAAGCGATCGGCTAGTTGTTGGGAATCCATTTCGCCTTCTTGTTTGAGTAAGTTTACGATCGCTCGTCGTGTTTTTAAAGATGCTGATTTTTCGATCATTTTTGTTTGACGTACCTTGTCTCTACATAAATTAAAGAAAAAACTTTACAAAGTCAAGCGATCGATCGTAAGATATTTTTAAAGAAAAAACTTTAGAAAGTAACAAGGTAATTTATGAAATTTCATCGCTTCGAACATGTAAATCAGATTTGTCAAAATTTAGAAACTACACACAAGTTTTACCAAACGCTTTTCCCCAATTGGTATGTACGAGCTGAAGGAGAAGAAGACGGTTGGCTTTGGCAACACTTGGGCGATCGACAGTTTTATCTAGCACTCAATCAACCGCCAGACGCATCTGGTGTAAACAAATCGACGGGGCATGTAGACCACATTGGCTTTGTCATCGACAATAGCGAAGCAATGAAGGCATTATTGGATGCTAAAGGCATTAAATATTACACCTACAAATCACCTGAAACGAAATGTCGTATCTATGTAAGCGATCCAGATGGAACTGAATTGGAATTAGTAGAATACGAAGACAATTACGAACTTAAATAGACTGTCAAAATTTAATTGAATCGAGATTCGCAATAAATAGTTAGGAGTTAAAAATTGAAATGACACTTCAAAACGGCAAAACAGCTCTAATTACAGGCGGTAATCGAGGAATTGGATTCGCGATCGCCCAAGGATTACTCTTCAAGGGATACCAAATAATTATTACCGCACGTTCTTTAGATAATGCCAAACAAGCCGCCGAACAATTATCGGGAAATGTAATTTTTATAGAACTAGATGTCAGTGACGATCGCTCGATCGAACGAGCAGTAGAAACCGTAGCTCAAAAAATCGAGCGCCTGGATGTTTTGATTAACAATGCGGGTATCTACCCCGATAAAGATGTAAATATTCTCAATATTTCTCGCGAATTATTAGATTCAACTTTTAACACCAATACCTTTGGTGCAATTCGGATAGTGCAGTCATTTTTACCACTGCTAGTAAAATCCCAAGATGCCAGAGTGATAAATGTTTCTAGTAGTTATGGCAAGATTGATGGATTGTCTGCGGATGTTCCCAGTTATTGCCTTTCAAAATTAGCACTTAATGGCGCAAATATAATGCTAGCCGATGCTTTAAAGTCTAAAGGCATTGTTGTAAATTCGATCTGTCCTGGTTGGGTAAGAACGGATATGGGTGGTGCATCGGCGCCGCGATCGCCCGAACAAGGTGCGGATACCGCAATTTGGTTGGCAACAGAAGCATCAAGAAATGAAACTGGTAAATTCTGGCAAGATCGGCAAGAAATCTCTTACTAATCACGAGAAATCTGACTGTTATGTTTTAAAATAAAGAGTCAAAATTATGTCCGAGAATGTACCCAAATTTATAAATCCAGATGGATTATACGATCCATCTCCAAATGGCTACAGTCATATCGCGATCGCGCCACCAAAAGCAAGAATAATCTTTATTGCAGGACAAGGTGGCGAGGATAAAGATGGCCAGATCGCAACTGATTTTACAGTACAACTCAAGCAAGCTTTTATCAATCTTCGGATTGCTTTAGATGCTGTTGGCGCACATCCAGAACAAGTTATGAAGCTAACTACACTGGTAGTCGAACATAACGAATTTAAGCTGCAACAGTTAGGAGAAGAAGTAAAAGCGATCTGGGGAGAACAAGCGCCAACACAAACATTAATTCCAGTACCCAGACTGGCGCTGGATGGTATGTTATTTGAAGTTGATGCGGTTGTTGCTATTCCCAATTTTTCAAATTAGGAGATTTGCATGTCATTACCACTTATCTTGCAACCAGGATTCGGGCGATCGGTAAAAATTGGTACTAGTACTTGCACTTTTAAAGCTACTGGTAAAGATACTCAGGGCAATTTCGGTCTATTTGAATTTATTTTAGAAGCGGGAAGCAAAGGTGCTAGCCCTCATATCCACAAACAAATGACTGAAATGTTTTATGTAGTGGAAGGTGAAATAGAACTAGAGTTGGACGATTGGGCGCAGCGATCGCTACGCGATCGCAAAGTTCTCGGTACACCAGGAAGTTTTATGCTCGTCCCAGAAAATACTCCTCATGGTTTTTCTAACCCAGGACAAACGCGATTGAGCTTTGCTCACTGCGAAGCAATCGAAACTTTTAATCATGTTTTGTTCAGCCGACGAACGAGAAAAATATTTTGAAGGTTTGGCAGAACTAACCAAAAACGGAAGACAACCGCATCAAGAAGAATTATTAGAATTGATGCAGAAATTCGACCAATATCCAGTTCCTCATTAAAACCTCGATCTATGGATCATAATAATTCATCATTATTGCCGATCGCATGATTTTCGATCGCGATCGAACAAAAATATCTTTAAACTAGTACAAATATATCGATCGCTATAGTAAGATTTGAACGAGCAAATTTCAAATAACTACAGCAAATATCATTGTGAAAAATACCCCTAAGCCACCTTTGAAGATAACTGAGATTTTTCCTTTTCTATCTGGAATGGAAAAGACCACTATCAGACTTCATCCTAGACCTGGAAAACAAATCAAATTACATCAAAGCAAAATAGGAGGACATTTTTTGTGGCCAGAAAATGAGCCTTGGCCTATCTGCCAACAACACAATGATGTTTATTCAGGCATAATTCAACTTAGGGCGGAAGACTTTCCAGAAATTAAATTTCCAGCCAATGCTAATTTATTTCAACTTCTTTGGTGTCCTCACGATGATTTTTTCGATTTTCCAAAGTGTCTCGTTTTTTGGCGCAACGATCGACAAATTATTAATTACCTTCAAGAAAATCCCCAACCCAGTCATCCCAATCAAGATTTAGTTCCCAATCCTTGTTGTATATTTCCAGAAAGAATAACAGAATATCCCAATATCAGGGAATTTGAAGGTTTAGCAGAAGAAGAAAGAATTGGACAATGGGATGAGGAAAACAATTACATTTATCAGCATCTACTTAGCACAGCACCAGGTTTTAAAATAGAAGGCTATCCAAGCTGGATTCAAGATTGTGAAACGCCTATTTGTAAATGCGGACGACAAATGGAACACTTATTGACAGTCGCTAGCTGTGAGTTTGACTTAAATAATTATCTAAGATGGTGTCCGATCGAAGACGAACCAGTTTGGCGAGCATTAGAAAACCTAATGAAATTTATTAGAGAAGAGCCATTGCTATATCGCGAACGTGAAGTAGAAATAGACAATAAAAAGAGACAAATATGTGAAATAGCAGCACAAGATCGAATGGCAGCAGGATTGAAAATTGGATATTTTGGTTCTGTGTATGTTTTTATTTGTCGTCAATGCAAAGAATGGCCGATCGAGTCAGTTTTTCAATGTAGTTGAATTGGTTATAATATTTGTATTACACAAATTATAAAATCATGTATAAAATCAAAATTCGTAAAGTTGGTAATTCTCTGGGTGCAACTATCCCCAAAGAAATTTTAGACAAACTGCGCGTAGGAGAAGGAGATACGTTATTTGTTACAGAAACTCCTGACGGAGTAAAACTTTCGGCATACGATCCCGAATTTGAGAAAGCAATGTCTATTTATAAACAAGGTAGCCACAAGTATAGAAATGCTTTAAAAGAATTAGCATAATGCAAGAGCCTACTTGGGTTGCAGAAAAGATAGTTTTAGCCATCCATGAAGATCAATTAGTGCAACACGGTGGAAGTCCAGGTATTAGAGATGAAAATTTACTGGGTGCTAGTTTAGCCAGACCAAAACATTTGTTTGCTTACGGTAATCCGACAATCTTCGAGCTAGCAGCAGCTTATGGTTATGGTTTAGCTAAAAATCATCCTTTCATAGATGGTAATAAAAGAACTACCTTTATGGTGATGTATACCTTTCTCGGCTTGAATGACTACTGGTTAGAAGTTGAAGAAATAGAAGTAGTTATCAAGATGGAAGGTTTGGCAAAGGGTAGCGAAACTCAAGAATCGATCGCTTTGTGGTTGAGCAATAATTCTATATTAACGATCGCGATCGTCAATTCAATACAAAAACCGATCGCGCTACATTGAGAGTTGTTGTTGTTATTGTCTATTTTTGTAGGCGGTTGCTATGTCCAATAACTTATACGATCGAGATTATTATTTATGGGTACAAGATATTCTCAGCAAAATCAAAGAGAAAAAATTGGATGAGATGGATTGGCATAATTTGTGGGAAGAAATAGATGATATGGGGAAATCCCAAAAGCAAAGATTGATTAGTAATTTACGAATTTTATTAATCCATTTGCTGAAATGGGAATTTCAACCAGAAAAAAGAACTAATAGCTGGAAATACACTATCATCGAACATCGTCGCCGACTCCTAGAACAGTTAGAAGATAGTCCTAGTTTAAAAAATCATTTAAATTCTAACTTTACAGCAACCTATCAAAAAGCTTGCAAAGACACATCTTTAGAAACTAATCTCTCTCTAAATACATTTCCTCAGCATTATCCCCATACAATTGAAGAGATTTTGAACGAAGATTGGGTTTTAAAATAGATCGCTTTCTTTTATATTCTCGATCGCACTTGTGCCTTCGATCTTATTTGTATAACTTCAGCGGTGCGAGATTCATGGCAAGAGTTCAATTAGAAAAAATCGGCAAAAAATTCGATCGTGTTATCGTCATCGAAGATATTTCTTTTGACATTCCTGACGGCGAGTTTTGGGTGTTAGTAGGGCCTTCGGGATGCGGTAAATCTACTATATTAAGAACGATCGCAGGGTTAGAAACAGCAACAGAAGGAAAACTCTACATTGACGATCGCTTAGTTAATTCAATACCCGCACGTCAGCGCGATGTAGCGATGGTTTTTCAAAACTACGCTTTATATCCACATCTCAGCGTAGCCGACAATCTCGCTTTTGGTTTGCGAATGCGAAAGACAGACGAAACAATTATTGCTCAAAGAATTCAAGAAGTAGCGCGATCGCTCAATATCGAACATTTACTCAAACGCAAACCAAAACAACTTTCTGGTGGACAACAACAGCGTGTTGCTTTGGGAAGGGCGATCGCTCGCAATCCACAAGTATTTTTACTCGACGAACCTTTATCTAATCTAGACGCGCAACTGCGAGACGAAACTAGAGCAGAATTAAAGCAATTACATCACAGAGTCGGCGTTACTACTATCTATGTTACTCACGACCAAGTTGAAGCGATGACTCTCGCCGATCGCATGGTTGTTTTAGATGGTGGCAGAATTCAACAAATCGGTCATCCTCAAGATATTTACGCTCAACCCGCTAACCGCATGGTGGCTAGTTTTTTGGGTAGTCCGCCTATGAATATTTTGCCAGCGATCTATATGGATGGAAAGTTTGCGATCGAAAATCAGTTTATCCCTATTACAGAAAAAATCAAACAAAAATTACTGCCAAATAGCGGACAAGGTTTCGATCTAGGTATTCGTCCAGAATTTATTAAAATTGCTAGCGATCGCAATACACAAACAAGTTCGATTGCTTCTTTAAAAGTAGAGATCGATTTAATCGAACCTTTGGGTAAAGAAACCCTCGTTAGAGTTAATTTACTTGAGAGTAATACTTCGATTAATCTTCATGCTCCTGCATTATGGCGTGGAAAAAAAGGCGATCGCATCTTAGTGGAATTGAATGACGAAAAATTATTTATTTTTGACGCTAATAGCGGTAAAACTATTTTTCAAGAATGAGGGTGTGGTTTCAACGATGATTTACTTCGAGCGCAAATATAACTATAGCGCTAGATATTTTTGTACTAATTTGACTGATAATTTACGACGAGCGCAAATATAACTATAGCGCTAGATATTTTTGTACTAATTTGACTGATAATTTACGACGAGCGCAAATGTAACTATAGCGCTAGATATTTTTTTACTAATTTGACCGATGATTTACAGCGAGCGCAAATGTAACTCTAGCGCTAGATATTTTTGTACTAATTTGACTGATAATTTACAGCGAGCGCAAATGTAACTATAGCGCTAGATATTTTTGTACTAATTTGACTGATAATTTATTCGACGAGCGCAAATGTAACTATAGCGCTAGATATCTTTGTACTAGATTGACCGATCGTTTATTCGACGAGCGCAAATGTAACTATAGCGCTAGATATTTTTGTACTAATTTGACTGATGATTTACGACGAGCGCAAATGTAACTATAGCGCTAGATATTTTTGTACTAATTCGCCAAGAATTTATGGCAGTATTTTAAAAACATGCCCTAATCCCTAGCCCCTATCCTAAGCGCCCCTATCCCCTTGCTTTTCCCTGCCGAGTTTGCTAATTTAAAGAAGACCAATCGGTCTGAAATTTTTGCCTTCAATGTCCAAAGCACAAGAAACTAGAGAAAATATCATCAAACAAGCAGCCGAATTATTCAATCAAAAAGGCTATGCTGGTTCTTCGATCGCGGACATTATGGAGGCGACAGGATTAAAGAAAGGAGGCATATACAATCATTTCAAAAGTAAAGACGAACTCGCTATAGAAGCATTTGATTATGCTTATCGCTGTTCGAGTCAAAAAATTTGGCAAATCGTACGCCAAAAAACTAAGGCGATCGATCGTTTGCAAGCTTTAGTATCTGCCTATTTAGATTATGTCGATAATCCACCGATCGCGGGAGGTTGTCCGATTATGAATACGGCGATCGAAAGTGATGATACTCATCCGATTTTGCGCGATCGCGTTCGAGGTGCGATCGATGAATGGCGCAGTCTGATCGGTCGAATTATCCAAAAAGGAATCAAAAAAGGAGAAATTCGCCCAACTGTAGAACCTGAATTTATGGCGACTATCATTATTTCTACGGTAGAAGGAGCAATTATGATGAGCAAACTTTATGATGATTCAATTCATTTAGAAAGGGCAGTCAATTACTTGAATAATTACATCGAAAATAATCTTTGATGCGATCGCGAACAAAATTTTTTGTCACAAAAAAGACCGATCGGTCTTAAAAATATCGAGAATGCAAAAAACTCAAACCCACCAAAAACCCTTTGAAGTAGAATTTCCACTTTCGGTTCAAACTTATGACATCGATTTTGCAGGAATCGTTTCTAATATTGTCTATATCCGTTGGCTAGAAGATATTAGGCTCAAAGTATTGGAATCATATTTGCCGCTCGATCGAATAATGACAAAAGGATACTGTCCGATACTAGCTTCTACACAAATTGAATACAAACAAGCTTTGCGTCTGTTCGATCGCCCTGTAGCAAGAATGTGGTTGTCGGATTTAGGTCGTCTTCGTTTTACCATGCAAGCTGAAATTTATCGCGACGAACAATTAGCGACTGTGGCGACGCAAACTTGTTTTTTCGTCAATACAGATCGAATGCGTCCAATTCCCATTCCTGAAGAATTTAAAACGATTTATCAATCATTTATTTTTGAGGAGAAAAATTATGAATAATCGCAGCAAAACTTTGCTAGTCATTCTAATCATTAATATTTTGATTACCAGTTTTCATTATATAGATAATGCGATTTCTCTTAGTAAATATCCAGAACCAGATTGGATTACAGGATCGGGAGTGTATATGACTTGGGCGATTTTGACGATAGTAGGTTTGGTAGGTTATTGGCTTTATCGACAAAATAAACTATGGCTTGCCTATTTTTGCTTGGGAATTTATTCAATCACAGGTTTATCGAGTCCGACACATTATTTTTATGGTGCGATGTCAGATTTTTCAGTAAAGATGCACGCTTTAATTTGGTTGGATGCGATCGCGGGTGCATTAATAGTTTTATTTGTTTTGCGATCGCTATTGTGGTTGAGAGAATGGCAGGCTGAAATTAGAACGAATTAGATTTTAAAATGACTCAGGCGATCGATAAGGTTAAATTAATTTATGAATAATTCTAAAATTCCTCGTCTGATTACTATTGGCATCAGTCATTATTGTGAAAAAGTTCGCTGGGCGCTAGATTGGCTTAATATTGATTATGTCGAAGAAAGTCACGCGCCGCCTTTTCATCGAATTTATACTCGTCGTTATGGAGGAACGACAGTTCCAATTTTAGTTACAGACGATGGTATTTTTACAGAGTCTACCGATATTCTCGATTATCTTAATAGCATTGCATTTGGTGACAGAAAGCTTTATCCTGACGATCCTCAACTTCGAAACGAAGTGAACAAACTAGAAGAGTTATTCGATACAAAGTTAGCGGTTGCAACCCGTTGTTGGGGATATTTTCAGGCACTCAAAAATCCTCTACTTATTCCGATTGTCTGGGGAAAACAAGCGCCATTGCTAGAAAAAATTGGCTGCGCGATCGCCTTTCCCTATACTGTCAATTTAGTCAGAAAAAAATACAAAATTTCGCCAGAAGAAGCGACTAATTCATTACAAATAATTAGAGAGATATTTGAGTCGATCGAGCGACGACTTCAAACAGGAAGAGAGTATTTAGTTGGAGATAGTTTTTCTGCTGCCGATCTTACTTTTGCTTCTCTTGCTGCGCCAGTTGTACGACCTAATCATCATCTTTTCTACTCGTCTAATATAGAAAAAATCGATCGACAAGTTGCAGAAGTTATTGAAGAGTTAAGAGAAACAATTGCAGGTTCGTTTGTACTTCGTTTGTATCGAGAACAAAGAAAAAGAGTGCGGGAAAGTTTTAAAAACAATGCTAATGCAAATATCTGAAAGTTTATGGACAAAAATTATCCAAAGAACGAAAACCGCGCTCGAATGCGGTGCATTAAAGCCCATACCCACTACTTACGAATTCATCGAACAAAATGGTATTAATTTTTTAGTTCGCATCATTGCTAACCTCGATTGCGTAGCACGACCGAAAGGAGATCGCAAAGAAAAAGACAAACAGAAACAAGAACAAAAGAGTAAAGAAACAGGAGGAAAATTTAATCCTTTTCTTCCCTATGACGAAAATTTATTTGTTAGCAATCTTTCTAAAACGCATTTGTGTTTATTAAATAAATTTAATGTCGTAGACCATCATTTGTTAATCGTAACGCGAGCTTTTGAAGAGCAAGAAAACTGGCTTAATTTAGCAGATTTTGAGGCAATGCAAATAGTATTGTCGGAAATTGATGGTTTGGCTTTTTATAACGGCGGCACATTAGCGGGTTCGAGTCAACCACACAAACATTTGCAAGTAGTACCTTTTTGTTTAGTTGAAGGAGAACAAAAAATTCCGATCGCGCCAGTAATTAACAATGCCATTTTTGACGGCGCAATTGGTCAAATTCCAGCTTTTCCTTTTCAACACGCCCTAGCTAAATTAAATCCCGATCGCTCGGCAGAAGATATTTTAGAAACATATCAAAAACTTTTGCGATTTTTTGGCGTTTCGATCGACCAAATCGAAACAACCAAACAAACGATCGCCTATAATTTTCTTGCTACAAGAGAATGGATGCTAATAGTACCCCGCACTAAAGAAAGCGATCGTTCGATTAACATTAATTCTTTGGGATTTGCTGGTGCGATGCTAGTGCGCGATCGCCAACAACTTGAAATTGTCAAAAATTTTACACCGATCGAATTACTTAAAAATGTAGCGCGATCGAGTCAATAAAAGGCTTCTTAATATAAATTTTCCAACAAATAAAGCAAATTAGCTTTCTTGAGTGAAGAATTACAGTTACAATGACAATGTTAATTTTTGTTGAAAAAATATTCGCATGACTGCAACTGCTACTCAGATAAAGCACGAGGTTAAAGACCTCGCTCTCGCTCCTGTAGGCAAACAAAGAATTGAATGGGCAGGAAGAGAAATGCCCGTACTCAAGCTCATCAAAGAGCGTTTTGAAAAAGAAAAACCTTTTGCAGGCATTCGTCTAGTTGCTTGCTGTCACGTTACTAGCGAAACAGCAAACTTAGCGATCGCGCTCAAAGCAGGTGGTGCAGATGCAATTCTCATTGCTAGTAACCCCCTCTCTACTCAAGATGACGTAGCTGCTTGTTTGGTTGTAGACTACGGCATTCCCGTTTTTGCGATTAAGGGTGAAGATAACGAAACTTATCACCGTCACGTTCAAATCGCTCTCGATCACAAACCCCAAATTATTATTGATGACGGTTGTGACGTTGTTGCTACCCTCGTTAAAGAAAGACAGGATCAACTGTCGGAAGTAATCGGTACTACCGAAGAAACCACCACCGGTATCGTTCGTTTGCAAGCTATGTTCAAAGATGGCGTTCTTACTTTCCCCGCCATGAACATTAACGATGCTGACACAAAGCATTTCTTTGACAACCGTTATGGTACAGGTCAATCTACCCTTGATGGTGTTATCCGTGCTACTAATGTACTTTTAGCTGGTAAAACTATCGTTGTTGCTGGTTATGGCTGGTGCGGTAAAGGCGTTGCCATGCGTGCTGCTGGCTTGGGTGCTAACGTAATCGTTACCGAAATCAATCCAGTCAGAGGTATTGAAGCCGCAATGGATGGCTTCCGCGTCATGCCTATGATTGAAGCTGCCAAGCATGGAGATTTATTCGTTACTGTAACTGGTAACAAACACGTAATTCGCCCCGAACACTTCGATGTCATGAAAGACGGCGCGATGGTGTGTAATTCAGGTCACTTCGACATCGAAATCGACCTTCAATCTTTGGGTGCAAAAGCGAATGGCGCTCCAAAAGAAGTGCGTAACTTCACTCAAGAGTACAAAATGTCTAACGGTAAGTCTATTATCGTTATCGGTGAAGGACGTTTGGTTAATTTAGCTGCTGCTGAAGGTCATCCTAGCGCAGTTATGGATATGAGCTTTGCCAACCAAGCGATCGGTTGTGAATACTTGGTTAAAAATAAAGGCAAACTAAACCCAGGAATTCACTCTATTCCTACTGAATTAGACCAAGAAATTGCCGCACTAAAATTAAAAGCAATGGGAATCGAGATCGATACCCTAACTTCCGACCAAATTGAGTATATCAATTCTTGGGCTTCTGGAACTTAATTGATTTGAATTAAATTAATGAGCATTGATTAATGCGATCGAGGTGGGTATTATCCACCTCTTTTTTTGAGACTTAATAGGCATTGGTGACCAATTTTGATTAATTGTTGAGAGTCAATTGCTATCTATAGTGTTAGCTTTTTTTCCACAATTAAATCTTTTGATTACACATGTAATATATCGCCATAATACAAGTCTTGGCGCTCGATCGGTGCCTCAAACAAGCATTTACCGATCGCGATCGCCATTATGTTTGGCGTTATCTTCCGTTGAGACTATCAGTAAATACCTATAATTTTTGTGGAGACTATAAGCAAATTACCTCTAATACCAATACAAAAGCATACATAAGTTAGTTAGATACAAATTACAGACGATCGCTCAAAATTCCTCGTCCACGAAGTAACAAAGCGTTTACCCGATCGGCAGCTAGCTTTCACAAAAACTCTCAGACTTAATTCGAGTACTAACATTTGTTTATTAACGCGATCGAGGTGGGTATTACCCACCTTTTTTAGACGTGAAATTTGAGGCAGTGCGTTGCAGGGGAAACTTCCGTTGTAGCAACTGCAGTTACGTCTCTACATACCCTGGCGATCGAGATTATGTTCGGCGTTCTCTTCTACTGTCGTACTGTATTTATATTCCGCACTGTTATCTTCGAAGACAGTCTCAATTTCATGTGAATTATCTTCTCGAATGCGTTGCACTCCCTGCGGGAGATCGCTTGTTTGTGTTTCTGTAGAAATATTTTTATCTTCCGAGCGATCGTCAATACTTTCTAGATTTTCTAAATAACTATTGCTATTATTGGGTTCGTTAGCCAAATTATCCGTACTAACATTGGTAGGATCTAAATCATCTTCGAGATTGTCGAGCGAACCGTTAACTTTAATTGAAGAAGAACGAATAGTTCGAATTGAAGTATTACTCTCACCTAAATCGCGATCGAGACTGCCAAGCGAATTCGATCTTGCTTGTGTTGAATTTAGCCAACCAGCTCGAACTACTGTCGGCGTAAAAATGAGTAATGAAATTCCCGCAGCGATCGAGATTAATTTGGACTTCATAGTGTGTTCTTGAAAAGATTCCTTCCAAGATCCGCAATTAATCGGGAACTATCGGCAATTATTAAAATGATTTAATAATATTTATTTAATTACAAAGGTTTGATGATACCAAATTTTTACTTTAGATCGTGCCAACACCTGAATATCATGTCTCTCATAGTAAAGAAACTTAGCTTTAATGAATATACGCAGAACGTCTTAAAGTTTTCTAACTTTGGTTGAAAAATTTTTCTAACTTTCGTTGTCTCAAAGTAAGACGTTTTTATCAATTTTTTAGCAATTACATTTTTTACGATTGAAATAGCTTTTAAGACAATAAGTTTTTAAGCAGAGAAAAATATTAGTAGTCTCTGCTTTTTTTGTCTGGTGGAATTACATTTGGATAAAAGTTTGCGGTACTATTAAAGCCATGTATTTATCATGGTATACAGATCCGCTTCAGGCTGAGGAATTTTTAGAAGAATCTCAGAAATTAGGCGAAATTGCCATTAAACAAGTGCGGCGATCGGTAAAATCTTTGCGTGCGGATAGCGAAGAGCGACCGACTTTTAGAAAATTAGTCTTATCTTTAACACGACTAAAAGAAATTCTTCTGTTTCCCCATACCAAAAAAATGGACAAATCGAATCTCCAACCTCAAGTCAATTTAACTCAAGCTAAGATAGGCGAACTTTATTTGAGATTGCAATTGGAAAAAAATATTCCAGCAATACTTGCAATGAAAAGTACTCAAAATGTCGTTGTCGTGCCTAGCAGTCGCATCGGTTGCGTTCCCAATCTACCCGATTGTATTCTCGGCTTGTTGTATCAGCGCAGTCGCGTTTTTTGGGTTATCGATCTTCCTCAAGCTTTAGATTTAACTCCAGTCGATCGCGATTTGCAAAAATATTATGTGGCGATCGTTAAAGTTAAAAATGTGCCTTTGGGATTAGTCGTTCCTGAAATTAAAGGTATTTCTAGAATAGTCGAGCAGCAAATTAGTTCGCCGACTGGTAGTGTTGCTTCTGGACTAATTCCTTATTTAAAAGGCTGCGTTATTCAAGATAAAGAAGTTTTACCCATTCTCGACCCCGAAGCGATCGCGACTTCTCCCAATTTACAGACATATTTAAGCGAACAGGGAGCGGGTAATAGCTAACAATTCATTTTCTGGCTGAATACTGTGCCATAAACAAAACCACCCTCGAACTACTCCCCAATTAACTTTCTCATTTATGATTAGCCCTGTAGAGTTGCAAATAACACTAACGCCTGAAAAAAACATTATTTATGTTAAGTTGCCTAGCTCCCTAGCTCTCTATTGGAGAAAGTCTTCAGTTTCGCTTTGGATGGTTTTGTTGTTTGGATGAGACAGACTTTGAATCAAACAGCTTGTTTTCCTTTTGGTATAGTTTACTCGTACTTGGCTGTTTTATCTGCCAGAGAAGCTTTATTTGCTTCATATTATTAATTTATCATCACTATTTACCGATCGCTCACACACGAAACTAAACTTTACTTTTTTCAAAGAAAAGCAATTGTTTGTATAAACTAATATTAAAAATATTTAAAAACTAATAAAAAGCTCTTGTGAAATTCATGAAATTAAAGTATTTACTTTGTCGATGGCGCGATCGATTAAATCCAATCCTTCAGTAACACTTTCAATTTTGGATAATTGCTCTCTTAATTGGTTTGCTCCAGCAAAACCTTTACAATACCAAGTCAAATGTTTTCTTGATTGAAATATTCCCTTTTCTCCTTTTTGTTCCCACAATCCTTGTAAATGTTCCTTAGCGCACTGCAAACGTTCCACAATGGTAGGAGAAACCATCATTTCACCAGTTTGCAAATAGTAGTCAATTTCTCCCACCAAAAAAGGATAACCGAGAGTACCTCGCGAACACATTACTCCATCTGCACCAGTTTCTGACAAACAACGAATAGCTGCTTCCACCGATATAATATCTCCGTTGGCAATGACAGGAATAGACAAAATTTCTTTAACTTTTTTAATCCATTCCCAGCGAGCAGCACCATGATAACCTTGAGCGCGAGTACGTCCGTGTACTGTTAGCATTTGCGCCCCTGCATCTTCCATTCTACGAGCGAAATCAAGAATATTAATATCTCGATCGTCCCAACCAATACGGGTTTTAACTGTAACGGGTACATCTGTGGCGATCGCAACTTCTCTGACGATCGCTGCTGCTATTTCTGGTTGACGTAATAGAGAAGAACCGCCCCCTTTTTTGGTAATTTTATTAACGGGACAACCCATATTAATATCTATGGTTTTTGCCCCTTCGGCAACTGCTTTTTGTGCTGCTTCTGCCATAAAATCAGGACGGCAATCAAAGAGTTGAATGCTAATTGGTTGCTCATCTGGATCGATGGACATCACTTTTGGTAATTTTTGCAAGTGATGAATTTCTTTAGCGCTTACCATTTCTGTGTACAACATCGATCGGGATGCATATCGTCTCACCAGCCTCCGAAATACCAGATCGGTAACACCTGAGAGGGGAGATTGTAACACTCTACTAGCAATGCTAACAGAACCGATTTTGAGAGGAGTGGATAGTTTTTTTAACTGTTCATGGTTCATGGTTCATGGTTCATGGTTCATTGCTCATTGTTCATTGTTCATTGTTAATTGTTCATAGTTCATAGTTCATAGCAGATTGCTTAAGTACTTATTACTTATTACTTATTACTTATTACTTATTACTTATTACTTATTCCCTATCCCCTATTAAAAACTTATATGCTTCGATCGTCTGTTTGGCGATCGCTTTCCAACTATAATACTTTTGGGCATAGTTTTTAGCATTCAATCCCCTGATTTTGCTTTCGTCGCGATCGCGCAAGGCAAGTTTGAGTTTGGCAGTTAAATCTTCAACACTACAATTTGCAATCCATCCTGCTTGAGCTTGTTCGACTTCATTGCAAATATGTACTTGGTTAGAAATAACTACAGGAGTACCGATCGCCATTGCTTCGGCGACAGCGATACCAAAGTTTTCGTAATAAGAAGGCAAAACAAATAAATCGGCATCCCGAAGTAATCCGAATTTGGTTTCGCCGCTAATGAAACCTGTAATAGTCGTGCGATCGGCTAGAGTTGAATTGTGAATTTGTTGTTGAATTTCTCTTTCGTAATCGGGATCTTGAGGATTAGTACCTGCTAAAACAAAATGAAATTCTAGTTTTTCTTCGACTAATTTTTCTAAAGCAGGAAGTAATAAATCCAATCCTTTTTTAGGATCGATACGAGACATAAATAAAATTAACGGGCGATCGCTTTGAATATTCAATCGATCGCGTGTCTTTCCCGATTCTGGTAATGGTGGAGGTAATTCTACCCCGATCGGAATGACTAAATCGTTTGTTTGAGTGCCAAAGCGTTCGGAAATTTTTGCCTCTTGCTGACTGGTAAAATGAATGCCAGCAGCACCAGCTAAGTTGGGTTTTTCCCACAAGTAAGCGTATAGTTGTTTTAGTCGTCTTTTTTTCTGCAAATCGGCAGGATCGAGAGTGCCTAAAGGACGCAGAATATAAGGTAAGTTTTGCTTTCTGGCTATAGTTGCGGCGGCAGTACTAATCGGAGAAAATAAAGCATGAATATGCGCCAAGTCGTATTCTTTTGCGTGAGTACGCAACCAATGTAATAAGTGTAGAGAATATTTGTATCTGCGAAAAGGCGAACAGCGAAAATAAATTATTTGATAACCATCTTTGTTTACAGGTTTGGCGATCGGCACGTCTAAAGGTGGTTGTCCGGCATCACCATTAGAATCAGTAGTAAGTAGCGTAACTTCTATTTCTTCAGCAGCAAGCGCTTTCGATAAACCTAAAATCATTTGACTCGGACCGCCGTAGACAAGAGATACTGAAGGAACTATCTGTAAGATACGCATAAGCAATGGGGAATAGAAAATAAAGCTTAGGGATTAACAACGTTGTATATTGATTGCTAATGCAAGTATCTACGCTACAAATTTAAATGTCAGGCGATCGCTCGGTCAATTTGTCAATCTTATTTAAATCTTTAAATATTATTTTGATTTTGATTTTTACGAATTATTAATAAATATCAATAAACAAAAGATCCCGCTATTTGAGCGGGATCTTTTCTATTTAAAATTCAATCTCTCTAAGCCTTTGTTGCAGCATTTCTGGAAATTTATGATAGTAGAGTTTATTTAATGGCGAGGGATGAGGTAGAGGTAATAAAGTAATCGATTTTTGATGTTCTTTACCCAAATTATCGACAGCTTTTAAAATAAGTATAAGCTTGCTTTCAAACTTATCTTTTTCTTTAAAAAACTGTTTTACTTCTCCTTTACTGCCATAAGGTTCGTACCAATTAAAAGCTTCCGTTCCCAAAGTAATAATTTGATTGCCCTGCCAATGAAGCACCAACAAACGTTCTACAAAAGGACGAAATCTGGCTTTCACTTCTTCAGAATAAGCTTTATTACCTGGTGGTTTGTAAGGTACGGTGTTAGTAAGTAATACGCGATCGCAGACTGTTTGTAATTCTTTTTGTCCTTGCGCGTCTCGGTTGTGAATCGCCCGAAAAAAACCTTGACGTACTAACTTACCAGCAGCACCGATCAAAGGTTGACGGGCATGTACTTCATCTTTACCCAAATCGCGACCAAAAAAGCAAAGTTTCCCGTTGAGATTACCACTATATAAAACAGGAAAGGTTGGATCTAAACCTGCCGATTTGTAGATTGGTTCGTCAATTGGAAAAGTTTCTTTTTGTGCTTCAAGTTGAATTTGGGCAATGAGAGTTTCTAGATTTGACATAAATTAAAAGTTTGGAGTGCTTTTGAAAAAAGTGTGACCAGCCCGAAGGGCAAGGCGTGATGTCAGTCGGCAGGAGGCAGAAGGTTGATTTATCGGTGAGATAGAAAGTTTGCTGCCGACAGCTAAGTCTTGCTAGGGCTGGGTACAAGCCCCCGCCTCTTTTAGGCGGTCTGCAATTGGTGGCTCAACTGAATCCCTCTCCAATTGTTCCTTCTGCCCTCTGCCCTCTGCCCTCTGCCTTCTTCAAGTAATTGGAGTTTTGGTACGACATGCCTAAGAGTCGGAGTTGGGAATTTTAGGTTGTTCGGAAGTATTATTAGGAAGGCTGGGCAAACTAGGAAGTGAAGGTACGGTAGGATTGTATTGAGGATTTCCCAATCCCTGAGAGGGAGGTAAGGGCAAACCAGGTCGATCTCGATTGTAAGTACCACCTGGCAGCGTTTCCCCATAAGGATTGAGAGAATTATTGGGATAAATGCTACCATTACTGGGAGTAAAATTATCCGATTTCTTTGCCTCTGCTGGCAAAGTCGCCAAAGCAACGCGATTTCCTCCAACTTCCCGCAATCTATCTAAAATTTGGACGACATCGTTATAACTAGCATTTCTAGACGCGTGTAGCACCATTAAGGCACTGGGATTGTTTTGATGGTAATTCCTAATCGCCACATCTAATTGCGATCGAGTGACTAATTGTTGTTCGACATATATTTGACCGATATCGTCCAAACTAACTACCAACATCTCTCGCATTTGCGGCGTGCCAGTACTAGCTTTAGGCAAATTAAGGCTAATTGCTTGCTGGCGAGACAAACCGACTGCCGCCAAAATGAAAAAAGTTAAGATGCAAAAAATAACATCAATTAGTGGCAGAATTTCAATGCGTACTTCTTGTTCGATGTTGCCTCGATCTTGTTGGAGTCGCATCGGACGTGCAGCAATAGCAGCACTTTTAACTTTTTTACGACCCACTTTTGAAGTGGATGTCATTTTTTCCATATGATTAAGCAACTTAGTTGCATGCGCTCTGTAATTTTATATTCTCTAGAAACTTAGTATCCTGGATATTGAGGAGGATTTTTGGGTGTTGGTGGGGGTGGTGGAGGTGAGGGATTTTTCTTAAGCGTTTCAAAACTAAATTTGGTGGGAACTTTTCGCTCTTGTTCTTCTTCTTCGTCTTCCATCCATCTCTGACGGTAAATCAATTCTAGTTCGCTACCTGCTTTACGAAAGATTCTCACTTGATTCGACCACAAACCTTGAAACAAACGATAAAAAGCTAGACTAGAAATAGCAACTAATAACCCAGCAGCCGTCGAAATTAATGCTTGACCTATCCCTAAAGTAACTCCGGCAGTTGAAGAAGTTCCCAAGTCGCTGATTTTAATTTCTTTGAGGGCAACGATCAACCCCCAAACCGTCCCAAATAGTCCTAGCAAGGGAGAAAGAGCAATTACTGCTTCGAGTAATTTATCTCCTTTTCGCATTAAAGCTAGTTCTTCATCGGCAGCGCTTTCTAAAGCAAAATGAAAAACTTCGGGATCGGGGTTGGGCAACCTCAGCGGGGAATACAAAAACCTACCGACGGGATAGTTGCTATATTCTCTGGCAATTTTAGCGACTAAATCCCAATTAAGACTGGCTGCTTCCATAATGCGATCGAGAATCAGTTGTTCTCTAACTAAAATTCTCGACCAAAACCAAATTCTCTCTATAATTGTTCCCAGCGAAAAAACTGACATAAACAGCAGAGGCCACATGGCTATGCCGCCTTCTCTAAATAGTTCTACCACATTCACGGTTTCTGTCTCCTTGGTGGGTGCAAATTCTTTGAAATGATTTGCATGGCTTAAATCATTTCAATTCTATGAATTTATTTCATTCGATCGAGTAGTTGACTCTCTTTTTTACATGTTTGTTTCTATACATTTCTATTCATATTTATTTGTTAAAAATTTAAGAATTATTTATTCGATCGAAAGTTTTTTTATTCATTTAGCTAAATATTTTTATTAATCGATCGCTCTACAAAAATTAATAAGTAAAAATTAAAATCACGCGAATAATCAAGAAAATTTTCAACCTGTTAAAGGAACTAATACTTTTTTGTGAAATTACCAACAAAATTTTAGTGGTAATTCTGTTCTAAAATCTATCTGTTGTCCTTTTAACTCTCGATCGAACCCAAGTTCTAAAAAATATTCTTCTCCCAAACACAACTCGATCGCGCTAGCATTAACCATGGCTTTAAGTTCCTCAGAAGCATTTTCTGCATGAGGACTGACAAACTTGACGCGGGTGACTTCTCGTAAACCCGCAGGATGCTTGAGAGGTTGTTGCTTTTGACACTATTAGGGTCGAGGTGGATGTTACCATCCACCCCTCCCATCCGAAACCGAACGTGAGACTTTCGCCTCATTCGGCTACTCAACATATCTACCCTTGTCAGTGGGACTCTCTACCCTTGTACTTGGAATATTCCATATTATCGGTAGTTTTTTCATCGTGGCAATGACCGTGAAGGAGTTGCAGGTTTTTATATTCATCCTTACCACCTAAAGAGGTAGCAAGGATATGGTCAACCTCAAATGTGTCTCCTTCACGGAAGCGCAGGCAACACCAGGAACATATACCTTTTTGTCTCTTTAGCAAGTTTGCTTTTCGAGTGGGCATATAGGGGTTATTCCCCATTCTGGTACTCCAGTAAACTAGATTCCCGTTAAACGGACTATCTTCGCCTTTAACTTTCACATACTCCGAACCACTGCTTCCGAATTCAGTATGCGTTAGTAACCGTAGGGGGTTCGCATCCCCTTGTCTGGTGGCAAAGACCCAGTTATTGTTGCCTATTCTTGTCCAGTATTTCCGCCGAGCTTTATACCAATCACCTGTACGATGGCGACTCCATGCTCGAAGTTTTTGGAACAGTAGGTAATCCTGCCTTGTAAGTTCTCCCACTGTCTGAGCATTAGAGAATTGATAATAGTTTGTCCATCCTCTAATAATCGGGTTAAGCTCCTTAATAAGAAGTGCTTGGTGAGAGTGTTTGTGTTTTTGAATGACTCGTTTTATTTCGAGTTGGTGTTTCTTACAGGCATCCTTTGAGGGTCTGATGAGGGTTCTAAAACCTAGTTTTTCTTTAGTGCTAGGGTGTATGGAGCTTCTATATTTTCCCACTGGGAATTGTCGGATATGATACCCTAAGAAGTCAATTCCCGCTTTTCCATCCTCGCTTAGCTCTGTATGTAGAGTATGGGCGATTCGGGTTTTTGAGGGCTTTAGTTCCAATCCGATGTCTTTTAACCACTCAGAGATTAATTCTCTGCATCTTTGGACAACGGTTACGTCTTTATGTATCAGGACAAAATCATCAGCGTATCTAATGAACGTTAATGACTTCTCTTTTTGTTGCCAACTAATTTGACTATTTGGTTTGTCATTTCTTTTCATGTCGAGAGTTTTGGCAAATTCCATCAACACTTTTTCCATCCCGTGGAGGGCTACGTTTGCTAGTAGAGGACTGATTACCCCTCCTTGCATTGTGCCTTCAGATGTGGCAGTGAATACCCCTTGGTCTATGACTCCTGATTTTAACCAGGCTTTGATTTGTTGCCTGATTTTGCCCGTATAACCGAGCTTTTGGAGTAGGGCTAAGTGGTTGATGCGGTCGAAGCATTTGGCAATATCAGCATCTAAAACGAATTTTGGTCTGTTCTGAATACTGTTTTTAATCTGCCAAATGGCATCGTGACAGGATCTACCTGGGCGAAATCCGAAGGAATTAGGCTCGAAAATAGCTTCCCATTCGGGTTCGAGTGCCGTTTTTACCAGATTTTGTACGGCTCGGTCGTGTATTGTAGGTATTCCTAACGGTCGTTTTTCCTCAATTCCTGGTTTGGGTATCCATACCCTGCGGGTAGGATGACTTTTGCCAGTGATTCTTAATTGACCTACAAGGCTCATACGTTCTTCTGGGGACAATATCTTAATACCATCCACTCCTGCCGTGCGTTTGCCTCGATTGTCTTGTGTTACCTTTCTGACCGATAGCACCTTATTCGACCAAGAACTCATCAGAGTTTTTTGGAGTTTTCTAACTTGTTTTACATCTCCACGACGAGATGCTGCGTAAATCCTCGTTTGCAACTTGAAGATGTATCTTTCGACTTTACGCCAATCGATTTCACCCCATCCCACAGTATTCGGTTGTGAATCTGTATTAGGCATATTCTTTGCTACTTGTAGCTTTACACATCGACACATTGCGGGTCACGTCTGCTTATCCTGGGTATTACCCCATCCTTTTTCTGGCATTACCTGTTATTTCAGATTAGGCATTTTGCTTTTTGACCCATCTTTCACAACCTCACCATATGGTTTTGACGATACCTACCAGTTAGACTGGGGGTGAGGTTGTGTTACTTCGTTCCTGTGTTCCATTGTTTGAGTCCTTTAGGGTTCATCTATCCGCCTGTGTGAACTGACTGTGCGATATGACAAACGGAGAACGTCATATGTTTTTATTCTTCCCGTTATTTCGGGAAGCAGGGTTGGTTTTTGACCTAAGCTTATAACCCCTGCTGCGCTCTTTAAGACGGTTCAGTAGATGATTCGTTTATCTACCCCACGATTTCCTTTTCCTTGATGTCATCTTAGTCCAGGTCGCTTATGGGACTCTTACTCCCGGTTAGGCGTTTTCAGCAATTATCGCTCTTCCCGTTTTCACTCCCGCTTCTAATTCTGGGTTGTCATCCCAGACTTAGGGGAAACTCCTCTCTCTCGTCACCGAGAGGGACGCTGTGTGTTTTCAACCCCGCACAAGGGCGCAAAGGCTTGGTTTTCTAGGTTACTTACCTCACTTTGATGGAACTCAAGTTATCATCTGTTAAGGATTAAAGTGCGAACTCTACCCTTTCAGGTTACTTAACAGAAGCCCTATATCCCTCCTCTGTTCGAGGATTTCATAGGAACGAATCGCACC
>JBOFLQ010000051.1:0-8983 GCA_051657945.1 Xenococcaceae cyanobacterium | reverse complement strand
CTTGCAGAGAGATTTTATTAGTAAGTTTGGGGTTGGTGTTGTCATTGATGTAGTTACAAGCATCAGCAAACGCCTGAAGCGTCGCATTCATTTTGGCGACTTGTTCGGGCGTAGGTTGAAGCTTTACAACTATTGTCAGAACTTGTTTCATAAAACAGATTATACCAATAAGCGGAAACTTATTGGCGAACTCCACACCGTAGTTCGCCGCGCTATCCCCCTGCCAGCCGCGTTGCTGAGCTGGCAGCCCAGAGCGCAAATGTGGTTTGTTTAGCCGTACTGGTGGTAGTGGAAATTCAGGTACTGTTCAAATTAAAACCCCAGACTTGAAAGTCAAAGATAACGCTCAAATTGCTGTCAACAATTTCATTGAGACAGATTTTAAAATTGAACAAGTCGATCTTTCCAATCCATCCCTTGGTTTAAAAGTTACACCCATTTTTAACCCCCGTGAAGGTTCAGGTAATGCAGGGACAATTACAATAACTTCTACTAAGGTTGCTCTTGAAGATTTCGGAAGCATTAAAGCTACTTCAGCAGGTGGTAATGGTGGCAATATCGAACTGACAGCAAGCGAATTATTAAAATTACGTCGTAATGGAGAAATATCTACCACCGCAGGATTGCAAGGTACTGGTGGTAATGGTGGTAATATCAATATAAATACTAACTTACTAGTTGCTTTTCCTAAAGAAAATAGCGATATTACTGCTAATGCTTTTGAAGGAACTGGAGGAAACATTAAGATCGATAGTCGAGCAATATTTGGTTTAAAAGCACAACCCAGTCTAACTTCCAACAGCGATATTACTGCTAGCTCTCAACTTTCTCGAAGTGGTAATATTACCATCAATACTCCCGATGCCAATCCATCTAAAGGAGAAACACGATCGACACTCCAATCAATCGAACCAGATGAAACAGTAGCTCAAGCTTGCGATACTGATGGAAGTGGTGCGTTGACTAATACTTTTATCATTACTGGACGTGGTGGAATGCCCGACGATCCAACTAAACCACTCAATAGTATTGTTATAGCAGGAGATAAGAAGGCAGGGGGGCAGATGGGTGAAGGTGTCCAGAAGCAGATAAGCCCAGATGTAGAAGGAGATAAAAAAACTTTTTCTTCTAATGAAATTATCCCTGCACGGGGCATGATTATTAATGAAAAAGGACAAGTCGTGCTTACACGTTATCCCACTCCCAATGTAAGCGATTCCCTTCAGGATAGCTCCGCTTCACGAATCCCACCTCAATCTAACTATTGTTCTAGTTAACTTATAGATGAAGAAAAAACCATGTGTCATTCGAACGAAATGAAATAGACTAAAGGCAAGAGGCAAGTTTTCTCTTTCAAAAACAGCGATGCATCAAAGCGAACGGAATTAACGCGTCTTTGCTTTCAAGATTTTGGTTTACTTTGAAATGTGCGATCGTTAGAAAGTAACGTAAAGACCTTTTCCCAAATTTGAAGCTTCTTTAAGCATATTAACTACACTAACAAGATGTTGCAGCAATTCTGGTCTTTGCTCTAAAGTATCTTCTAAGCGAATTAAATTTGTTTGCACTTGTTGCGGAGACTGAAAATAAGAACCCATTTTACCAGGATCGAAATAATTTTCTTTAGTGCCTAATAATTTACCTAAAGTAATTAAAGAAAGTTCTCCGAATTCAAAACAAAGAAGATCGTCAATTTCCGACCATTTATCACCGAGTCCGATGCAATTTTGTGGTTGATAAAATTTAGTTAAAGCAAAATCTCCATAGTTATCGACTTCAAGAATACCGATCGCGTCTTGCCAAAAACCGTCAAGAGGTTTACCTTCGCAGGGATCTTTTAAGTAAGATAAATTGTTCTTGATAAAAGTAATTAACTCGTTAGGATTTCCGCTTGCAAGAGCTTCTTCAATAATATCCTTCAATTCGATTTGAAATCGATCGTAGTTAAACACGTAAGCTTTATGATCGATCGACATTAATTGTCCGCCTTCCTTCAGAACTAATTAATATACATATAGCAAAATTGGCTTTAGAATCAGCCAATTCCAGTCATAATCGCCAAGATAATCTCTCCTCAATTTTAGAAGAAACATTTTATGGATGGATGGGTGCAACAAGAAAAAATTTTTCTTCGCATCGATACATCAAAACGACGCGCGATCGAACTTAAAAACAACTATCCCGATCGCGATGTTGCCCACGATCTCGCTTTTGCTGCACTTGAATGTCAACAGGCGTTAGATAATGCCATGCTGGAAAAAGCACAATATTTTTTTCACACTTGCGATCGCGATCGATTTTTAGCAGTTTGAGACATGCTTTTTGCCATCATAAATTTAATTTTATTACTTGTTATTTATTACTGTCGATCGTGGGTAAAAATTTGGGCAAGATTATTTGGTGATTTAGGCAAAATCAACTATGTCTTCCCCTGAGAAAAAAATTGATGTAGATTTAGTTATTAGTGATGTTATCGTTCCCGATCTAGCTAAACTTAACGAAGACTTAGAGATTTCATGGAAAGTTACTAATCAAGGTAAAGATACTACCAGTGATGAATCTTGGCATGACAATGTTTTTCTCTCAACAGATAAGTTTTTAGGATGGGGTGATTATTTTGTAGCTAAAGAAACTCATCAAAAAATTCTTCAGCCATCTGCAAGTTATAGCGTTACTACAAAAGGTAATATTCCCAACCAGTATTTTTTAGATTATGACTTAATCACAAAGATCGATCCGAACAAAGATTATTATTTAATTTTTAAGACTGACAATCGAATTAGTGGATGAGATTATTCTCGGTACTACAGGTGACGATAAAATTGTTGGTACTTTTTTCTGATGGCGATCGCTCAATTGAATTTTTCAAAAATATCCGATCGTTTTGAAAAAAGACACATTAATCCTGTGTAGGGACATTCCCTGAAACGTCCCTACATTGGTTTTTCCCTATTCCCTTATCTGTAACTTTCAAAAAACTTCCTTTTCTTCGGTCGAAAATTAGATACAGACTCAACTATACCGAGCGCCACAAGATTGGTTAACAATGACGAACCGCCATAACTCAGCCAAGGCAAGGGAATCCCCGTAATCGGTGCGATCCCTAAAGTCATACTGATGTTGAGAATAGTCTGAAAAGCTATCATCGATAATACGCCGATCGCCAACAGCGAACCAAAATTATCTTTAGCATGACAAGCAATTAATACCAATCGCAAACAAATAAACCAGAAAGCAATAATAACAACCGCACAACCAATAAAACCCAATTGTTCGCCAACGGCTGAGAAAATAAAATCTGTATGTTGTTCGGGAATAAATTTCAATTCGGTTTGCGTACCGTGATAAAGTCCTCTACCCCAAAATTCTCCCGAGCCGATCGCAATGCGGGATTGAATTAGGTGATAACCTCCACCCAAAGGATCTTTTTCGGGAGTCAAAAACAAAGTCAAACGATCCTTTTGATAGGGTTTTAACAACGACCAAAGTAATTCTCCCGTTTTACCCGCGCCCAAGTTAACCCCCAATGCTAGCAAAGCAGAAAAAGAGCGCCATGGCAATGTATACCAAGCGATCGTCACCATGGCGATCGTCCAAATTAACCATCCTGGTAAAAAGAGATTGAATAAAATCGCCGAAACCAAAGGCGAAATCATCAGAAACAACCAACCAGGATTGGCATTTGCCCAATAAAGCATTCCCAAGACGATCGCCCCAAACACCAAAGAAGTCCCCAAGTCTGGTTGCATGAGGATCAAAACCCATGGTAGTGCCGTCACTGCCAACACAAAAAAAACAGTAGATAGCTTAGAAGCAGAACGTTTATGTAAAATTGCTGCCAGGGTAATAATTACACCTATTTTGGCAAATTCTGAAGGTTGAGCGTTAAAACCACCCAGAGAAATCCAACTTTGCGCCCCGTTAGCTGTCACTCCTATCGCAATTACTACTAACAAAAAAATATTGGTAACAGCATAAACGATCCAATAAAAATTCAGCAGCGATCGATAATGCCAACGAGCAAGTAAAAAAGCAATTAAAGTTCCGATCGCGCCGATAACTGAATGCTGTATCCAATGATTGCCCCGATTTACTTCTGTGGTGTGAATCATTAAAACAGCAAAAGCAGTCATACTAGTAACGAGTAAGTATAACCACCAGTCCACTTGCTGCCAGGGATTAAAGATTAATTTCCATTGATAATGCCAGCGATTGTTTTTAATCGATTTGTTGTGAAACATAAATGAAAATTAGAGGGGATAAAAGTGTAGGCAGGCTCACAAGTTTAGGTTTTTTGTAAAAGGGAAGTGATGACTCAAAAATGAGGTAAGAGTAAAAGAAGAAAAAGATAAAAGTTCTTCCAATATTAACAAGGCGATCGCGAAATAATCATGATTAAAGCTTGGCTCAAAACGTTTTTAACTTGGCTTTCTCTGGTGTTTTTGGCAATTTTTTGGATTTTGTTATCTGCTCGTCCTGCTTGGGCGCAAAATAATTCCGTCAACCATACCTATGGGGTATTGCGCGAAAGTGATTTTTCCCATCAACAACTCATCGGTGCTGTCTTTGCTGCTGCTGACTTGCAGGGAGCAAATTTTCAACAATCCGACCTAAGTAAATCAATTTTGACCAAAGCAGTGATGCTAAAGGTAAATTTAGCAGGAGCTAATTTAACTAGCGCACTGATGGATCGAGTCGTTTTAGATAAAGCAGACTTGAGCAATGCAATTTTAACCGATGCAGTAGCAACTAGCACCAGCTTTAACGACGCTGAAATTGCGGGAGCAGATTTTTCCAATGCACTGCTCGATCGCTATCAAATTGCGCTTATGTGCAAACGAGCGTCAGGCGTAAATTCGATTACAGGCGTATCGACTAGAGATAGTTTGGGATGTCGTTAGAAAAGGGGATAGGGGATAGGGGATAGGGAATAGGGGTAGAGACGCGACATGTCGCGTCTCTACATTCGCGTCACGACAAAACTTTTTATCTAATCCCTAACATGGCTTCCCAAGATACGACATCTTGCAGCAAGTTTTGATAACCTTGAGAGTTGGGATGAAGACCATCAATAGAAAGCTGCGATCGCACCCAATCTTCTCCTCTTGCCATCCAAAGATCGAAAATATCTAAGTAAGGAATTTCTAATTGCTGACAGGCTAGCTTAGTTGCTTCTTTGTAGCGATATTGATCTTGATGGTTGAAGTAAAAACAATCGAGAAAAGGCATTTTCGTTTCATCGACTGGTGTCATCCCAACAAACAAAACCGGACAAAGTTGTCGCGATCGCTCTAACAATTGAAAAATTTGAGTTTTAAATTCGCTTAATTGAGTGTAGTTTTTACCATCGAAACTTCTCAAACGAGCCGAATCATTGATTCCAACCGAAAGAATTATGCGATCGGGAACGCGATTTCGTAATTCTCCTCGATTACGAAATTCTTGTTCGAGGCGTTCGGATACTTGCACGACGCGATCGCCTCTAATACCTAAATTGTAGAGAACATGACCTGGTTGTTCCGAAGACATCCACTGACGACGTAATCTTTCTACCCAACCTCCACCTTCTGGATCGCCAAATCCGTATACAAGACTGTCTCCAAGCGCAATAATTTTCAGTGGATAGTTACGATAACATTCCCGAAAAGAAACACTTTTATTGATGGTTTTGGTCGAACTAGAAGGATAAATGACCTGCATAAAGTGGTTGTTTAAAAAAGATTCAGCTTGTAAGTTTACATAATTACACACAAAAGTAAATAGTACTATTAGTTACTGTTTGCGATCGCACATCTTTTGACAAACAATTGTCTGAGTTGCGACAAAAGTTTGTAAATTGCTTCTACCAATTAAGCAAACTCAACCTCGATCTGTCAAAAATTTGTTTTTCGATTTGTCTAGTATTTTCTTTAAAAAACGTCAATTTTATTAGTTAATTTTTGCCAGCGATCGAGCCAAATTTGTTCGACTGCTTCAACAACATCGGGTAAATCTTGAAACTGCTGTTTTTGTCTTTTTATTTCTGCCATGACAAACTCCTTGAATATTTACCCAAAGTCGAAATTCGCAACAACCAACTACTTCAATTCTTTCTGAAGAAATATTTAATTCTCGTGCAACTTCCTGAAGCACCCGTCGTACTGGGAATTGCATGGGATTAATCAATCCAGCTTTAATCAAATTGACGGTCTTGACATCCTCCCGTCGGCAAGAGTTTCGCTGTGCCGAGGGATTCCTGAACCTCACGATCCAGGTTTCTGTTTCTTTCCTCGAATAGAGGTTTTTCGCAACTGCCCAAGAGAACTATGTTGTCGATCGGGTCTTACGTTCGCTCCGCAGACTGTACGGAGCGCAAATGCTTATGGTCGGCAACCTCCGATAAGCGCTCCTTAACTGCGAGTCCCGCAGCCAAAATATTATGCGCCGCATTGATATCTCGATCGTGAGTAGTCCCACAACTAGGGCATTCCCACTCTCTAACACTCAACGGCAACTTATCGATTTTAAAACCACAATTTCCACATCGTTTACTGGATGGAAAAAAGCGATCGATCTTAACCAGAGATCGATCGTACCACTGGCATTTGTACTCAAGTTGTCGAACCAGTTCACCCCACCCAGCATCGGAAATGCTACGAGCAAGAGAACGATTCTTGACCATGTTTCTGACAGCCAAGTCCTCAACCGCAATGACTTGGTTTTCGCGTATCAGTCGAGTCGTCAGTTTGTGCAGAAAATCTTTCCTAGAGTCTTTGATTCGAGCTTGAATTCTCGCGACAACGACCCTAGCTTTTTCTCTATTCTTCGAGCCTTTTTGTCTTCTGGACAAAGTTTTTTGTGCTGCTCTGAGTTTTCGATACTTGTTGTTAAAATGTTTGGGGTTAGTGACTTTTTCCCCATCACTTGTAGTAACCAAGCTAGTCACTCCAGCATCCAATCCGATGTTTTTAATGGTTGGTGGCAGTGGTTTAACTGTTGGGTCAACAACCAAAAAAGAGACAAACCAACGTCCAGACGGATCGAGTTTTACCGTGATAGTAGACGGAGCGCACGTATGAGGGAAATATCTACTCCAAACAATATTCAGAGGCTCAAAGCACTTAGCAAGCCACAACTTGGTAGAGTCGAGGGGAGCTATTACCCTCCGCCCCTCTCTGTTAGATCGCAGCGTGCGAGATTTCCCCGCACTGCGCTCCCGAAACTTTTTATTTGCCCATGTGTAAGTAGTCATGACAAGACTCATGTATCGCAACAAGGTTTTGGCATTTCCAATTCTGATGAAAACCATCCGCATGGTGCAAATGTACTCTCTCTTCATCTGTGAGTTTTAATCCACAGATTGCACATGAATGGTGTTGTCTTTTAAGGACTAAGGAGGTTATTCCGTCATAGAGCTTGCTGTTGCGCTCGCTCCAGTAGGTTATGTCTCCGTCAAAAGGTGATTTATTCCCTTTAACGTTGACAAATTTGTTTTCGGAGTAAGGTACTGCTGGGAATGCCTTATCTAGTAATTTCTTACTTGTCCAGCGATTCTGTTTGGTTTCTTTGTTAAATGTGTATTCTAAGTTCCTCAGCGAAGTTACTCGCTGTCCTACCCGTGCTTGAGGAGTTAATCACCTCGTCGTGTCTACCATAGGTTCGACTGCCTACAGACCTCAAACCCGTTTTTATTCGTTCCTTCGATTCGATAACCAAAGCTGTATTTTGGTTTTCTTTTGTTCCTTTAGGTGTAGCCAATTCAACCACCTGAACCCCATACTCTTGCCGATGTCAATGCCAAACTCGGCGGGATACATATCTCAGGTAAGATAGGGTGTTTTAGTGTTGCCCCCTTCTTAGAATAGGTTGCTTTGTCGGGTAAGGTTCGAGCGTCACCGCTCTCCCCTCCCCTAAGTTATCTCTATAAACAAAATAATATTCTATAACAACAACAACAAGAGCCATTAGGCTCACTTTTTTAATGTTGTAGAAAAGCTTGATTTATTAATTTTATTTCATGTATTGTATATTGCATGAAAGTACAAAAAGGACAGTTAAACAACAACAAAACAATCTGGTTGGTATTGGATGACAACTATTTGCCTGTCGAACCAATATCAAAGTATTTACGCTATCTCGACAGCCTGGAAAGATCGCCTAAAAACAGAAACTAAAAGACAGGCAGAAGAAATAAAAAAGTTAAAAATAGAACTAGAAAATACCAGAAGTGAGCTAGAGGCTTGTAAAGTCAAGTTGGTTGAGAATAACCCTAAAGTTACTCCTATCGCTCAAAAACTAAAACAATCTGTTAGTAATCAAGAAATTGATGACGAATTAAAAATTAAACTATCAAATATAGGAGTTAGACTTAATGATACCTTGAAGAAAATTATTGCCTCTAAAACACAACAAGAAATTAATAATGCTCTAGGTGCAGTAGAGGAATATTTAGCTAGTGATAAAAAAGTCAAATCAAAAGCTGGATTAGTCAGAAAAGCATTAGAAGAATGTTGGATACCAAATTTAACTGACGAAGAAAGACAAATTAGTCAAGTTACTGATACCTTTTCAGAATGGTTTAAGCTAGCTAAAGACCAAGGTTTAGTCCAAGCAAGCCAAGGCACAAAAAAAGGTATCCTAGTCTTAGAACCAACTGGCGAATGGACACCTCTAGAAGGGAGGGGTCATCTGGTGACGCTTCTAGAACCTATTTGCTACTTCCTCCAAACAATCCATTATTGAATCGTCTGAAAGCTTGCTCGATGGCATCATGGCAACTTCTACCTGGTCTAAATCCATAGGAATTGGGTTCAAACACGGCTTCCCACTCAGGTTCTAGTGAATTTACTATTATGTTCTGCTCGATAGAAATTACCAAGTTGCTATTAAAGCACGGTGCTGATATCGATACTAAGGATAGTTTTGGCCGAACACCTTTACATTTAGCTAATACTTTGGAAGTAGCGCAATTACTAGTCGATCGTGGTGCTGAGCTTAACGCTAA
>JBOFLQ010000050.1:0-5875 GCA_051657945.1 Xenococcaceae cyanobacterium | reverse complement strand
TTATTTTTCTGTTTGCTGCCTTGGTAAATCAGAGATAGCGTATAAACTACACCACCAACAAACAAAATAATTCCATCAACTCTGCCAATCTTGCCATCGAGTCCAAAAAACAACATCAAGATAGACACACCAATCATAATTGGTACATCCGATCGAACTAACTGCCGAGTCACAATTAAAGGTGAAACTAAAGCAGATATACCGAGAATAAACAGTACGTTAAAAATGTTACTGCCTATCACGTTACCAACGGCAATATCTGCTTGTCCAGACAAACTAGACATGACGCTTACTGCCATTTCAGGCGCACTAGTACCATAAGCGACAATAGTCAGTCCAATAATCAGGGGTGCAATTCCCAGGATAGCAGCCAATTTAGAAGAACCGCGAACCAGCAATTCGGCACCAACTACCAAAAGTACCAGCCCAGCTATCAACACAACAAACGTCATTAAATCCATAAAAAAAATCTACTACTTTTGTAAAGCTCTGTACTTTTGAATGAAGTTGGGTTTTTAAATCAATTTTTTAGTAATAGACATTAAGCATAAGTCCATCACATCTAAGTTTTATCTGTATCGATCTGTATTTATTTGTATTTATCTGCGTTCATCTGCGTTTATCTGTGGACTCTTTTAAAAAAATTATAATTTTTGCAAGAAAACTAACCAAACATACTATTTTATGTCAATTGTCGCCCTCTTAAAAAACTACAGCCCTCTACAATGAAATAAAGTATCTGTTAATCTGACATAATCTGTGACTGTATTCAATTCCGAACACCTTCTGTTTGCACCTACTTCTCCAAACTCCGACGCAATTCCCACCATTTTTGCATTTCCTAACGAATACAGTGTTGGCATTACTAGCTTGGGCTATCAAATTGTCTGGGCGACTTTAGCAATGCGTGCCGATGTTGATGTCAGTCGTTTGTTTACAGATATTAGCGAATCTTTACCTCGATCGCCCGAACTAGTTGGTTTTTCTTTTTCTTGGGAATTAGATTACGTCAATATTCTCAATCTTCTCGAATCTGTAAACGTTCCTATTCGCGCCGATCGAAGAACAGATCTCGATCCAATTGTATTTGGTGGCGGCCCGGTTTTAACTGCCAATCCCGAACCTTTTGCCGATTTTTTTGATGTTGTTTTACTCGGCGATGGCGAACAGTTATTAGATAATTTTATTGACGCTTACCAACAAGTTAGAAACGCCGATCGCGACAAGATTTTACGTCATCTAGCGCTAATCCCAGGTGTTTATGTTCCCAGTTTATACCATGTAACTTATGATTGTCCCGATGGCGCGATCGCAGCGATCGAACCTATCGATTCAAATCTTCCCGCCACCGTCCAAAAACAAACTTATCGGGGTAATACTCTTTCTGCTTCTACCGTTGTCACCGAAAAAGCGGCGTGGTCAAATATTTTTATGGTGGAAGTGGTACGTAGTTGTCCAGAAATGTGTCGTTTTTGTTTGGCAAGTTATTTAACTCTGCCTTTTCGTACTGCAAGTTTAGAAAATTCTTTAATTCCCGCGATCGAGAAAGGATTGCAAGTAACCGATCGCCTTGGTTTATTGGGTGCATCGATAACTCAACACCCAGAATTTGACGTTTTATTAGATTATCTAACACAATCCAAATATGAAGACGTGCGCGTCAGTATTTCTTCAGTTCGTACCAACACCGTCACCGAAAAATTAGCTCGAACTCTAGCTAAAAAAGATATGCGATCGATCACGATCGCGATCGAAAGTGGTTCCCAAAAAGTTAGAAAAATAATCAACAAAAAACTCAGCAACGAGGAAATTATTCAAGCGGCGATTAATGCCAAAGCTGGAGGACTAAAGGCAATCAAATTTTATGGTATGGTTGGCATTCCTGGCGAAACTATGGAAGATATCGAACAAACAGTTGCCATCATGCAGCAAGTTAAAAAAGCTGCGCCAGGAATGCGTTTAACTTTTGGTTGCAGTACTTTTGTGCCGAAATCTCACACTCCTTTTCAATGGTATGGAGTCAACTCCGACTCACAAAAAAAATTGAAATTTTTAGAGAAGAAATTGCGATCGCAAGGTATTGATTTTCGACCTGAAAGTTACAATTGGTCGGTAATTCAAGCTTTAATTTCTCGCGGCGATCGTCGTCTTTCCTATCTTTTAGAATTAACTAGAGAATATGGCGATTCTGTTGGTAGTTTCAAACGTGCTTTTAAACAATTAAAAGGAAAAATTCCCGAACTAGATTTTTACGTCCATCAAAATTGGAAGTGCGATCGCATCTTACCTTGGCATCACATCCAGGGAGCATTACCAACATCAACTTTAATCAAACATCTTGAGGAATCATTAGTTGTAGGGGCGGATTTTGTTAGTTGACTCGATCGATAATAAACATTGATATTCTTCTTTGGTTTTATGCGATCGATGCGATGCTAGTTTCTACCTCATACTGCTAGGATCTAAATAACTATAAGCAAAAAATTAAAAAAGGTCAAAACATGGCAACACTTGCACTGACATCAGATAATGTAGAACAAGTTTTAGAAGAGTTGCGCCCATATTTAATGGCTGATGGCGGCAATGTCGAATTAGTTGAAATTGATGGACCGATCGTCAAATTAAGATTGCAGGGTGCTTGTGGTTCTTGTCCTAGTTCGGCAATGACTCTAAAAATGGGAATCGAACGACGTTTGCGGGAGATTATTCCAGAAATTGCAGAAGTAGAACAAGCATTGTAGATCGCACGTAAATCTGATTTTCTAAGTCAAATAATTCAAAATGGAGGTATTTTTACAAAAAATGCCTCCATTTTTGTTAAAATTCTCTATTAAAAAGAATTTTAAGTTGTCGTAGATTGTTAAAAGAATTATAAAGATACTGTAAAGGTCAACAACTGACGTTTTTGTAACTACTTTTTTTGGCATGATAAATATTATTTGCCAGCTTTTTGAGTTTGTTTCCAATAGTATTGAAAGCAGATTTTTTTAGGTTACCAGGAATATTTTAATGATTCGCGTTTTGATAGTTGACGATCAAAAAACCATTCAACAGTTTTTAAAAAATTCTTTAGAAAATGAGCCAGACCTTGAAATAGTAGGTTTAGCTGGAGATGGTCAACAAGCAATTCAACAAATAGAAGAATTGCGACCTGATGTAGTGGTGATGGATATTAATATGCCAGTAATGGATGGTTTATCGGCTACAAAGATTATTTCCGAACGTTTTACTGCTACTAAAGTTTTAATACTCAGTCTTTATGATGATGAAGAATATTTGAGTGAAGCTTTGGAAGTAGGCGCAAAGGGTTATTTATTTAAAAATACTCCTTCAGAAGAAATTACTATTGCAATTAGATCCGTCAATAAAGGTTATTTTCAATTAGGCCCTGGCTTGTTAGAAAAATATCTTTATAAACTATCAATGACACCAAGACTTTACGCAGAAGTTAATCGAAAAATTCAAGAAACGACAGATTTTATTAATAAAAATAAAAATTCCGATCGCAGATTTAGTGAGGTCATGCGTCATATTTCTAGATTGGAAAATACTACAAGTATGCTACGCAATTTAGTTTATATTATCTTTTTTGTTAACTTTATTATTTTATTTACCAGTTTGTTACTACAATAATAAATTTAAACTATTAGTTTGGTGCCGCATTTTTTACAAAAAATAGCGTCAGTTTCGTGACTGGCTAATCCACAACTAAAACAAATAATATTAATTCGATCTTTTGGTTCGACCAATTGCTTGATTAGATCGCCTAATTGCCAGGGAATTAAAAATACTCCAGTTAAAATCATTAATAAAGTCATCAATCTACCTCCTTCCGAAAGAGGAATTACATCGCCAAATCCAACCGTTGTCATCGTGACGATCGAAAAATAGATAGCATCAAAAAAATTAGCAAATGATTGAGGATTTACCGAATGTTCTATTTGATAAATCAATCCAGAATAAACAAAAATAATAGAAAAAAGTGTCAAAAAAATTCTAACTAAAATAATTCGATCCCGCGCTTTAATTTTAAAAATAAAAATTTGTAACTCAAAAAAACGGATTACTCTTAAAATCCGAAACCAACGAAAAATTCTAATATAACGAATATCGGCAAAGCCAATAATAAAAGGAATTATTGCTAGTAAATCGATTAAAGAAAAAATACTAAAAATAAATTTTAATTTGGATTCAGCACACCAAAATCGAATTAAATATTCGATCGCAAAGACGCTCGAAATAGAAATATCTAAAAAATTTAATTGGTTCTTTAACCAGTCGGGAATTGAGTAAGTCTCTGTCACAAAAATAGCTGAAGAGAGCAAGATCGACCCCAAAATAGTTAAATTAATAGCCAAACCAATCGGGCTTTCAAAATCTTCAAGATAGTAAGCGATTTTTTGGCGCAGAAGCATGATTCTTTTAGCGATCGGTATCAGCTCGTGACATACTCCCAACGGTAATTACTTCGCTATCGCTACGTAATATACCGTGGGCTTCTAACATCACTGCTAGAACTTGGTGCTTCATCGGGACTCTACTGAGCCTTCCTCCACACCCAGCTTGACCGCTAGACCTTCAACGGCTGCAATACCCCGATTTACTATGATTTTTCCACTAGCCACATCGCGAGGCATGACGACATGACATTTTGGGCAATTATGTATCCTAACACTCAAGTCTTTAGGCACATCAGCCCCACATTCGGGGCAAAGCTGACTACTGCCACTCGCATCAACTTTCTGATGGTAAGTCCCAGTTTTACGGCAAACCCAATCCAAGATATCGAGAAATTGACCAGGTGCGCTATCCAAAACGTGAAGAGCAAGCATACCCCTACTCAGTCCCAAAATATTCAAGTTTTCAGCAAAAACCATTCCAGCAGTACGACAAAGATGATGGCTGGTTTTATAGTGAAAATCTTTTCGTTGATTACCAATCTTTTCGTGCAGCAAGGATATCTTGGCAGCCAACGTTTGATAAGACTTACTACCCCTTGGTTTTTTGCTCAATCTCCGTTGCAGCCATTTAAGCTTGCTTTGAGACTGAATATAGAACCGAGGATTATCTATCAGTTCGCCGCCAGATGTAGCGACAAAACTGGAAATCCCCCAATCGATCCCCAATGGTTCACCATGAGGCATTGGATCGGGGATGGAAATTTCGGACTGCAAAATCAGTTGAGCATACCAACCCGAAGCTTTTATCAAAACCCGTACCTGTTTGACAACAAAACCATCAGGGATAGCTCGATGCAAAACAATCGGCATTTTCCCTATTTTTGGAAGCTTGATTTGCCAGCCTGTAATCGGATTCGATTTGAACTGAGGAAATACAAACGAACGATAACGCCCAGTTTTCTTGAAGCGTGGGAAACCAAACTGTCGCATCTGCCTCATCTTGAATGCTCGATCGAGTCTCTTAAGAGCATCTTGCAGCACTTGAGAATGGACAGCCTGAAATTCAGGGATGTTTTTCTTAGCGAATGTCAGTGCGTTTTGTTGAAAGTAGTAATCGGGATATGGAACGTCTGCTGGAATAATATATTCCTGTCTAAGACTACAAGCATCAACTCTACACTTGCGACTATTTATCCAGTCTTTTCTTTGTCGCAATGCGTAATTGTAGACACGACGACATTGTTCTAGCCAAAAAAGCATTTTAGCTTCTTGGTCGATATCTGGATGAATGCGGTATGTGTGAGTTCTACTTTCCATAGAAATATTCTAACAGACTTTTTTGCTAGGTTAGAATATTTTGAGCATTTGTTCGTCTCGGTGGCATCGAGCCATGCTCGACTCACTCGCGTATCGATCCGACGCTAAAAATGTCGCTCTCTTGAAGTAGTGCGCTCAAGCATCGGGGGTTTCCTCCG
>JBOFLQ010000049.1:0-5549 GCA_051657945.1 Xenococcaceae cyanobacterium | reverse complement strand
AACAACGGTTTTATTTTTTAGCGCGATCGCTATCGTTGCTGTTTTATTATTCAGATCCGATTTAATTTTTCCCCGTAATGCTCCAAAACTGTCTCAAACTTATACACCACAAACGCGATCGGCACCAAAAGGGATTGGTGATTATGATGTTTTGGGAAAAGTTATCGATGCCGATCGCGCCGCAGAATTATTGGCAACCGATGCAGGAAAACAACAACTTTCTCCTGAAAATGGTGCTATAAAAATTACTCAAGAATTACTGGATTTGGGACGCAAAGCTTTTTACACAGAAACTTTTGGTAACGAGTATTTTATTACCAATGTTACAGGCGCGATCGATGGGGCTTTAAATCCTTTTAGTATAAGTAAAGCGGTTCTTGCTTTGGGTGGCAAACCGACTAATAATTTAAAAGTTTCAGTCGATCGAGACATCGAAGTTGGCGGAAAAGTTTTTAAAGCTGGAACAATTTTAAATACTGGTTTAGATGTTGCTAAAGGTTCACTTTTGCCTTTGGGAATGCAAACTCATTTAAACAAAGGTAAGTTGCAAGTCGGCATTACTTGCGCTTTATGTCATGCTGCCGTTGACGCGCGATCGGGTTTAATTTTAGAAGGCGCGCCCAACACCGATTTAGATGCAGGACTGATTTTGGCAATGGCAAGCAATTCGGCAGCTTGGTTTCGTCAGTCGGGTGTTAATCCTCTGACTATGCCTTCTGGTGACAATAGTTTTTTTAATTCCGAAGGCACAGAAGTAAAACTAGTCGATGTTAAAGCAATGGAAGATGCTGTCGATGCTGAAATGTTAAGTTGGCCACCTGGTAGCTTTGATTCTGCTAGCGACATCATCAATAATCCCACACAAACACCCTCTTCATACACTCACGACACCTATCCTTATGGATGGAATGGTTTTGCTTCGGTGGGCTGGTTTCACGGATTGACGACTCTCAACAACAACGTCCATGCCGTTAACTCTGATGCCACTACAGGCGCTGATGCTAGCTTGCCAGTTTGGGGGATAGATAAGGATACATATTTAGCAACTATTTTACAAAATTCAGCCGATCGCAATTTTCGTTTGCCAGCTTCTGGTGTCAATCCGTTAACATTTTTCAAACAGATCGATCCTACTCCTGGTATGCCTGGTATAAATAAAGTAGAGAGGATGCCGGGATATCCAAAGGGATCGGTTTTTATGCTCGATGGTTTGATTGCTGGTTCGATCGGTATGCCTTTTGGCGAGCAACTAAATGCGATGTCAGCATGGCAAAACACTTTAGCGCCACCGCCGAATAAGGAATTAGTCGATTCGGTAACCTTACAACAAGGACAAAAAATATTCGATCGCGCGGGTTGTATTACTTGTCATAGCGGGCGCTATTTTACCAATCACGATGTTATCCCGCTTTCAGAAATTGGTACTCAACCTTCGAGAACAAAATCTCTCTTCGCTTTCAAAAATATTTTTGAAGCACCGCGCACTTTTTCTAATAGCGTCACCCTTCCCGTACCTCCTAACTCTCCCGTTCTTGAAATTCCTACTAAAATTACTCCCGAACATGTCATCAAACTTGCTTACGGTATCGATAATTCTGAAGGAGGATACAAAGTTGCTAGCGCGATCGGGCTTCACGTAACTGCCCCATATCTCCATGACGGAGGAGTCGCCGCCAGTGCTGATGCGCTAAAACAAAAAGAAGATGGATTTTATCGAGTTGCCAAACCCGAAGAAATGGGTATGGCGGGAACGTTAATGCATCAAATACTACCAGATCCTGCTTCTAGTTTGCGGGTATTAATCGATCGCGATCTTAGAAAAGAGGCAATCTCGTCCAATCGTCAAGATCCGAGACTGCAAAAAAGTCATGTCGAAGGTATCGGACACGAATATTGGATAGATAAGCAAGCTGGTTTTAGCGCCGAAGAGCAAAATAGTGCGATCGAATTTTTACTTTCTTTAGATGACGAACCAGATCTTATATCAAACCAAATTGTCAACTCAAATATAAGATAACGGAAGAAATAAGTTTGAACCAGGTACGACTAGAACCAAAAAATGAGTCGATCGCGGTAGTTGAAGTTAAGTCAACTCCTTCACAATCGGAAGTCAAATCGATCGACAACTACAGGACGATCGATTATCATCCCCTGTTGTGGTTGCCCATGTCTATTTGTTTGACTGTATTGGGCGGCGCGCTTGTATTGCTATTTAAACCGAAAAAAAGAATTGACAAAAATTGCCAAACGTCAAGTGTTATCGATCGTATTCCCTGTCGTCAATGTCAATTTTTTACTCGTAACCCTCACCTTTACTGTACGGTACGCCCTACTGAGGCTATGACTGAAAACGCGATCGACTGTCCCGATTTTCAAAAGAAACAGGAAGAGGAAAGGGAATAGGGAAAAGGGGAAAGGGGCTAGGGGCTAGGGGCTAGGGGAGAAATTATTATATTATTTGCTGCTTATTACTTATTACTTATTACTTATTACTTATTATTTAATCCCTAATCCCTAGCCCCTAATCCCCTGGAAGAGTTACAAGCTCGAACCAATAGTTAATCATTACTTGAATTGTTTGTTTTAATTTAACAACATCGATCGGTTTAATAATATAACTATTAACGCCTTTTTCGTAGCAACTGTCGATATCTTTTGGATTAGAAGAAGTTGTAAAAATAACTACTGGAATACATTTTAATTGGTTATTTTGTTTGATTGCATTTAACACTTCTCGACCATCTGTAGCTGGTAAATTTAGATCTAGCAAAATTAGTGATGGACGGGGATATTTGGTTGGATCGGTGTAATCACCCGTGCGCTCTAAAAAATCGAGGGCTTCGTCTCCATCCCAACAGCGATTAATCGTAACAAGCAAGGGCAAATTTGTCATCATGCGTTGCAATGCTGCAAAATCTACATCGCTATCTTCAACTACTAAGATCGATCGCCCTGTCATATTTTATCCTTGTTTTAATTCTCGATTGGAGTGACTGCTAGCCTGGTTAGGAATCAGCCCAATCACAATAAATCGATTAAAGTCGCCAGTAGAAATTTTTGGCGAGTTTAACCAAAGTTTAGCGGAGATAACTTCACTCAATCGACTTCTGCAATGAAAAGAAAAAAGTACTACCTTGTCCATAAACAGACTCTACCCAGATTCTACCACCGTGGCGTTCGATAATTTTTTTGACAATTGTTAAACCAGCACCTGTTCCTCCTCCATATTTTTGTGCTGCATGCAATCGTTTAAAAATTCGAAAAATAGTTTCTTGATGTTTTTCGCGAATACCAATTCCGTTGTCTTTGATGTAAAAAACAATTCGATCGTTTCGATTTTGACCTTCGTAGAGGCTTGGCAGCGCCTTACTTTTGTCTTCATCGTACCAGCCAATCTCTACCCATTTGCGCTCGTTGTTATTGTATTTAATCGCATTGCTAATCAAATTTGTAAATACTTCACTAATTAAGACGCGATCGCAGTTAACTATGGGCAGGGGACGAGGAATGCAAATTTCGATCTGTTCTTCTTTAAAACCGATCTTTAAAGTGTCTATAACATTTTCGATCGATTGATTTAAATCTGTTTTTTGCATTGAAAGTTCTGTTCTTCCCAAACGAGAAAAATGTAATAGGGAATTAATCAGATTTTCCATGCGCTGGGTTAGACTCATCAAAGTTTGCAGTTTGCTAACTCCATCCTCTGTGAGAATGTTGCCATAATCTTCGATCAAAAAACTCGAATAGTTGTGAATTCCCCGCAAAGGTTCTTTCAAATCGTGAGAGGCAATATAAGCAAATGCGTCTAATTCGTCGTTGGTTCGCTCTAATTCTAGATTGATTTTGGCAAGTTCTTCTGCTTTGCGAAAAACAATTCCAACAATATTACTTCTCAATTCTAAAGCTGCTTCTATTTCGCATCTTTTCCATGGTAGAGATTGAAACTTGACGTTTTCTTGCCATTTTGCAAAGGATTTGCGTGGCGATAATCTAATGCTACCATTTTCCTCTAGTTCGACTGGTTTGTTTGGATTTCCTCCCCAGTTGACAGTTTGAATGACTTCGGGACGAAACCAAAGTAAATAATTTCTGGGCGACTTGGAAATTATTAATGCCAACAAACCACTACCGACTGATTTATATTTTTTGGCGGTGAGATAATCTTTTGGCAAACAGTTGCTTTGCCAAATAAGTTCGTCTTCCATTCTCGGTGCAAGCCATTCAAGTAAATTTTGAACGTCTTCTCGATCGGGTGTATTTCCGATTAAGTTTATGCCATCGTCAAAGCAAATTGCTGCACCTCTAGCACCAACAAGTTCGAATAAATTATTGCCATCCTCGACTAAACCATTCACCAAATCTTCGGCTTGAGAAATTGATTCGACAAATTGCGATTGAATTGATTTGAGTTTGATTTTGTAGTCTAAATCTTGGTTATCTTCTTTAGTTGCTAATTCTATTGACATAATTTGTCCAAAAAATTCGCAAATAGTTCGAGTTTGGTAATTTATGTGCTTGGGCGTATGATGGTGACAGGCAATTAAGCCCCACAGTTGTTTATTTTTGAGCAATGAAATCGACATTGAAGCTGTCACGCCCATATTGTTTAAATATTCAATATGAACGGGAGAAACGCTTCTCAACACAGATAAACTCAAATCCAAAGGGCGATCGTCAACTATTTTTACGGGTGTATAGTTAATGTCGGGAATAATTCGCAGCAAATTGAGAGTGTAGAGTTGTCTCGCTTGCTTGGGAATATCTGAAGGAGGATAGCGCAAGCCTAAAAATGAAGTTAAATCTTCGTTTTTGGCTTCGGCGATTACTTCTCCAACTCCTTCTTCATCAAATCGATAAACCATGACGCGATCGAAACCAGAAATACGGCGTACTTCATTAACGATGACTTCGCTTAATTCTGCTAAATTGGAAGCATTTTGAATTTTGGCGATCGGTTTTTTAACTAGGTGATGAAAATTAAAAAAATTAATTTCTTCTTCACGATCGCTCGGCTCTAATTCTAAAATAATTACTTCGTTCGAACGATGAACTATACCATTACAAGTTACTTTTTCTCCTTGTTTATCGATCGAAATCTTGAGCGGATTGACACAGTCAAAATCTTCCGACAAACAAAGCGCGATCGCTTTGATTTGTTCGTCGGAAAGGATTTTGCTTAATTCTTGTTCGAGTAATTCTTGAGGTTGCAATCCTAAATATTCAAAGGTGTTGCTACTAACCTGAAGGATTTTAAAACTAGTTTCTTCTAAAGCTAACAATATACCATGCGGTTGAATCGAACCAGGAACATTAATTGGTTCGCGATCGCATGTAGTTAGGTCAACTTTCTGTTCGGTTTCAGTCAAGTTTTGACTCATACTCTAGTTTTGACAGTGGCAACAATTTATAGATGTAATTTTACTATGCGATCGAAAATTTCACTTCGATTTACTTGGTAGAGACGCGAAATTTCGCGTCTCTACAGATAAATTTCGCGTCTCTACAGATAAATTTCGCGTCTCTACAGATAAATTTCGCGTCTCTACAGA
>JBOFLQ010000048.1:0-38900 GCA_051657945.1 Xenococcaceae cyanobacterium | reverse complement strand
AGAATAACTTTTCCCGCTTCGGCAAAATCTTCAATTTCTAAATAGTGATAGTAAGCTTCAAAAGCAGTTAGCGCATCTTGTAAATTAGTAATAGTCTTGACACTTTCCGTCCAAAATTGAGCGATTTTACGATTGATTTCCTCCCATTGTCCATTTACTTTCAAACGCGCGATCGCTTCGGCACGAATGACGGGATGCAACCAATATTTACCACCAGAAAATTCAACTAAAGAACGATTCCGTAAAGATTCGATCGCTCTTCTACGCTTGTGTGATTCTACATCTAAAAGTAATGATAATAATGCTTCTTTGCCTGCGCTTACATCTCTATCTCGAAAGCACCCCAAACGACAAAGCAATCGATCTGCTTCTGGATCGAGATTTTGTACCCGATTAAATTGACTGGCGACTAAATTTTTTAAATCGATTTCCACTAATGGATCGTTTTTGTTTTCTTGCCAATAAACATCTAAATCGCCATCAAAATCTTCTGCGATCGCGCCGCAAATAATTCCCATCGCTTTGGCATTACCACCATAAGTCTGATGAATTTGTTTTAAGGTAGACTCATTACTATTTATTTGCCGAAAACTAAAAAATTGTTGCCATGCTTGTTTATCTAGTCCCGGTAATCGATAGTGTTCGACATTTAAATCCGATTCACACAGGCGATCGCGGCTGGTTATTATTGTCGTCGATCGCACTCTAAGATCGGTTAAAATCCTAAACAACTCTATATATTTTCGATACGTTGCAATTAGTTTTCCGTGACAATCTAATGCAGGTTCGAGATTATCAATTAAAACACCAATGCGACGTTGTTGTAAATATCGTTTGAGTCGCAACAACATGACACCCAATTCACCGCCCGAATCATCATTTAAATCTGTTTGCAACCATTCGGCAACAACACTTTCAACCGAAATAATATTTTGAGTATCTTTCGCCATCAAAAGTTCTAAAATTAAATCGAATCCCTGAGTCTGTAAAAATTGCTGTGCCAGAGTAGTTTTACCAACACCACCTTCACCTTGAATGACAATAACTTTACTACCTTGAGAAACTAAAGTATTCAGATGAGCGATCGCGCGATCGCGCCCAATAAAATTGCGATCGATGTTTGTTTCTGGAGTTGGAATAGATAAAAAAATATTTTCTGATTGTGTGGATAAATATCGAGCGATCGCCGTTCGAAAATTGCTTTTGCTAATTCTTTCGCCCAAAATATGGGAAAGAAGTTTCCATAAAACCGAAGCAATATCTTTGGCATGTCCTTCCGTACAGCCATACTCATCAGCAATATCCAAATATTTCTTGCCTTGCCAAACCCCTCGCAGAATCGAACTTTGTAGATCGCTGAGGTGTTTTCCCGTACTGGCATGAATGACTTTGTTTAACAATGCCAATATGTTTTCAACACTCATAACCGTGCGACAAATTTAAGTCCAATACTTAAGTTTAGCCCACTCGATCGAGCCAGAAGTGTGAGCATTAAACATTCAGATTTTAGTCGCCCTTATTACCTAAAAAATATATTAATTTTGGGATTTGACTTCTACCAATAAAATATATATTGTTATCTAAAAAAAAAATTTCTAATTGACTATCTTCGCTCGAAAAAAGTTAAAACCGAGATATCGGTCAGAGAGACCCTGCCGTCAAACGACAGGGCTTCCTCTGACTTCGTGAAGATTAAATATTTTTTAGCAATCTCTCTACTGTTATTGACATTCATCTAAATGTTCGGCGACGGAATTATATAAATCAAATACGTGACGATCTAAGAGTCGATAATATACTTTTCGTCCTAATTTTTGGTAGGCGACAAGACGCATGGCGCGTAAGGTTCGCAATTGGTGAGAAACTGCTGATTCACTCATCTTTAGTGCAGCAGCTAAATCGCAAACGCAATATTCTTCTTTTGCCAAGAGTGATAATATTTTGAGACGATTGGGATCTCCTAGCAGACTGAAAAACTCTGCCATGCGTTGAGCTTTTTTGGTGCTGAGAATGCTAGTTTGAATTACTTCTACTTTTTCTCGATCGCTATGATGCGCTTGCTGACAAGTAGGAACTGTCGTAGCGTCAGATATTGAATGTTGCGCTGACATTTAGCTGTTAAATTTTTTGGTTTATTGATTGCTTTGTCTAGCCTAGCGAATTAAGAATTGTTTTAAGGAAAAAGACAGGAGAAATTGAGACAACTTTCCTGTCTTTGCTTATTTCGGAGATAATCTTGACTTTAAAAACGAAGTGAAAAATACTAGCCACAGGCACAGCCTGTATGTCCGCAACCTTTTTCGCTTGTGTGTCCGTTGGCACAAGCTTCGCAGCAATAATATTTACCGCCCTTTTCGATTGCTTCTGTAAGTGTAACTACACACAAACAGCTATTACAAGCACATTTCATCGAGTTCACGCTAACCATTTTTAGTAACTTTTAACCTTTATTGTTTACCTAATTTTAACACATGAACAGATATTCAGATATTTAAGTTTTTTATCGTACTCAGCAACAATTCAATGACTCTTATGTTGAGGAAATAGGAAACAGCCTTATTCTGGGCTGTTTGCTGTGGTTTGTTAAAGATGTATCAAGTTTTGATAAAGGTAACTTTATGGTGCAAAAAAAACAAAAATATAAACAGAGATTATCGTTAGCGAGTTTTATTTGTTGGAAAAGAAAATAAATATATAAAAATATGGTTTTTTGTAACAATAATAAGAAAGCGATCGAACGATTATTTTGAGATCGTTTCAAATTAAACTTGCCAATAATTGGTAAATTAATTTTGACAATTAATATTTAATTACAATGATAAGTTTTTATGTCGAGCGACAAAATAAAGATTACATGAAAATCACTAAGCATTATTTAGACAAATTTCAAAGAACGGTAAACTTAAAAAAAGCTAAGAAAAAATTACCGATAATCTTCAAAATATGGAAGTAAAAATTATAAAAATTTCTCGAATTTTACTAACGATCTCAATATTATTAACTTCGATAGTTCTCTGGCAAACTCGATCGGATAGCTTTTATCAAGTTAATTTGAAACGCGCTCGAGAACAAAAAATACTAAATTGTTTGTTTAAAGGAAAAATGGTCAAACAAAATGAATTAACCAATTTTTACTGTTTAGAAAATATCGTAAAAGAAATACCTGATGACAATTTACTTTGGGAGATACAGACGACGAGAAGACATCATCATATAGAAAGTAATGACTCCACTATAATCCCAACAACACATCCATCTAAAGAACAAACTTCAATTAACGTTTTACTACTGGCAACGCTATGTATCAACTTTTTTGTTGAGTTTCACCCAAAAAAATAAATTTTAATTGTTTTAGTACAAAAACTTGCAAGCGCAAGTTTTTTCTAAATAAATTTAATTTATTTAAATAGTAGAAAATAAAACAATAAAAATATCCAGCAAGGACTGGTGAGAAATGCTGTTACTTTGACTGTATTAACCATACCTTTCATTACATCCCACTGGTTTTTAGCCTTTAACCAAAAAATTATGGGAAGCATATAAAAAACTTGAATTAAACCAAATCCAAGAAAAAACACATCGGTATATCTTAGTAAATCTTTTGCAAAAGAAGAAACTATTTGAAAAGAAAATAAGACAAATATATGTATGGATATGGTTATAAAAATACCAAGTCTGTTCCTATTATACCTAAGAATTTGTTTGAAGCTTTCCATATTCGATCGCAGCTCGTGTAATTACTAATAAATAATCAAAAGTAATTAAGTATTTAGCGATCGTCAATGGTGTCTATACAATTCGTTGTTCATAGGGCAGCGGACAACGGGCAAAAGTAATAAGTAATAACGCGGCACACTTTCCCCTATTCCCTATTTAATCAACTTCCAAAAACGCCACCAGTCGGGTTTAATATCTGCATAAATTCTTCCTACAGTGCGAGGATTGTCTAGTCTCGAACCTTTAAAATCGTTGCCAAGCATTTGATAAAATGCTTGTATGGGTTCGGTTCGCGTATTGAGAGAAAATAAAATTTTGGCGCTATTACTATTGCAACTCGTACCTCGTTGAGCCACCACACAAACTACAGGCTGTTGCTCGATTAAACCACTAGTTAGATAGTTAGCACTGTCAGCTCGAGCGAGGGTTTGTAATTTTGTTGCCGTATTTTTACAGTTTTGCAAGGCTTCTTGAGGAGAAAAATATTTGCTCAAAAATTGCAACATAGTTACATTTTGTTTGTTAGTAGTAGCAACTAGTTTTGGAATGGTATCGCTATTATCGCAAGCAATGCTAACTTGACTGGCTAAAGTTGGTTGGCATAACGCCACTACAGCACCCACTACTAGAGAATTGGTGCTGAGGATTGTGAAGAGAAATTTTTGGGCAACCATATTTGCACTCTCAGAATTGGCAATTACCAGATTATGATTAATAATACAGTAGAGTATTGAAAAAACAAGGAGTCGCGATCGGCATCGATCGAGAACATGAGCGACTACACTCTCTCAAAACCTTAAATTTGTCTTTTTTTGAATAATAATACTAGTTTTTAATTTTTTTATAGCTTTTAGTCATCAATCCCTTGTTTCCTATTATTTATGTAGGAGAGACAGACAGTTGTGGCGAGGTTTCCGAGGTTAGCTAATCTCTATTAACTAATTTAAGTTCTGCAATTTTGTCAACTATTTTTTACAATAGATTTACATTCGCCAAAAAATTAGTCAATCGAGTGATTTTTTTTATTCTCAATAATTTGCTAATAAATTCAATAATTTACGAAGCGATCGGGCTTTGACATAGCTTGGGGCAAATTTTAGACACACTGTCCCCTCAAACCCACTCTTAAAGTATAGCCTTTAAATGTCTTTTTTGCGTTAATTTTTTTATGTATTAAGTTGTGTAAACTTAGAAAAAACAATTAAAATTTTAAAACCAATCTAAATTAAATAAAAACTTTTGCTTATATATAAATTTATAGATTAAGATTCGATCGACTCAAATTAATCAAATTAAATAGATCTAGAGCGAAGTCGTTATGACGACCATCTAGATTGGTTACATTTACTTAAGATGCAATAATTTCCAACTAGCAAAGACGATTTCTCAAAAGAAACACATTAGGGACGAATTTACGCTCTCCCTATTTCCTACTTCTGCAAAAAACTTTGCAACTGTTGCAACTTATCTGCAACCTGTCCTTTAACCAACATTGCTTCTGCCATAGCAAAACCAGCAGTCAAATCTTCACAGATACCGAAACGCCAAAGATAAAAACCACCATTAAGAATTGCTGCTTGCGTTAATTCCGATGGTTTTCCTTGCAATACTTCAAGAAGTTGTTCGATCAGGTGGTTAGTAGATTCAAAACCAACATCCTTACCTGCTAGATCGTAGTCGCGAGGATTGAGGTGGAGGCGATTGAATTGAAAAATCTCTTTAGGTGCTTCAAGCGATGCTGACGGTTTTGCCAAACCAATAATTGCCGTGCGACTGCGAGAGAGATCGCAACTTCCTTCCAAACCTTTAACTGTAGTGAAACTAGAAACGCCTCTTTGGGAAAAAGTCTCTTTAAAACGATCTTCTGTGGGTGGATGCACAAAGCCAGCTACAACATGAGCATTTTCGACGCAAGGAGACCAAATTAATTCTAAAGTAGCAAAAGGCGGTCTTTTCCCAATTTGTTCGCGATAGGTTACGAGTTGATGAGCCAGAGGAAAATGTTGGGGAAGATAAACAAAACCGATACCTGTTTCTGCTAAAACTTGCCCGACTCGATCGAGAGATAATTGGGAAAAATCTACACCTAATTTTTGCCAAATTTCAATTAAGGGTACGCCGTATTTGGTTGGCATGCGATCGCCCCCATGCATGATTACTAGCATACCTACAGCAGCTAACATTAAAGCTGTAATTGGAGTTACAGGGGCAGTCCGATCGCGTCCGTCGTAGGGATTGCCAAAAACGACTGGTACTCGTTCGAGGCGATCGATACTAAGTTTTGTCCCTAATTTATCATAGCTATCTAACATGCCTACCAATTCTGTAGAAGTAGGGCGTTTAATTCGATGAGCTATCATAAATGCGCCAATTTGTGCGGGAGTGGCGATTCCCTGCAACATCATGCTGGTTGCCATCTCCGCTTCTTCGCGGGTAAGATCTTCTCCAGTATGAACGCCGCTACCCACTTTTTTTAGTAATTCCCGAAAAGCATCGCTCATGAATTTATCATTTATTGCTGTTTGTTCGTGGTTCATTGTTGAGGCGTGGCCGATCGAGGTTTCCTCAAAATACAGAACGCCGTCATAGGGTAACGGGCAACGGGAAGTCACTCATTAATTATTTCTTCCCTCTTCCCTATTCCCTATTTACTTACCGAAACTGTGTTGGAAACAGAATTTATCTGCTTGTTTAGTATCTCACTTTTTGTCAACTTAGCTAATTGGTTTACCAATTGACAAAAATGGGCGATCGGCGGAATTTCTAAGCGATCGCTAGTAGTTACCATCACTACTTGACGTGTTAGATTGTGTTTTGGCATTGAAGGATCGATTGCGGAGTTGGATAATTCGTTCGAAGAATAGATTGGACGAACTGTCAAAGTTGGATCTTGACTGACTTCAATCAGGGCTGTTTTGGGCAATAAAGCAATCATTTCTCCTTGTCTAACTACGCCGCGAAAAGCATCGAGGGTGTTTAATTCCATGGCTGGTTTAAAATTAAGATTATTTTTGCCAAACCATTCCTGTACCAAGCGCTGCATGCCATAACCATCTTTGAAGACAACTTGAGGATATTCAACCAAATCCGACAAAGAAACCTCATCGTACTTAGTAAGGGGATGATTTGAGGACATCAATACTTCAATTGCTTCTTCGTAAAGAACTTCAACTATCATTTCTGGAGAAGCGGTAAAAAATCGATTTTGCATCACGATCGCTACGTCAATTAAACCATCTCGCAGCACTTTCAGGGCGCGATCGCTACCCAATGCCGTTACGCGCAATTGCACTTGTGGATAATCCGAGCAAAATTTTTGCAGTACTGGCGGTAAATAGTGAGCGCAGACCGAATGAATTGCCGCCACACACAATTCTGGTTGTTTTCCAGCCACGAGATCGGCACATTCTTGAGAGGCTTTTTCCCACTCCTGAGAGATCTTGCGCGCGTGGGGCAATAATTTTTCGCCACCAAGAGTTAACTTAGCAACAGAAGTGCGATGGAATAAAGCCAAACCCAAATCTTGTTCTAAGGCTTGAATTTGACGACTTATGGTTGACTGAGTCACCCCACATTTACGCGCTGCCTGACCAAAGTTTCCCGTGTCGGCAACAGCCAAGAACGCTTGCAACTGCTCGATCCGCATGATTGCCCTAGATAAAAATCAATATACTATGCACAAGGAAATGTCAAGGGAGGCAAACTCACTTGTCGATAATGCCCTGTGGAGGGGTTTCTCTGACCTGAAGATAACGAATTTGTCCTGAAAATTTAGTATCAATTGAGACAATAATTTTACTGTCTGTCTAAAATTTTTTTGAAAGCGAGACTAAGATAGCGATCGCGGTTTAATTTATGTTTATTTTCTTTCTGGGTGTTCGGTGGCGGGACAAGAAATTCCTAGATGATTGATGCGATCGATCATTTGGTACAAGCGCCCGAGACTTTGACGGTTGAAATGAAATATTATACGAGGTAAAGCCGCTGTATTGTCTCCTCTTTCTTCGGGTAAGGCGCGACTCTTTTCAATTTTGCCCTCAACTAAAATATCGCTGAATTCTTTGTTTAACAATTCGATTTGTTCGTCGTTTAGTTCTGAATTCAAGCGCATGACAAACAATTTACCCACGTAACGACTTGAATGATAGACGCAGTAAAAACTTCGAATCGCATTACAAGCAACGCTAAGATCGTCAGTAATAGTGTAAATACTTGTATCTTCGGGGCAAACTAAACCGCCTTTGACCAGATGCTCCTTGATGTGTTCGTTCCAAGATAACCAATAATCGCCACCTGGTTTGTCGATTAACACTAGAGGTGCTGGCCCATACTTACCAGTTTGACACAGAGTTAGGGTTTCAAAGGCTTCGTCTTGAGTACCAAAACCGCCAGGAAATAGCGCGATCGCGTCGCTTTCTCGCAAAAAGAAGAGTTTGCGGGTAAAGAAATATTTAAATTCAATTAATTTATCTTCACTGATAAACGGATTTGATTCTTGCTCGAAAGGTAATTGAATATTGAGTCCAAGCGAGTTTTCTTTGCCAGCACCTTCGTTTCCTGCTTGCATGATCCCACCACCAGCCCCAGTAATTACCATAAATCCCAATTGAGTAATGTAGCGGGCAAAATCGACAGCCATTAAATATTCTGGGCTTGATGTGGGCAATCTTGCCGAACCAAAAATAGAAATTTTGCGAATGTGACGGTAGGGATATAAATTTTTAAATCCTTGTTCTAAGTCTTCTAGCGATGCTGTTAAAATTTTCCAGTCTAAGCGATCTACTTCCTGCTCGCTTATTCTGATTAACACCTCTAAAGCTCTTTTAATTAATTTGCCATGTTTGAGGTCGGGCAAGCGATCGATTAATGCTATAACGTCGGCTTTTAGTAAGGATTCGAGGTTATTTTGAGGACTAGATAAAGCCATATCTTTATTATCGCAGGAGTACTTTATTTTATCCAAGTTCGATCGCTTCGGGGGAAAATTTGCGATCGTATATACTAAATTCTCTACTTCTTACTAAATAAAAAAACCAAGATAACCTCAAGTTTAATCTTGTTGAGGCTCTTAGTATTGTTGTTTTGACATTTTCCCCCGTTAAATTATTCACTCGTCTAAACGACTCACTGTTCGCTAATCCCGCTCGGTCTGTAGCGGGAAGAATCCCGCTCAAATTAGATAAATGTTTTAAAAGGCAAAAAACCTACTAAGCACTTACAGAAGATGAGCTTAGCAATGCTAATATTTTAAATTTCGTTCCTCGTGCTGTAGTTTAAAGATATTTTTCCAAAGTATTGGCTAAGGTAGTTTTGGGTACTGCGCCAACAACCATATCTACTCTCTGACCGCCTTTAAATATCATCAAAGTAGGTATGCTGCGAATACCATACTGACTTGCCGTGTTTGGATTTTCGTCTGTGTTGAGTTTGACTACTTTGACTTGACCCTCGTATTGTTCGGCAATTTCATCGACTACTGGCGCAACCATGCGGCAAGGACCGCACCAAGGTGCCCAAAAATCGACCAAAACAGGAACATCGCTGTCTAAAACTTCATCTTTAAAACTTGCGTCTGTAACTGGGGCAGTTGCTGACATGCCTGAAAGTCCTTCTCTTGAGCAATTTTCTGTTTAACAAACAGAATTCTATCACGATCGAGGTCAATCTTTATCTAAACGAAAAATTGAGTTTGCTTGAGTTTATTACGTTTTCCGATCTTATTTCTGAAAATTTGCCCTAATATAAGGAACCGCCCGGACTGAGTTCGGGCGGGGTGTGGTGTGAGGAGTGAACGGAAACGTTTGTCTCCGCCATCTTTATTGTAAGCTACAAGTTTGGGTTTGCCAGAGTTTTCTGGATTACATAATCAAAAATTTATCTTGATTTTAATCTTTATGTGATTAAAATTCGCTCGCCTCACCTAGAAAGTTAGTTTCTCATCTTTATTTTTGTACTTTGGGATTATTTTCTGTTTTTAGATCTGGAACATAGTCTGGTTTTGAGCTATCTTCCCAGCCAACTGGACGCTTGGAGTTGTACCAAGCGATCGAACCGATGGTCACGGCGGCGATAAAACCAACTACGTAAACGGCAACAAAATAGGTTGGGAATTCACCCGCTACTGCTAAAATTTCCATCGGTAAAAACATAGTTAAATAATCCTTTAGATTCAAATTTAAATATTTATGTCGCTGACGTTAGATTTTAGCACTGAATTAATGAATCCCGTTTCCAAAAAACTTAGCTGCTCGTCTCATCAATTGGAGCGAGTTTGACATGAGGATAGTATTAAGATTATCTTCGATGATTTTTTTTTGATGAGGGGTAAGCTTAGGATCGCTCTGATTCCACTGCTGTTGAATTTGTATTAGGTGGCACTCTCACAAAACTATTTTCTTCTGTTGCGGAATAATTTTGCGTAACCAAGCAGATTGTTTCGAGATCGCCAGTAGCAACTTTTAAAAGAGTATATTTTTCTGATGAATCTATTTTTGTTACAGGTAGTTCCTGACAAATTCGAGAATAACCAATTCCTTGAATTAATGATTCTCTAATTTCAGTATTATGTTCTTCTAATAGCCATTGTGTTTGCCACTGAGATGGATGAATTTCTCCATACTTTTCTGGTAATTTTATTCCGTTATAAGCATAAATTTTATGTCCATCGCTAAATAAAACTGCGGGTTCTCCTTCTGCATGAAGAATAAAATTATCTTTGAATGATAACTTAATCGGGCGATCGCAAACCAGACAAACTTCTTTAAAAGCAAAAATTCGACCGCAATTTTTAATTAAAAGTTGAAGGGTTTCCCATTTTTCAGGAACATAATAACAACCTAAAACAGAATAATCAAAATCGAATTTCCAAGCATAACGCGCCCAAAATTGAATAGAAATACCATCCAAAAATTTAGTTGAGTTATAAGCGATCGGGAATTTCTGTTTTTTGGTATGAATAGTAGAATTAGGATACTTTAATTGATGAAGTAAACTATTTTTGGGTCTAATAATTAGCTCTATTTCGAGTCGTCTATGAAAATAAGTTGGATCATCTTGTAAGGTTTCTCTTATTTTTGAGTTTAGAGTATCTATAGCAGCGCGGGGACTCTCAAAAAATAATATTTTAGGCTTTTTTGCACCAAGAAGAGTATATGCAGCTTTAATTGCTTCTGATGCACTTTGACGATCGATTCTTTCCGTAGAGTAAGCAATTTTTTTACACTTTTCTAAATAATTTTGTTGCTCCGATCTAAATTTTAAGATTAATCGATCGGGCGATACTCTTTCTAAGCTAGTTTCTCCTGTAGGAGAAGTTTTTTAAAGCACGTATATAGGTTTATCGTCTTTATTGCCAATTTTTAAGAGAGTAGATTCTTCTGATGAATCTGCTTCTGTTTTAGGTAATTCCTGACAAATTCGAGCATAACCAATTTCTTCAATTAGTAATTCTTTTAGTTCATGATTATTTTCTTCTAATAGCCATTGTGTTTGCCACTGAGATGGATGAATTTCTCCATAGTTTTCTGGTAATTTGATTCCGTTGTGTATATAAAATTTATATCCATCGCTAAATAAAACTGCTGGTTCTTCTTCTGCATGAAGAATAAAATCATCTTTGAATGATAACTTAATCGGGCGATCGCAAACTAAACAAACTTCTTTAAAAGCTAAAATCCAACCACAATTTTTAATTGAAAGTTGAAGTGCTTCCCATTTTTTTGGATCGTAATCATAGCCTAAAACAGAATAAGCAAAATCTAGCTTCCAAGCATAACAAGCTCAAAGTTGAGTTAAAATGTGATGCGAAAAACTCATTGAATAATAAGTCGGGAGTAAATTCCGATCTTTTTGCTGATTAGTAAATTGCTCTAGTTGTTGTAGTAGAGAGTTGAAACTATTTATTAGTTTATGAATCAACTCCCAATTAATGCGTCTATCAACATTAATTGAGTCACTTTGTAAAGTTGGTTTTATTTCTCTGTTGTATGTATCTAAAGCTGCATGAGGACTTTCAAAAAATATTATTTTAGGTTCTTGAGCATCTATGGAAGCATAAGCAACTTTAATTGCTTGTAATGCACTTTGAGAAAGATAATTACTCAGGAAAAAAGAAGCGACACACAACTAAAAATTTAGCGGCAGTAGACAAACACAAGCAAATTTTGGTTCTGAGTCCTAGTACAACAGGAAAAACTCATGATAAAAAGATACAAGATCGCTCTTGACATCATTGGTGGGATACCTGAAGAAATTCCAGTCTTGGTAGATTCAGGGTTTCAAGGAGTACAAAAACAGTATGTAAATATAAGGTTGCCACAAAAAAAACCAAAGGGAGGAAAATTAACATCCTTACAAACACAAAATAATCGAGAATTGGCGCAGGAACGAGTGATGAGTGAAAATGCTTTTTCTGGAGTAAAAAGATATAATCCGGTCTCTGAGATTTATCGCAATCGTGTATCTGAATTTGACGATCGATTGATACTAACCGCTTGTGGGTTATGGAATTTTTATCTTATGGCAGCCTAAAAAACTTCTGTTAAGACGAATGTTAGGGAAGCGATCGCGATCGATACTTTTATTTCGCAACAAGTCTATTGGCTTGATTTCTGATTCTAACTCTGGGAATTTAAAACTTCCCGATTCTGTTGTTCGATCGAATAAAGGTTCTTCTGAAAATGGAGATAGATCGAGTGAATTATCCTTGAAAATATTTTTGTCATTGAAATGTTAATTTTGCAACTCGATCTTTTCCAGGTTCTAAAAACCTTATTTTTCAAAAAAAGCTTTTTCAAGCTTCAATTAAAGATTTCCAAATATATAGTTATTGTTGTCAGCAACTATGTAAATTTATCTGAAGTTTTTCGATATTTTTATAGGCCACTTAATATCTAATTAGACTTCGACGATTTATTGTCTTTTTTACGAGGTTTTTCGAGGAGAATTGGTTCTGGTGTAGCTTGACTGACTGATGGTGTTTGTAGTCCAGTCGATCGCGTCGATCGTTGTAGTAAGCGCCGACGGCGACGGCGAGTAGCTTTTTGTGGTTGAACATTTTCAAGAAGTTCGCTTCTCAATCTTTTTCTTCTGGGCAATCTGGTACTGGTTGAATTTCTCATAGTTGAATCAACTGAAGTAGAGTTATCTTCTGTTTCGGGTTTATAGTCGTAGTAGCTGCGTCTGGGTTTAATTGGTTCGGCTTTAATAAAGTGACGACGACGATTGAGAGAAGGACGAGGAGGAAAAGATTCGATCGCCATGCCTTTAACGGCTTCTAGCATAAATCTGCGCCAAGTGACAGCCGCGATCGCGCTTGTGCCATTAGTTGGGCTATTATTATCGTTGCCAAGCCAAACACCAGCAACAAGTTGGGGAATGTAGCCGACAAACCATAAATCTCTAGCTTTGTCAGAAGTTCCCGTTTTACCTGCTACCGGTCGCCCAATTTGAGCGGGTGTACCCGAACCGCCGTTGACTACGCCTTGTAACATCCAAGTCATGATGCTACTGATTTCTTCTTCGATCGCTCGATCTGAATTTGATTTGGATTGGTAGAGAATTTTACCGTGGCGATCGAGGATGCGAGAGATACCGTAAGATTGTGCGTGCGTGCCTTTATTTGCCAGAGTACCGTAAGCGCTGGTTAATTCTAATAAATTAACTTCCGATGCTCCTAAAGCTAAAGAATAGGTAGGCATTAATTCCGATTGAATGCCCATTTTTTTGGCAGTGTCGATGGTGGGCTTCCAACCGACATCTACTAGAGTCCGCAGGGCAACAATATTAATAGAAGATTTAAGGGCATCGTAAATAGAAACTTCTTTGTGACGGTATTTATCGCCGTAGTTTTCTGGTTTGTAGCCATCGATAACGTATTCGGCATCGAGATAACTTTTATATGGAGAAATACCCGCCCCGATCGCGCTTGTATAGACAAAAGTTTTAAAAGTAGAACCTGGTTGTCGTTGCGCTTGAGTAACGCGGTTAAACTGTTGTTTGCCAAAATCTCGACCGCCAACCATCGCTTTAATTTCGCCCGTGCGAGGTTCGATCGCCACCAATGCCGCTTGTTGAAAGCGTTGCCATCTGCCGTAACTAGCAATTGCGCGTTCGACTGCCTTTTCTGCGGCTTCTTGCCATTTAGAATTTAAGGTGGTTTCAACGACAATTCCACCCGCTTTTAGTTGTTGGGGAGAAACGTATTTGGGGATTTCTTTAAGAATGTAGTCAGTAAAATAGGGAGCAGTTCGGTTAAAACGCTTGAGTTGACTTGGTTTGACTGTCAAAGGAGAAGCGATCGCAACTTCTGCTTCTGCTTTGGAGATAAAGCCTTGTTCTTGCATTTGTTGCAAAATAACATTACGGCGATCGCGAGCAGTATTTTTATTAACCAGCGGTGAATAAACGCTAGGTCCCGGAACGATCGCGGCTAAAGTAGCTGCCTCTGCTACTGTCAATCGATCGACCGACTTACTAAAATAAAGCCAAGCAGCATCGCCAACACCATAAGCACCCGATCCTAAATAGACAAGATTTAAATAATTTTCTAAGATTTGTTTTTTATTAAATCGCTCTTCAATGCTGTGGGCGATTATCATTTCTTTGAGCTTGCGATCGATACTGCGTTCTTGATTTAAAAAAGCAATGCGCGCCAATTGTTGCGTAATCGTACTGCCGCCTTGAATCACTCCCCCAGCTCGAAAATTAGAAAAAACGGCTCTGACAATGCCTTGAAAATCCACCCCTGCGTGTTCCCAGAAACGGCGATCTTCGCTGGCAAGAAAAGCTTGTTGAAGTATTTTAGGAATGCGATCGATGTTTAGTTTTTCGTGGCTAACATCGCCAATTTCTTGCAAGACAATTTTGTCTTTAGATTTAATTGTCAGTGTTTCAGAGCGAGCGTAACTAGACAGATCGTCAACCGAATTGGGCAATTGGTTAATAATTTTAATACCGATTATGCTCAAAGCGATCGCGCAACCGCCAAATCCCAAACTAAGACCGCGAATTAGCCAAAAATGCTTACTTTTGCGATTCAAGAAATCTAACGCGATCGGTTTCGATACTACCTCCGAAAACTTTTTGAGTAAATTAGAGGTGGTTCGTCCTTCCATGGAATGACATCCTTTCAGAGTTTTGTAGAGTGACAGCCCATGGCACAGCCAGTGCTGAGTTAGTTAAAAATAGTCTTATGGCAATCAAAAATGCTTCACACAACTAAGCTGAGAACTAAATTTGTTTACGGTTATACTCTGAGAATTTAAAAACCGTCTTCGATTTGTCTACAATTCTTAATTAACACTGACCGCCCTTCGGCAAGGCAGAAGGCAGGAGGCAGATGGCAGAAGGTTCGATCGCTTATGAGGTTTATTGTCGATCGAACAGTTGACTATATTTTTTAATCGATCGATCTTCAAATTTTTCTTTTTCAGCCTCTTGACTCTCCAGTTGACTAGAGACTTGACAATAGAAGTAATCGATCTTCATAGGGTTGAAATGATGACATTACAACTTAAAGTTGACCACATGGCTTGTTCGGCTTTAGGAGGTGGTATAGCAATCGAACTATAGGTTAAGACACTCTAAACCTCTCTGTGTCTCTGCGAGGAGTGCGCGAAACTATTTTATTTTTATCGTCCTAATCTTTGATTCGATTGCTATAAATGGAAAAGACCGATCTAAAACTGCGAGGCATGAGTTGTGCCTCTTGCGCCAGTAACATCGAAGAAGCAATCCGCTCAATTTCAGGCGTACAGACGTGTAGCGTCAATTTTGGTGTAGAACAAGCCACCGTTACTTATAACCCCAGCAAAACCAATCTAGCAGCAATTCAGAATGCTGTCGATCGCGCGGGATACTCGGCTGTACCAATGCAATATGACGTACTTGCTTCAGAAGACGAGATCGAAAGACGAGAACGGCTTATCGAAAATCGCCAACTGATTCGCAAGGTTTGGGTTAGCGGTATTATTAGTGCTATTTTGGTCATCAGTTCGCTGCCAATGATGACAGGATTGCCCATTCCTTTGATTCCTGCATGGATGCATCATCCCTGGCTGCAATTAGTGCTGACTACGCCCGTAGTGTTTTGGTGTGGATCGTCTTTCTTTATCAATGCTTGGAAAGCTCTCAAACGCCATACAGCAACGATGGATACCCTAGTCGCGATCGGCACGGGTACGGCTTACCTTTATTCTTTATTTTCTATTTTCAGTCCGCAATGGTTTGTTAACCAGGGACTTACATCTGATGTCTACTTTGAAGCCGCATCGGTAATTATTGCCTTGATTTTACTGGGACGACTACTAGAAAATCGCGCCAAGGGACAAACTTCAGAAGCGATTCGTAAGTTGATGGGTTTAGGTGCAAAAACAGCAAGGGTAATTCGTAACGATCGCGCAATAGATATTCCCATCGCTGAAGTTGTTCTTGGCGATATCATTCTGGTACGTCCAGGAGAAAAAATTTCTGTCGATGGTGAAATTGTTGAAGGTGTTTCTACCATTGATGAAGCAATGGTTACGGGTGAAAGCATTCCCATTAAAAAACATAGGGGCGATCGAGTTATTGGAGCAACGATTAATAAAACTGGTAGCTTTAAATTTAGAGCAACAAAAATCGGTAAAGATACTTTCTTAGCGCAGATTGTCAAACTGGTACAGCAAGCACAAGGGTCGAAAGCACCAATTCAACGTTTAGCCGATCGCGTGACGGGATGGTTTGTACCTGCTGTGATTGCCATTGCGATCGCCACTTTTATCCTCTGGTACAACTTGATGGGAAATGTGACGATAGCGCTGATTACAACAATCGGCGTGTTGATTATTGCCTGTCCCTGTGCGCTTGGTTTGGCAACCCCAACTTCGATTATGGTGGGAATGGGAAAAGGGGCAGAAAATGGCATTCTCATCAAAGGCGCAGAAAGTTTAGAAATGGCGCACAAATTAAGGGCGATCGTACTCGATAAAACGGGAACGATTACCCAAGGTAAGCCGACTGTGACTGACTTTGTAACTGTCAATGGGATTACTAACAACAACGAGCTAAATTTATTGCGTCTGGCTGCATCTGTAGAACAAAATTCAGAACATCCTCTGGCTGAAGCTGTAGTTGAGTACGCTCAATCGCAAAGAGTGCAATTAAACGACGCAAGAGAATTTGAAGCAATTGCAGGAAGTGGGGTACAAGGCTATGTTTCAGAGCAACTGATACAAATTGGCACGCAGCGCTGGATGAATGAGTTAGGCATTGATACCAGCTTCTTACAAAAGGATTGGGAACGATTAGAATATCTCGGTAAAACTGTTATTTGGATTGCCGTAGATAGAAAAATTGAAGCTATTATGGCGATTGCCGACGCGGTGAAACCCTCTTCTGTTAATGCGATTCGAGCCTTGCAGAAAATGGGTTTGGAAGTAGTAATGTTAACTGGAGACAACTACCGCACAGCCGAAGTAATCGCTCGTGAAGTGGGAATCGATCGCGTTTTTGCCCAAATACGCCCCGAACAGAAGGCAGCTACAGTTAAAACGATTCAATTAGAAGGTAAAATAGTAGCAATGGTGGGAGATGGCATCAACGATGCGCCTGCTCTAGCCCAAGCCGATGTGGGTATGGCAATTGGTACGGGAACGGATGTCGCGATCGCCGCTAGCGATATTACCTTGATTTCAGGAGACTTACAGGGAATCGTTACGGCAATTCAACTGAGTCGCGCTACTATTCGCAATATTCGTCAAAATCTTTTCTTTGCTTTTATCTACAACGTAGCAGGAATTCCCATTGCCGCAGGAATTCTCTATCCCTTCTTTGGTTGGTTACTCAGTCCTATTATTGCAGGTGCGGCGATGGCATTTAGTTCGGTATCGGTGGTGATGAATGCGCTACGTTTGCGAAATTTTAAGCCAAAAACATTTGGTTAGAGAAACATGAAAAAAATCATCTTTTTCGGAACATTAACAGGATTTGGATTTTTATTGGGAGTAATTTCGGGAGCGATTGTATAAAAGGTTTAACAATGAAGAAAAAAAAAGCGATCGCGCGTTTCCAAGTACACGAAACGATTGCGCTGGGCGCACAGGCATTGCCAATCGCTATCAATATTGTTAGTTTAGGAATCGTTTTAGGAATTTTTTCGAGTAATGCAATCGCCCAAATTCCTCACAAAATGAATGCAATGCAATTATCTCAAAGCGATCGCGCAGGACAGTTTCAACCTATCGAACAACCGTTAAGAAATAAGATTATCGTTACCGTTGGTGGATTGGGACTGATTGGTTTAGAACTTTGGTGGTTCTTATTAAGTAAACCCAAATCTCGCCAAATTACTACACAAAGAGAAATTAACTAAAAAACTAATTATGTTAACTACAGAAAAACCAAAACTAATCGGTTCGATCGCATCTGAAAGCGGTATTTCCATTAAAACCATTCGTTATTACGATGAGTTGGGTTTACTTAAAACTAATGGTAGAACAGAAGGCGGATATCGTTTGTTCGACTCTGATGTATTTGTTCGTTTGAAATTTATTAAACGCGCACAAAATTTAGGATTGAGTTTGTCGGAAATTAAAGAATTTTTAGAAGTACACGATCGAGGAAACTTACCTTGCGACCAAATTAAAGTAAAGCTTGAAGAAAAACTCACTGCGATCGAGGAGCAAATTCAACAACTTCAAATTCTCAAGCAAGAGCTAAAGGGACTTTTATCTGGCTGGTCAAAGATTCCCGAACAGCCTGAAGAAACAATTTGTCCGATTATCGAACGTAAATAATTACAATTGGTTTTCAATATCTATGCAAGCAATCTTGACTAAAACTAGATTGGTAGTCTTAACCTTTATAAGTGCAACTACGCTAACGGTTGCCTGTTCTTCAGTCATTTCCAATCGAACGCAAGCCTCAAATACTACCACTGCCGAAGTTAGTAACAAGCAAGACATGAAACAGCATGGCAACACGATCCAAAATGATGGTGGGATGTCTCACGATATGTCCATGGATTTAGGCGCTGCCGATGCCAACTACGATTTGCGATTCATCGATGGGATGGTTATGCACCATCAGGGGGCTGTCAATATGGCTCAAGAAGTATTAACAAAATCGAAGCGTCCTGAAATGAAAAAGCTAGCCCAAGATATTATTGCCGCTCAGAAAAAAGAAATAGAGCAAATGAAACAGTGGCGTAAAGCTTGGTATCCTAATGCTTCTCAAACTCCTATGGCTTGGCACGCACAAATGGGGCATATGATGGCAATGTCTGAAGATATGAAGCAAAGTATGATGATGAGCATGGATTTGGGAAATGCCGATCGCGATTTCGATCGGCGCTTTATCGATGCGATGATTCCTCATCACGAAGGTGCGTTAGTTATGGCAAAAGATGCTTTAAGTAAAACTAAACGTCCCCAGATGAAGAAATTATCTCAAGATATTTTGACCTCTCAACAGAAAGAAATCGAGCAAATGAAGCAATGGCGTAAAGCTTGGTACAAGCAGTAAAAGATCGCGATTGCCCAAGGGGCAGCGGCAAAGCCGATCGCAAATTCATATCAAGTCCGTTTAATAAGTAGCAATAACCTTTTCTTCTTAATTCTTTCTCTTTCCTTCTGCCCTCTGGAGGCGGAAATATCCGAGGTCTCCTCGGATATGTTTATCCGCCGTCCCTCTGCCTTCCCCCACCAATAACATGACTACTTAGCAGGACATGATATCAACAACTCCAAATTCTCAAGCAACAGTTAAAAGGACTTCGATCGACCCCGAGCGAAAATTTCCCGAACATCCTGAAGAAACGATTTTTCCAAAGCTGTAAGTTATTGATTTTATTCCAAGGCGGCACCCAGATTCGAACTGGGGATAAAGGATTTGCAGTCCTCGGCCTTACCACTTAGCTATGCCGCCGTTTTTTGTCCTTTACTAGTGTATCAGAAAAATAGCAAATTTTATAACTCGAGCGAAAAAACTCCGTACAATTTTAATTTATGTATCGTCAAACAACAGTAAAAATTATTAGCAATCTTTAAGAGCTAAATTTAATTTACTTATGCCAATAAATAGATTAAATTTACTTTTCTAGGTTTTTATACTTAGAAAAAATAACGATCTAAATTTAACAATTACAACCATTTAACCTTAAATTTTGTTATCGTAAAATTTAACAATTTGTAATTTTTCCTCGGCGAATTAGGGAAGAAATTCTACCCTATAATATTTGGAAAAAATATGGTGCTAAATTCTACTCCGACTTTGCTAGAAGCTCAAAATATTAGTGCATTAAAAAAAGTATGGAACAGCGTCAAATCAGATAGCTGCCCTTCTACTTACAATTTTCATATGCATACCATTTGTTCTGACGGACAATTAACTCCAGAAGAGTTGATGTATCAAGCAGTACAAATTGGTCTTAAAGGTTTCGCCATTACCGATCACCACTCTACTCGCGGCTATCAAGTCGCTCAACAGTGGTTAAATGTTGCGCGCCTTAAAGATCCTCAAAAATCCTTTCCACACCTTTGGACTGGCATTGAAATTACTTCTATCCTATCGGGAGTTGAAGTACATATTCTCGGTTATGCTTTCGATCCAGAACATCCAGTGATGATGCCCTATCTTCAAGGCGATCGCGTCTATGGAGAAAGAGGTAAAGCAACGAAGGTGATCGACGTTATCCATCAAGCAGGTGGTTTGGCAGTGTTAGCTCATCCTGCTAGATACCGCCGCCCTGCTAGCGAGTTAATTCCTCGCGCGGCTGTAGCGGGAATCGATGGTGTGGAAGCTTATTACGCTTACTCTAATCCAAAACCTTGGAAAACTAGTCTTAAAGAAACCGAGCAAGCCAAGGCTTTAGCTACTAGCTACGGATTATATACTACTTGTGGAACTGACAGTCATGGAAAGAGCTTGCTCTACAGAATTTAAATTTTAAGTCTAGAATCTACCAGATTGCAAGCTCATCAATAAAATAATGCCAATACTCGTCAGTATTAAAATAGCGGCAAAACCAAGTGATTCACCCAAAGGTGTTTGTTGAGAAGTTTTCATTGAAGATTTACCTCATTATTTAGTAAGGACGAATATGTATTCCCAAATTCATTTTTCGGTAAATTTTCTAATGAATAGGGATACAGACAGTTTTTTGATTTTTTCAACTGTTTAATTTATACAAAGTTTTGTAAAAAATCTTAAAAGTTCGACGATCGAATCAAGCTGTCTATGGTCGTAATCTTAACTAAAAATGAATTGTAAATTTAATAAATGCAATATATCTTAGTCAAGCTTCAATCAACTTAACAAATTGGCTCTAACCATGCATTTACGTAGTAAGTCCGTGTTGCAGTGCATAGCGTACCAGTTCGGTACGACTGTTAGTTCCTGTTTTACTAAACAAACGGCTAACGTATTTTTCGACGTTTCTGACGCTAGTCTCTAATTCTTTGGCAATTTCTTTGTTCATCAATCCTTTTGCCACTAAATCTAGAACACTTTGTTCGCGTGGAGTTAATTCAATTTTGATTGGCGGAGGAGTAGGCACGATATTGGGTTTATTTCCCAACATTCCTTCAATTTGTTCGAGTTTTTGAGCTATTTGTTCTAACTTACGCTCGTTACTACCCTCTTCATTATTAATTTTGCGTCTTTCCAGCAAATTTTTGACGATCGCTTCAAGTTCGTCAGGATCGAAAGGTTTGGGGAGGTAGGCATCGCATCCAGCTTGAAGTCCCTGAATGCGATCGTAAGTCATGCCTTTAGCAGTGAGAAAAACTACTGGCATTGCCTTAAACCGAGAATCTTCTCGCAATTTTTTCAGAAATTGATAGCCATCGACTTGCGGCATCATAATATCTGAAATAACTAAGTCTGGAGTTTCTTTTTCGATTAAATCCCAAGCTTCGTTGGCATTGCTGGCTACTTTGACAGAAAATTCGCCGCTATCTTCTAAATAAGCTTGCACAGATTCACGAACTCCAGGTTCGTCATCTACCAGTAGTAATTTCTGTTGCTTCAACATTGCCCTCTTTGGTTGTGATTGTATTAATGTTAAAGCTACTTGACCGAAACTGCATTAACTTCTACGGTTTTGTCTTGAGCTTCTTCACTAACTGCACTAGCAGAGGTAGTCGAATTTTTACGAGATTGATACTTATCTAATACTAATTGAGATATTTCAGAAACAAGTAAACCTACGATCGCCAAGTCATCAAGTTCGCCAATAAAGGGAATAAAATCAGGCGAAATATCAAAAGGGCTGATCAAATAAATTAAAGTTCCACCAATAATCCACCAGCGATATTTAGGATTGCGAAGTGTATTGCGATACCAATTATAAAGCGAGCCGAGTGACATTTTCATTTGGTTCATTAATTTGAATTAATTTTATTTTGCCAGATTGCTTGAGTTACTAAAGTGCGGATCGCCTCCGAGGTTAGTACGGTTTATCCTTTATTTTTCCTTAAATACTCTCTCGGCGTAATCAACCAATCGAGGTAATTATCTAGTGCTAGAGTTACTTATGAAATGTATTTAGTTCGATCGCACTTTGAATCTGCAATCGCGATCGTTACCACACCAGGTTCGTTCTCTTGTTTAAAGATTTGCTTTGATACTAATAATGAATTGGTAATTGGTAATGAGCGATCGAGACTTGCTAAAATAGCTGCTGCTTCGGCAACACTAGGTGTTCCTACTTTTTTATCGATCGTTTGAGATGGCGTGGAAACTTTTACTCGATTTAAAGTTTCAGCAGAAAAGATTTTTAAAGGTAAATTCCAGGCGCGACAAATTTCTAAAATGCCTGGTTCGTTTGCTTTAAGATCGATGGTTGCAATACCTGCGATCGCTTCAGTTGCTAAATGATATCGCTGACAAGTTTGCTCGATCGCCATTTGGATTAATGTTTTTGATGTTCCTTTTTTGCAACCAATTCCAACCCATAAAACGCGAGGATGCCATTTTACTTTAGGAAAATCTGATGTCTCAGACAATCTTTCTCTAGTCGCACTATCCCAAATTCTCGCTTGAGATTGCACCAGCGTTTCTCGATCGTTTGTTTTAACGTCATTGTGAAGATTTGACATAGAGACTGAAATATTTGTAGCGATTAAGGATTGATAGCGATCGCCGCTATGGGATAAAAAATGCCAACTCTAAAATTATCTCTTGAAAAATATGCAGGTTTAAGGTTACCTCAAATTAACGTTTCAATTTTGTCAACATTGATGACAGCCACAACAGGAAAAAGTTAAGCTAACTATAATCAAGCAATGTGGCTCAACCGCAGGCAAAAAATTTTCTAAAAAGACGCTAATGACAAAAGAGTTGGCGATCGCAACAGTAAGACTGACGAAACAATTCGATCGACACATAGCGGTTAATGATGTCGAATTGCAAGTTAAAAGCGGAGAAGTTTATGGCTTGATCGGGCCTAATGGAGCGGGTAAAACAACCTTAATTAGAATGTTAGCCGCAGCAGAAGAACCGACAGTTGGGGAAATTTACATTCATGGCGATCGTTTGTTGCGAGATAATAGTAATCTCCATCTCAAGCAACATTTGGGCTATCTTCCCGATGATTTTCCTCTCTATGAAGATTTGATAGTTTGGGACTATCTAGATTATTTTGCCAGACTTTACCGTCTCAAACAGCCTCGTCGCCAACAACGTCTTTATGAAGTGCTGGAATTAGTGCAGTTGGCTAACAAACGCAACAGTCAAATTGCTACTCTCTCAAGAGGGATGAAACAACGTCTGAGTTTGGCGCGCACTATTATTCACGAACCGATTCTATTATTACTAGACGAACCCGTCTCTGGTTTAGATCCGATCGCGCGGATGCAGTTTCGCCAAATCATCAAAATTTTGCAGGAAGCAGGGATGACGATTGTAATTTCTTCTCACGTCCTCAGCGATCTAGCAGAATTATGCAGTTCGGTGGGAATTATGGAATTAGGTTATTTAGTCGAAAGTACTTCTTTGCGACAGCTATACAAACGTCTATCTCGCCAGCAATTAATTTTATCTACATTAGGAGATTTGGAAACTCTACAAAGGGAACTCAATCATTTTTCTGAGGTAAAAGAATGGGAGATAGTACCAGGAACTAAAAGTCTTAAAGTCAATTTTACAGGAGGAGAAACAGAACTAGCCGAAATGTTGCGATCGCTGATTGAAGCAGGTATTCCCATTACAGAATTTCACCGTCAACAAGAAGATTTAGAATCGATTTTTTTAAAATTAGGTCATCAGCAAACATCTTAAACAGGGGCTAGGGGCTAGGGGTTAGAGGTTAGGGATTAGGGATTAGAGAAAATTAAAAACTAATGACTGATAGCCGATAGCTGCTAGCTAATTTCAAGGAATAATGAACGAATCGAGTGGCTACTAATTATGAAAGGAAAGAGCGACAATGTCAACAAAAATTATCAATAATTTAGGTGAAAAAAATCCTCAATTATTTAGAGAATTAAAAGGTAAATTAAAGCAGAGAAATCTAGCGATAGCGGCATTAATTTCTGTATTTTTCCAATCATTAATTTATCTTTATTTTGAAAGTTTATTGCCTAGTGGCGACGGAAAATATAGCTCTGTTTATAGTTCTTATTGTACTTCTGAAAATGATTACAAAGGCATAGAATGTATCAAAGACTTGCTCGGTAACTGGATGGTAGACTGGCAGCGTTGGTGGCTGGATCTATTTAGTAGTATCAGCGCGATCGGCATCATTGTCTTACTAACAGTCGGTACTTATATGCTGATTGCCGATTTATCAAAAGAAGATAGCAAAGGAACACTAAATTTCGTTCGTCTCAGTCCTCAAAATGCCACTAATATTTTAATTGGAAAAATGATAGGAGTTCCTATCTTATTATATTTAGTAGCTATCTCCTTTTTACCACTTCATTTAGGTGCGGGATTAGCAGCAGGAATTCCAATTAATTTACTAATTACTTTTTATCTAGTATTAACTGCTAGTTGTATTTTCTTTTATAGTCTCGCCCTGTTACTAGGATTAATTAATTTTGGTTTGGGAGAATTTAGCTATTTAGGATTAGCAGGATTTAAACCTTGGTTGGGTAGCGGTTTCGTTCTCGGTTTTTTATCATTAATGACGACAGCATCTAATAGTGGTGCGATCGCGACTAAAACTCTTTTTGACTGGATTGCTTTATTCTATCCAGGAGTGATTCTTTCTTACTTAGTCAAAGCTACCTATCTTCCCGTCTCCCATTACTCAAGTTCCAATAATTTGGAAAACCTGCTTTTTTACGGACAATCTTTTTGGAAAAATCCTTTGACTGGAAGCGGTTTTATTATTCTCAATTATGTTGTAGCAACTTATTGGATTTGGCAATCTCTACCGCATCGCTTTGACAATCCCAACTGTACTTTATTAACAAAAACTCAAAGTTATTGGTTGAGTGGTTGTTGTGTTGCGATCGCAACTGGTTTTACATTTCAAACTATAAGTACCTATGATGATTATTACCTATATGGTAATTTTGGGCTTTTACAATTTTCGCTTGTAGTATTTTTCTTGTGTTTGACTGCTGCTTTAAGTCCTCATCGTCAAACTTTACAAGATTGGGCGCGCTATCGCCATCAAAACGAAGACAGACGTAACGATTTTTGGAAAGATTTGGTTTTAGGGCAAAAAAGTCCTGCAATTGTAGCGATAGCCCTAAATTTGGGCATTGTTACGATTTATCTTTTGCCTGCTTTGTTTATCTTTAATCTGGGCGAAGATAGAATTCCTGCTTTGCTAGGATTATTGCTTACTGTCAGCACTATTTTTATTTATGCAAGTCTCGCCCAGTTAATGTTGATGATGAGAGCAAAAACCAGGGCAATTTGGGCAGCAGTTACAGTAGGTAGCGCGATCGCCATACCGATGGGTTTAATTTTTCTGTTTGGCATGTCTCCCGATCGCCATCCTTGGTTATTCTTATTTTCCTTTATTCCATCAGTTGCTACCCCATCAGCAGCTACTACAAGCGTCGCGATCGCTTTGATGGGACAATGGTTAGCGATCGCGCTAATAAACTTGCAGATGACAAGGCAATTACGTCAAGCAGGTGCATCGACAAGCAAAATGTTATTCAATAGCAGCAGTATTATTTAGAAATGAAATACCCCATCTTATTTAGTTAAAGATGGGGTATTTCATTCTGTATTTCATTTTAAAGTGCGTTAGCACCAGCTACAACTTCAAGGAGTTCCTGAGTAATTGCGGCTTGACGTGCTTTGTTGTACTCTAAAGTTAGACTACCAACTAATTCAGAAGCGTTATCGCTAGCATTGTTCATAGCTGTCATTCTTGCAGCTAGTTCGCTAGCAGCAGATTCTTGCAATGCTCTAAGTAATTGGTTGTTTAAATAAAGAGGCAACAAGGCATCCAAAATTTGGACGGGATCTTGCTCGAAAATCATGTCTTGAGGAAAGCTGGTAACTTGGGTAGTTACTGTTTCCCTTTGTACTTGAAAATCACCGCCACGAGTAGTTAAACGAAAGATTTCGTCGTCTTGAACTTCCAAACCTTGAGTTGTTAAAGGTAACAAAGTCTGAATAACTGGCTTCGAGCTGATCAAAGAGACGAATTTAGTGTAAATTAACTCAACTCTGTCTACCGATTCAGACAAGAACAAAGATAGTAATTCATCAGCAATTTTCGATGCTTCGGCGGCAGATGGAATTTGCTCTAAACCGACAAAAGTTTTGTCGATCGGTGCGCTGCGACGCTCGAAATACTGAGTTGCTTTGCGTCCTACTGTAACAAGCTTGTAGTTTACGCCTTCAGCTTTTAGTTCTTTGATGCGCTGTTCGGCACGACGAATAATATTACTATTGTAGCCGCCGCACAAACCGCGATCGCCTGTAATTACCAACAAACCGACGCAGTCTACATCTCTCTGTTTGAACAGCGGTAGATCGACATCTTCAAATTTGAGACGACCTTGCAAATTATAAAGAACTTGTGCCAAAGTATCGGCAAAGGGACGAGTAGAAGTAACTTGTTCTTGAGCGCGTCGTACTTTCGCTGCTGCTACCAGACGCATCGCTTCGGTAATTTTTTTCGTGTTTTTGACCGACTGAATGCGATCGCGAATAAGTTTAAGGTTTGCCATAGTTGATTAGGGGTTATAGGTTAGGATTTATGAGCTAGAGGTGCAGAGGAGTAGGTATTTAATAACTCACCTTTAAGTCAACCTTCTGCCATCTGCCATCTGCCCTCTGCCTTATTTACTATGCTACAAAAGCCTGTTTGTATTCAGTAATCGCTTCTTTAAGAAGGTTTTCAGCTTCATCAGTTAAAACTTTTTCAGAAGCAACGATTTCGCCATATCTGGCTTTGCTAGACTTCAAATAATCGCGTAATCCATTAGCAAAGGCAGCAGCCTTGTCTTGAGGGATATTATCTATGTAACCATTCAAGCCAGCATAAACGATGGCAACTTGTTCGCCTACAGATAAAGGTGAATTTTGAGCTTGTTTGAGAATTTCGCGCAAACGCTGACCTCGTGCTAATTGCGCTTGAGTTGCAGCATCCAAATCAGAAGCAAATTGAGCGAAAGCTTCGAGTTCGGCAAACTGAGCTAATTCTAGCTTTAATTTACCTGCTACTTTCTTCATCGCTTTGGTTTGAGCCGCAGATCCCACACGGGATACGGAAATACCAGCGTTGATCGCGGGACGGAAACCAGCGTTAAACAAGTCAGAAGACAAAAAGATTTGACCGTCGGTAATCGAAATTACGTTGGTGGGAATATAAGCAGAAACGTCACCAGCTTGGGTTTCAATAATAGGTAGAGCAGTCATACTACCTTTACCCAAATCGTCGCTGAGTTTTGCCGCACGTTCTAGCAAGCGAGAGTGGAGATAGAATACGTCTCCAGGATAAGCTTCGCGTCCTGGTGGACGACGTAGCAATAGAGCCATCTGACGATAAGCTTGTGCTTGCTTGGAGAGATCGTCATAAATAATTAGAGTCGCTTTGCCTTTGTACATGAAGTATTCAGCTAAAGCAGCACCTGTATAAGGAGCGAGATATTGTAGAGTTGCAGGATCGTTGGCGTTAGCTGCTACGACGATGGTGTAGTCCATTGCCCCTTTTTCTTCGAGGGTATTGACTACTTGTGCGACGGTAGAAGCTTTTTGACCGATCGCCACGTAAACGCAAATTACATCTTCGCCTTTTTGGTTGATGATCGTGTCTACAGCTACCGCAGTTTTGCCAGTTTGACGATCGCCGATAATTAATTCGCGTTGTCCGCGTCCGACTGGAATCATCGCGTCGATCGCGGTAATACCTGTTTGCATTGGTTCGTGAACGGAACGACGCTCGATAATACCAGGTGCCATTGATTCAATCAAACGGGTTTCGTTGGACTGAATGTCTCCCTTACCGTCGATCGGACGAGCTAAAGCATCGACGACTCTGCCGATGGTAGCTTCGCCGACTGGAACGGAAGCGATTTTACCAGTTGCTTTAACGGTACTACCTTCTTGGATGTCGCGACCGTTGCCCATCAATACCGCACCGACGTTATCTTCTTCTAGGTTGAGGGCGATACCAACAGTACCGTCTTCAAATTCTAAAAGTTCCCCTGCCATTGCTTGTTCTAGACCGTAAATACGGGCGATTCCGTCGCCTACTTGTAAGACGGTACCAACGTTGGAAACTTGAACTTCTTGGCTGTAAGACTCGATTTGCTGGCGAATAATGCTGCTGATTTCGTCTGGTCTGATGCTAACCATATTCGTTGTCAGTAATTTGTTGCTTGTTGTGGATTGTTTGGTTTTAGTCGTTCATCGTTCATCGTTCATCGTTCATTGAAAAATTTCCGTGAACCACGAACCATCAACCATGAACATTTATTAACTCAGACTCATGCGGATGCGTCGCAGTTGTCCTTTAATGCTGGCATCTAAAACTTGTGAGCCAACTTTAATGATTACGCCCCCAAGTAATTCTGGGTCGATCGTCGCTTTAAGTTCGACGTTATTGGCGTTGCCGATCGCTTTGACTTTTTCTATGACTGCTTGCTTTTGTCCGTCATTTAGTTCTTTAGCAGAAGTAACTTCAGCAAGAACGGTTTGATTTAACTCTCGCAGCAGTGTTAAATATTGTTTGACGATCGCTTCTAAGAAAACAATTCGTCTTTTTTCTACCAAAAGCATCAAAAAGTTAACTAAAAAAGGATTGGCTCCATCGCCTAAAACCCTTCTCAATACTGACTTTTTATCGTCGTCTTTGATGACTGGATTGGTAATAAACTCGCTAAAATCCGACGATTCTGTCAACAAAGTTTCTACGTCGCGAAAAGACTCGCCAAATTGCTCGGTCAAATTCTGCGCTCGAGCCACAGACATTAAAGCTTGAGCGTAAGGTTCGGCAATTTCGCTACTAATCAGAGTTGCACTCATTTATCTGCCATCTCCTAATTGAGCAATGCTGCGATCGATTAATGTCTGTTGAGCTGAGTCATCGAGAATTCCTTGCAGTTGAGCTTCAACTCGCTCGATCGCCAATGCGGTTACTCGCTGACGCAATTCGGCGACCGCTCGATCCTGTTCGGAATTGAGGTCTTGAACTGCCATGGCTTTGACGCGTTCGACTTCTTTTTCGCCCTGAGCGATAATTTGCTGTTTGGTTTTTTCGGCATTAACATCCGCGTCTTGGCGAATTTGTGCGGCTGTAACTTCTGCCGCCTTTAGTTTTTGTTGTTGTTCTTCTAAGCTTTTTGCAGCTTGCTGTAGTTTCTTTTCTACTTCCTGAATTTGTGTCGCAATTTTCGCACGTCGTTCGCTTAGAACATTACCAACAATTTTACGTCCGTAGAAAAACAGTACCCCTAGCAAAATTGAGAGGTTAATTAGGTTAGATTCTAAAAGATCGAACTTCAGACCAAAACCACCTTCAGCCTCTGCATGAGCTTCTGTCAAAAATAATAGACTATCAATCATACGCGCGTTCCCCGTTTATAATTCTTTTCTCTTATTCTTTATCTAATCTCTGGATGCTGTTATTTAACTAGTTCTGCACCAACTAGTTTTTCGAGAATTTGACGAGAGAGAGAATCTATTTGCTGCTCTAGGGAACTCATGGCTGCTTGTTTTTGCTCTTCGATTTCTCGGGCTGCTTGCTCTTTTTGCGCTTGAACTTCTCTTTGTGCTTCTGCTAATTTCTGCGCGTTGATACTTTTAGCATCCGCTTGAGCTTGTTCTACAATCGTCTGAGACTGTTTGCGCGCATCAGAAATTTGCTGTTCGTATTGTTTGACCAACATTTCAGATTTGGCTAAACGTTCGCGAGCATCAGCATCATTTTTGCGAATATATTCGTCTCTCTCATCCAGAGTTTTGGTGAGTGGTTTGTAGAAAACTGCATTTAAAACCACTGCCAATAGCAAAAACTGAACTGCCATTAAAGGCATAGTTGCATCGAATTCAAACATTTTATATAAGTTAGATTCGCAATTAAAACACTATTGTCGTGTAGAGACGCGAGACGCGATCGAATCGCGTCTCTACATTATCGATTTACCAGGACTTAGGTGAAGGGGTTAGCAAACAACAATACAAGCGCAACAACCAAACCGTAGATGGTGAGAGATTCCATGAACGCTAGGGTCAACAACAATGTACCGCGAATTTTTCCTTCAGCTTCTGGTTGACGAGCAATACCAGCTACAGCTTGACCGGAAGCGTTACCTTGACCGATACCAGGGCCAATTGCAGCTAAACCAATCGCTAAAGCAGCAGCAAGAACGGAAGCAGCGTTGATATCCATGATTATTTTTATCCTTAACTAGAAAAATGGATTGTTTTTAAATGAGTCATTTGGCAATGACTGAAACTAAAGACGCGACATGTCAAACAAATTCGTTGCTTGAAGCTCGAAAAATTCGATCGTGTCTCTGATTCGGCTGAGGGTTTAATTATTCCTCATGTCCTTCTTCACCGTGTCCTTCAAGTGCTTCGTGAATGTAAGCACCTGCGAGGGTTGCAAATACCAAAGCTTGAATGGCACTGGTAAACAAACCTAACGCCATTACTGGCAATGGTACGAACAGAGGAACTAACAGTACTAATACTGCTACAACCAATTCATCTGCCAGGATGTTCCCGAATAGACGGAAACTTAGGGAAAGCGGTTTGGTGAAATCTTCTAAAATCGCGATCGGCAGCAAGACGGGAGTTGGTTCGATATACTTTTTAAAGTATCCCAGTCCTTTTTTGCTAAAACCTGCATAAAAATACGCTAAAGATGTTAGCAAAGCCAAGGCAACAGTAGTGTTGATGTCGTTAGTTGGGGCAGCTAATTCACCAGAAGGCAATTTGATTAGCTTCCAAGGAATGAGCGCTCCTCCCCAATTTGACACAAAAATAAACAAGAACAAAGTGCCAATAAAAGGCACCCATGGACGGTATTCTTTCTCTCCAAGCTGATTTCTAGCTAAATCGCGGATAAACTCCAATGCGTATTCCATCACATTTTGAATGCCGCTAGGAATTCTTTGAATATTGCTAGTAGCAGCTAGAGAAGCTATTACCAAAATACCAATAACTAACCAAGAAGTTATAAAAACTTGTCCGTGAACGGTGAAGTTGCCAACTTTCCAATGAAGGTGTTCGCCAACTTCTAACGAAGCAAGTGTATATGTATTTAGAACTGTCAAACTATCTAGAATTTCCATTCGCCTAGATTTATTTAACTATTAATTTGCGATCGGCAATTTAGTAAATCCAATCCAATCTACTTTTAAATTTTTTAACGCCATAATTCAACTATCGTTATTGACATTCTCTGACGGTGTTAACACCGTTTGTAGCATGTAACAAATGATTGCTGCTTTATAGGTAAGAAATCCCAAGAAGACGGGAAGGATTTGCAATTGCTGCCATTTACTGGCAACAATAATTAGTACAGCAAAAATTGCTAATCCCTTAGCTCCGAGACGTTTTTGTTGACCTAGGCGTTCAACATCTTTGGCTAACAATCCCAAATAAATTACACCAACTATTGCTCCCAATAAATAATTGAGGGCAATATTTAAGGAATAAAAATACCAGACGGGAGCAAAAATTAATCCCATCAAAGCTAGAGTTATCAACAGTAGCGTACGCTGAAGCTGATAGTACTCTGTCATGGAATTCCCTTGTTCGGAAGATTCAGGACTTGGTTGAGTCGTTTCTTCTTCTTGTGTTGGTGTTGGTTGCTGAGATTGCTCGGACAAAGTTACGATACTCGGCTACTGACTCACAGTTGATTTTTGGCTGGAGCTGTGCTTTTTTTAGTCACAATTGCTACAAGAATCGAAAAATCGACACGAATAGTCTCGATCGAGCGCGATCGAGCAATTTGAAACTAAACTACGATTAAACCCCTTAAGGTTTTACCATAGAGCATTTCAAACCCAGACCACAAGCCATCATATCACGGTGGTGTAACAATAATTAAATTTTTCTAAATAAAGAAAATAGGAAATAGTAGCAAGTAGCAAGTAGCACGGCACTATCCCATCCGAGGAAACCTCGGAATTCGTGCCTTAAGTGTGCCGCGTTACTTTTGACTTTTAAATGAGTGAATGCGTGACTTTGCCCATTGCCCGTTGCCCTACTCAGCACTCAAAATAACTAGCTGTCTTTGTTGTAGCGATCGCACGAATTCTAATTCGATCCCGCAATTAATTAAAATTTCTCTAACAGTTTGTCGGTTTTCGCCCTGTCGATCGCAGGCTTGTAAAAAGTTAAATTCTGTTTCTGAAATATTGACTAATTGATAGTCATAATTTATCAAATTATTACTCGGCCAACCTTCCATATAAGGATGACGTTCGGGAATGGCATTTAAAAGCGTTTCGTCATCCGACCAATCGGTTTTTGCTAAAGGAGGACAAGCTAAGAAAAATTCAAAGTGAGTAAAGCTTGGATCTAAAAGTTCGATTAAACGATAGCGCTGGCGATCGCTTAGATTTTTAGCTCGATCGATCGATTCTGGGGCTTTACCAAGCAATCTATCTAGCTGCCAAAATTGAGGATTGGAAAAACCAACAAATTCCAAACCAGAAGCATCGATTAATTCGAATAAAGTTTCGACATTGTAGTCAATTTCTTGAGGATGGACGTACATATCTGCGAAAGATTCGTCTCGATGATTTTCTAGCGACCATCTTTCTTTTTCTTGTTTGAGTATGAGATTATTTTCTGGCAGGGAAGCAAAAATTTGACGACCGATTTTGACACCATCTCGATAGTCACCTTTCTTGTCGCCTTGAAGAAGCGCGATCGCTTTTTGCATCAAACTAATTTCTCTACGTCCTAATTCTGCATAGACAAAAATATGTAACAAACCGCCTGGTGCTAGTTTAGCAGCTAGAGATTGAATACCTTTAATTGGATCGGGAAGGTGATGTAAAACGCCTACAGAATTGATTAAATCGAATTCTCCAGGCAATTCGATCGCCTCTTCTATTTTGAGTTGCTTAAATTCTACAGATTTGGTGCGGTTTTTTAAAACACCCGATCGCTGAATTCTTTCTTTGGCAACTTCTAGTGCTTTTTCGCTGAGATCGATCGCGATAACTTCTGCTTCGGGGTTGAGATGGATTAAATAATCAGTTCCCGAACCAGTACCGCATCCCGCATCGAGTATGCGAATATCTTGGCGAGATGGTTTTCGACCCGTACAAAAATTATATGCCGCCGTCCAACTCCAACGCCAGTTATATCCAGGCGGTAGATCGTCAGAAAGCGGATCGGGGGGAAATGGATAGGTGTTGTAGAGTTTGGCAACCTCAGAGTTAACAGCTTGTGGATCGGACATGATGGCAATAAAAATATGGGCAAGATCGAGTTTATTACGATTCGATCGCTATCTTTCCCTAAAAATATTTTTCACCACAATCGTTGTATTGGATATAAATCGAAAGTTCGATCTGTACCTACAATTGGTATTTCTTCAGCTATTGCTTGAGATATTAGCAATCGATCGAAAGGATCGCGGTGGTGTAATGGTAATGTGGCGACAATGGAAAGGTTTTCTATCGTGATGAATAAAATTTCAATTCCATTAGCAATAATCTGTTCTTCAACTAATCGATCTATGGAAATTTCTAGATCTAATTTGCCAATGCTAGATTTAATAGCAATTTCCCAAATACTAACAATACTCAATAAATTTTCATTATTTTCTATTTGTAAACGAATCTCGCTTGTGATTCTAGGATTTCCTGTGATAAACCAAATAAAACTGTGAGTATCTAATAATTGCTTCATTCCATATATTCTTTAAAGTCTTCTAAAGGTTCGTCGAAGTCATCTGACATAGTAATTAGTCCTTTTGCACTGCCAAATTGAGGACGACGCTTGGGTGATGATTCTAGTCGAGTTAGTTTAGCAACGGGTCGATTTTCTTTAATTATGATTACTTCCTCACCGTTAATAACTGCTTCTACAAGATGAGGTAAGTTTTCCGATGCTTCTTTTAAGTTTATTTCTCGCATTCTTGTTATTTAGTTTGAAAGTATTTTACTTTGATATTACAAGTTTATATTTACAACTAATTTGGAACGAGATAATAAGCTACTTTTGACGTATCGTATTTTAATTAGGCAATAAGAGTTCGATCGAGTGAGGCGATTCTAATTTGGGTATTCTTACAATTAAAAAGTCTAGAAGAGTAGCAAGGCGATCGCGATCGATTACAACCAATATTAAAAGTTTCAACTGACAACCAATTTCGAGCGAGATAATAAATTACTTTTGACGTATCGTATCTAATTATAAAAAACGAATTTGATTGAGTGATGTTATTATGCTAATTGTTTCAAAATCTCGATCGATATGCACCAATAAAAGTTTGTTTTCGATCGCAATCTGAGCAATACAGCGATCGATTAGAAATACGTGCAGTTAAACCTTGACGACGTAAATTGTAATAGATACGGGCAGCTTTGTGCCAACATTCTGGTGTTAAATCTATATATTTTTGATATTGTAAGTAACTATTTAACAAAGTCCATTCTCGATCGTTACGACAACCTTGAAGCAATTCTAATTGAGTAAAGCGAGTCAAAAATATGTCTCGATCGGAGATCGAGTTTTGCAATTGTTGACCTAAATTTCCTGTTTTATCTCGAAATATTTGAATCCATACTATCGAGATAATAAAAATACTTTTGACGTATCGTATTGTAATTGCTCGATTGAATTATTCTGCTTATTGTCGATCGCGCAGCCAATCGTCGCCTCCCAAATCCGCGCCTTGCGAGAAAGCCTCGCCAATCGTCGCCTCTGCAATCGCGATCTTGGTGGTTACAAAAACGATCGACACAGATTATCAAAACAATATTTTTCACGCAACAGTTTTGCCGCTCGGTATTTTAAATACGATACGTCATAGGTAGTTTATTGTCTCTATCCAACCTGGTTGTAAATTCAAACTAAGATCTTGCACCATTGTCATTAATTGTCAGCGATTGAAATCGCTGTCTCATACAAAAAGTCATCTAAAGATGACTGGATAACTATCTTAGTCATCTTTAGATGACTTACACTATTAGCCCTTTGTTTAAACTCCAGGCGGTTATTGAGAATAGTGCAAGATCTGAGTTGAAATGGACTAAAAATATAAGACAGGGAATTAATTCCCTGTTAGTTGTCGCTACTGAATCACATTATTTGGCGCGATCGCTTAATTATTTATAAAAACGCAATCAAAATACTTTTAAGTAAGATAAATTACAATTAATTACTCTTACTGACAGTGCATGGAATTTGAATACGTTTCAGGTAAAATTATTTTCGATCGCTACGAAATCATCGATATCCTTGGTAAAGGTGGTATTGGCATTACTTACGCGGCGATCGATCTTAAAACTAAGGAAAAAGTTGCCCTTAAAGCTGTCTCTCTACAACAGCTTAAAGATTGGAAGCAAGTTGAATTACTCGAACGAGAAGCAAGTGTTTTAGCACAACTAAATCATCCTGCTATTCCTAAGTATTTAGATTATTTTCAAATAGATAGTGAAGACGAACGCATTTTCTACATCGTCCAAGAATTAGCGCCAGGAAAATCTTTATTTCAACTAGTTGAATCTGGATGGCGTACTAATGAAACTGAAATCAAAAGAATTACTATTCAAATCCTCGATATTTTTAGCTATCTGCATTCTTTAAATCCTCCTGTTATTCATCGAGATATCAAACCTCATAATTTGATTCTTGGCGATGATGGCAAAATATTTTTAGTAGATTTTGGTGCGGTACAAAACACTTATTACAACACTTTAATGCAGGGAAGTACGGTAGTAGGTACGTATGGATATATGGCACCAGAACAGTTTAAAGGAAAAGCAAAACCAGCCACAGATTTATATGGTTTGGGTGCAACGATACTGTATTTACTTACCCATCGATCGCCAAACGAATTACCTCAAGATACTTTAACAATAGATTTTCGTTCTTCTGTCAATATTTCTGAAGGATTTTCTCTTTGGTTGGAGAAAATATTGCAACCAGATTTGGAAGAAAGATTTAGTTCGGCAAAAGAAGCGTTAGAGAAATTAAATAGTCGCTTTTTGTTTACGAATGCTTTGACAAGTAAATGGAAAGTTGTATTTAACTTGGGTTTGGTAGGTGCGATCGCATTGACATTGAATTCTTATAAATGGGGATTTTTAAGTCGTTTGGGATATTATCCTTCAGAACTTTGTAGTTATTCTGATGTGATGAAAAATTACATAGAAACAGGAGGCAATTTAAATATTACGTTATTAGAAGATCCAAAATTTGCTGGAGATGACAGCCCTAAAATTAAAACAGATCTTTGGCGTTGTATCCTTAACGAACATCCAGACAAACATACAAAAGAGTTAGTCGAGTTATTGATTGCAAAAGGTGCTGACATTAATGCTAGAGATAAAGATGGAAGAATTCCTTTATTTTGGGCAGCAAGAAATCATCAATACGAAGTAGCAGAATTATTAATAGCTAAAGGTGTTGACGTTAATTCTAGAGATCATTTTGGTTACACTTCTTTAATGTGGGCAATGAGTCCTGAAGAAGAAGAAGGAAGAAGAACATTATTGACAGCTAAATTATTGACTGCTGAGTTATTGATTGCCAAAGGAGCGAATGTTAATGCTAGAGATTATAGTGGCATAACATCTTTGCATCAAGCAGCAAGAAATCATCGGCGCGAAGTAGTAGAATTCCTCATTTCTAAAGGAGCGAATGTTAATGCTAGAGATAATAATGGCTTAACTCCTTTATCCTCAGCAGCAGGAAATCATAATCACGAAGTAATAGAATTATTAATTGCCAAAGGTGCTGATGTTAACTCTAAAGATAATAATGGCTTAACTCCTCTATTGTGGGCAGTAAATGAAGCAAGAAACAACAGTAAATCGGAATTATCAACTGTCAAATTATTAATTTATCAAGGTGCTGATGTTAATTTTAAAGATAAAGATGGAAACGCTGTTTTGTTAATGTATGGTGCAAGGATTAATCCAGAAATTGCTAAATTACTTATTATTAAAGGTGCTGACGTTAATGCTAGAGATAAGGATGGAAATACTCCTTTAATTAAGGCAATAGAAATTGGTGAATATAAAATTGCAAAACTATTAATCGATCGAGGCGCTGATGTTAATGCTAGAAATATAAGAGGATGGACTCCGCTTTCTATTATAAATAAACGTAAAAGTTATACTAAAAATGATGAAAATGCTAATTTAAAAATCAAAAATATTCTTATAGAACATGGTGCAAAAGAGTAGATTTCTAAAACACATTTCAAGAAACGTATATAATTTATGAGCCTTATATATCAATCTGGCGATAATATTAGCGATCGCTACACGATCCTTGAAAAACTCGGTCAAGGTGGAAATGCAATTACTTATGCAGCCAAAGATTTAAAAACAGAAGAACAAGTTGCCATTAAAGTTTTATCTTTAAAAAAACTAGACAGTTGGAAAAAAGTTGAATTATTTGAAAGAGAAGCAAAAATATTACAACAACTAAATCATCGAGCTATCCCTAAATATCTTGACTATTTTCAAATTGAAACAAAAGACGACAATCTTTTTTATATCGTTCAACAACTCGCGCCAGGAAAATCATTAGCTACTTTAGTTGAAGAAGGTTGGCAACCAGATGAAATAACAGTCAAACAAATTGCCGATCGCGTTTTAAAAATTTTAATTTATTTACAACAATTAATGCCGCCTGTTATTCATCGCGATATTAAACCACAAAATTTAATTCGTAGTGATGATGGCAAAATTTTTTTAGTCGATTTTGGTGCGGTACAGGATACCTATCACCATACTGCGATGGGAAGTACGGTAGTAGGAACTTATGGTTACATGGCACCCGAACAATTTCAAGGAAAAGCATTTCTTTCTACAGATTTATATGGATTGGGAACTAGTTTATTATTTTTACTAACTGGTCAATCTCCTTCCGAATTACCAGAAAGAAAACTAAAAATAGATTTTCGATCGGCTGTAAAAATATCTTCAGGTTTTGCTGACTGGATCGATCGATTAATCGAACCAAGCGATCGCGATCGATTACCTTCTGCTGAAGCGGCATTAGAAGTATTACAAGGGAAACAATCTCTAAATAGTTATATAAAACGAAAGCCACCAAACTACACTTCTATAAGTATTACTAAATCTGAAGAAAATTTAGTAATTACTATTCCTCCTGCTTTATTTTATAAACAATGTAATCGAACTGTTCTTTTTTCTACACTTGCTTGGTATGTTGTACTTATTTTAATATTTGTTGGTGCGTCGGCAGCTTTTCCGATACTTAATATTTGGTTATTAATTTATGCCTCTTGTTTAATTGCAGAAATTTTTATAACAGATAAAAATACAATCAGTTTTCGCATAATTCAATGGATTATATTAATTCTTTTTTTACCTGCCGTGCTTTTCTTTGGTTTATTTGGATATTATTTGTTGGGATTTACTCCATCTAGTCTTATACTTTCTTATTTTCTACTATGGATCGATCGCTATTTAATAGCAGCTCCAAGAATTAGTTCTACAAGAAATATGTTGTTTACAACTTGCTTGCAAATTTATAATAAACAACGAATTTTAGTTACTAGAAATTTTTTTAAAATTAAGTTAGTAGACTTTGATGGCAAAAGCAACCAATTTCAAATT
>JBOFLQ010000047.1:0-61153 GCA_051657945.1 Xenococcaceae cyanobacterium | reverse complement strand
ATGCCAAGCTAATTTCTGCATCTGGAAATTTTTTAATAATTGTTTCCAAATCGCCTTGAAGTGGAAGATGTTTAACTAGTTGTTGTGCTTTGCGATATTGTTGTTGTAGGCGATCGCTAAAAAACTGACGGCGTTGTTTGTCTTCTGGATCTAACCATCCTGTCGGTTCGCTTATTAATGCCAATGCTTCTGTAGGCAAACCATCCCGTCCGCCCCGACCGACTTCTTGAACGTATTCTGATAAGTATTGCGGTGCAGAAAAGTGAATTACCCATCTCACGTCAGATTTGTTTATCCCCATGCCAAAAGCGCAGGTACACACGGCAAACTGAGTTTTACTTTCAATCCAACTAGTTTCGATCGCTCTTCTTTGTGAGGCACTCAATCCAGCGTGATAGGCAGCAGATGAATAATTTAGCGATTGAAACCAACTAGCTAATTCTTCACTTTCGCGACGCGATCGCACATAAACCAAACCCGATTGTTTACCTTTGCTTTGAATGAATTTTAACATTTGCTGTCGTCTTCCTCTGGGAGTCCATACGGTTTGTACGCGCAGATAGAGATTGGGACGATAGGGACTGATAAAAAAAGTTTCTGGTTGTTGTAATTGTAGGGTTTTAATGAGTGTTTTTTGCGTTTCGAGATCGGCGGTGGCAGTAAAAGCGGCGATCGCGATTTTTTCGATCCCAGGTTTATTTTTTAATAAAGCAGGACGTACCGCACCCAAACGCCGATAAGCAGGACGAAAGGTTTCTCCCCATTGTGTCAAACAATGCGCTTCGTCTAAAATTAGAGCATTAATTTTTATTTGCGGTTGTGATATTCTTTGCCAAACAGGTTTACTAAATAAAGTTTCTGGGGATAAATACAATAATCTCAATTGTTGTTGTTCGATCGCGCTGAGTATTTTTTGTTTGCGATCGCTTGGTATTTCGCTATGCAACAATGCCGCAGGTAAATTTTTTTGCCTCAATTCTTGCACCTGATTTTCCATTAGCGCCACCAACGGAGAAATTACTAAAGTCAAACCAGTTTGCATCAATGCTGGCAATTGAAAACAAATCGATTTACCTCCTCCAGTCGGCATAACGATTAAGCTATCTTGTCCAGACAACAGCGTGCGAACGATTTCTCCTTGAGGAGGACGAAAATCTTCATAACCCCAAATTTGTTGAAATGCGGAACGGATATTGTTCATGGTTCATGGTTTATCGCTGCACCGCTGCACCGCTGTTAAGAAATTAAGTACAAAAATACTAAACTAAAGTACGATCGCTCATCCATAAAGAAAGTATTAAGGCGATCGTCTCTATTAATGATTGGTTATTCAATTTTTTCTAGATTAACTAATTAAAAAATATGACGTAAATTGACAGATATAACTAAAAATTTTTTCGATTCATTAGTTAATCATTTCGATCGCGTGATTTTACTTAGGTAAGTTCTAGCTATATAAGTATTTTTGGGAGCTTGCTGGGTTTAATTTAATAAGTTATTTTGGCAATAAAAGTAATTTATTTATTTAAGTAATTAAGTCATGTTGCCATTCGATCGCTCGAGATTGTTAAGAGTGTTTTTAATAGGATTGTTTGTTTGTTTCGCTAGTTTAGATAGGGCAAGTCAGGCTAATTCGATCGACAATTTAACTAGTTTTACAGAAAATAACAAAAAAATTGAAAATAAAGAAAATAGTCAGGCAAAAAGTATTAAAATACTTGTCAAGAAAAGCTTTCAAGCTTTGAACGAAGAAAATGTAACGGCATATATGTCTACGATCGATTTAAAATCTCCAGATTATGCCCAGACGAAAGAAGCAGTAAGTAAAGTTTCTGAATATTACGATCTTAAATATGAACTTAACAGTGTCGATATTTTAAAAATTTCTACAAATGAAGCAATAGTTAGAATAATTCAAACAACCAAAAAAATTCGTGGTGAAGATTTTAAAAACAACAGAATAGAAAGTTTAAATACTTTAAAAAAAATTAAAGGACAATGGAAATTTTATAGCTCGCAAGTAGAAAATATAGAATTTTTAAATTAATTTTTGGCGATTTTTTGTTGACTTAAATTTTTGAGCTGACTATATTTAAAAATTTTTTGAGAAGGCAGAACAAACGACAATTTTGTATACCACCTTTCACCCAAACCTTCTGCCCTCTGCCGTCTGCCCTCTGCCTTGCACAGATGTGCGGATAAATCAGTCTTGGGGATGAAATGTCCCCTATTTTTTTTGTAAAAAAGTCGATAATGTTTCGTCGCCACAGATATTTTATGATAGAAATTTAAAAGCGATGACGATTTCGCTCTTGACATCGAAATAAAATTATCAGTTGTTTTAAGCTAAATTATGCTCGGTAGATCGGTAGCAATTTTAACTGTTTATTTTGCCTTAAATAGCTTATTGTCAGCTCATGTGTTTCTTCCAAGCGATCGAACTAGGCTTGCCAATGCTTCTGCGATCGAACCTAGATTGAACTTAAAAGATACTAGCTTTACTATAAAAAACTATCCGATCGAACATCATTATAGTAAAAATGTTTTAGATCTAGAAATTAAATATACTTATAAAAACCCAAAAATTGCTTCTAGCTCTGAAGAAAATACTAATCTTTCTCATCAGCTTCAAAAATTATTAGAAAACTATCCTAATGAGGATGATTATTGGGAAATTCTCAATTCTAATTTAAGCAAACAACTTTTAAAGCAAAATAAAGAATTAGCTTCAGTTTCAATTGCTTTGGCAGTTCATCCCAATCAAAAACTTCCCTACGAACGCGTCTCAACTGTAACTCGCTTAAGAGATAATCGCATTTGGGAATCTTGGAATTTTGATTTTCGCTCGAATGCTGTCCAAAAAACTAATAACCGCTTCGCCAAACTGAATGTTGAATATACATATAAAACTAATAAATTAAAGTATCCAGATTTTGTACCAATTTACAAGCAAATGGAACAATTTATAGTCGATCGCGCTAGAAAAAACGAATCTTGGGAATCGATCGATCGTCAATTAACTAATATGATTTTGAAAAAAAATCCCAAAATATCTTATCTGTCGATCGAGTTAGTTAAATAGAAATGCGTCCACAGATAAACGCAGATAAACGCAGATGAGAAAAGATATGTTGTCGATCGCGATCGATCATTCTTCATCTATTACAGCATTACGATCGAGTAATAATAAATTACGTAGTTGGTCGGTATCTAATTCTGTCAACCATTGTTCGCCACTATCAACGGTTTGTTCTGCAAGTTCTTTCTTTTGTTCGATCGTATCGTTAATTTTTTCTTCTAGCGTTCCCGTACAAACAAATTTATGTACTTGTACGTTACGTTTTTGACCGATACGAAAGGCGCGATCGGTTGCTTGATTTTCAACGGCGGGATTCCACCAGCGATCGACGTGAAATACATGAGTTGCTCTAGTTAAGTTTAAACCTGTTCCACCAGCTTTGAGCGATAGAATAAAAATACGTGGGCCATTTGGATCGTTTTGGAAGCGATCGACCATTTCTTGTCTTTGTTGGCGACTGGTTGCGCCATAAAGAAATAATACTTCTGTAGCTAATTTTTTCTCTAGATAGGGTTTTAGTAATTCTCCCCATTCTGCAAATTGAGTAAAAATTAAAGCGCGATCGTCTTCAGCAATTATTTCTTCTAGCATTTCTTCTAGGCGTAATAATTTTCCAGATCGATCGCTAAAATTCTCATTTTGTGGAGACGCGAAGTTTCGCGTCTCTACATTTTTGCTTTTTACTAGTTCTGGATGATTGCATAATTGTTTTAACCTTAAAATCAAAGTTAAAATTAATCCTCTTCGTTTGATTCCTTCTGATGATTCGATTTCTTTTAGAGATTTTTCAGTTAATTCTTGATATATTTCTGCTTGTTGTTTAGAAAGACCACAGAATACATTCATCTCTTGTTTTTCGGGTAAATCTTGAATGATATCTTTGTCAGTTTTTAAGCGACGCAGAATAAAAGGTTGAACCAAAGAACGTAAAGTTTGTAGTGAATCGCGATCGCCATATTTTTCGATGGGAATGGCAAAACGTTTTTGAAAAAATTGCGACGTTCCTAAGAAACCTGGATTGATAAAATCAATTATCGACCACAAATCTGAAAGACGATTTTCTACAGGCGTACCAGTTAGAGAAATTCGAAAACCAGCTTTTAATTTACGCACTGCTTGCGATTGTTTGGCAGCAGGATTTTTAATATTTTGTGCTTCGTCTAAGATAATACCTTGCCAATCAATTTCTTCTAAGGTTTTAGCATCGCGATAAATTAAAGAGTAACTAGTGATTACAAGAGATTTGTTTTTAATAGCTTTAGTAAAATCTTTGCCCTTGTCACGTTTATCTCCATGATGAATTAATGTCGATAAAGTCGGTGCAAATTTTTTGACTTCTCGTTCCCAATTATTTAAAACTGAAGTAGGACAAACTAGTAAAACTGTTTTGTTGAATAATTTTTGTTCTTTGAGATTGAGAAGAAAAGCAATTGTTTGAATGGTATTGTGGCAAATAATATTATTTGCTACAAAATTATGATGTTGGCTAATTTCAAAATCATATACCCATCCGTCATAATCAATTTCTTCTATAGATTTAATTGGACAATAAAATACTTCTTTATCTACCAGTCCTTGTAGTTTTTCTCTGGTTAATTCTAATTTAACTTTATCTAGTTGAAGATATTTTTCTAAAGTTGGCGTTGTCCATTTAGATCTTTTTTGTTGGCGATATTTTTCTTCTAACTGTCCTTTCGCAATTGTTTTAGCTGGAACACAAACATAGTCACCAACTTGTAAATTATTTGTCCAGCCATTATTAGTTAAAAGCTTATGTATTTTAGTGATAGTAATACTATTACCATCTTGAAGGGTTATTTTGCGTAATTTTTCTCTTACTTGTTGACGGTATAATTTTTGAATTGGGCATTGAACTATGTTGTTAGTATATTCATCTAAAGAGTCAACCAATAATTTGTCTATAGGTTCGCTCCAATAACCTTCACCATCAAATTCAATTTTTCCTGAATATATTTCCCAAATTTTTTCTGCTGCGATCGAATTACCATTAATATAAACTTGTGAATCGGCGGAAATACATTTTCCTAATCCCATATCATCTGCCAGACAAGCACCCAAACCCCACTGTTCTAAAAATGCCAGCCAACCAACCCCTTTAGCTTGATAGGGACGGAGTTCGCCAACAAAATCTTTTGGTTTTTGAACTGCTTGAACTGATTTATTGTCAGTTAAATTATTAATTAATTCTTGAAGAATTCCCGAAGCTTCAAAACTAACTACTGGTAATTTTGCTAAAGTTTTAGTATCTCCCGTACTCAGTCTCAAAGCATCTTCAACTGATAAACTAATCGCTTCATTAGATTTATTTAAAACTGCTTGTGCGGATCTAACATCGGCAGGTTGTAGTGCTAACCATTGTCCGTTTACTTCAACGAAAGGTGATTTTTGCGCTAATAAACGCTCGAATTCTTTTTTAGATACTGTTTGTTCGCCGATCGCAATTTCTAATTTATATTCGAGCAAACTTTTTAAATTTAAACGTTCTCCTTTTTTACTAGAAATTTCTGCATTAATTTTGATTCCCAAACGACTTTCTTGCGTATCTGAAGCTAAACCAGGTGGTAAAACTACACCCAAACCGCTATCTTGTAGTTGCCAAGCAATAGAGCGAATAAATTCATATACTTCGATCGGGTTTAATTCACATTCTGTTGGTTTACTAGCTTGCAAACTATTAGCGATCGGTGCATACAAACGAGATGCCAATCCCAACCCTTTAAGAAGAGTTTCTTGAGGTTGTTCGATCGCTTTAGTTTGAATTACTAAATGTTCGTCTGGATGTTGCCAAATTGTTGCTGCATCAACCAAAAATTCTGAGTCGTCTAATGCTTGTAAACTATATTTTAAAAACCAATTACTCTGTGCCTCGTCTGTATTAGTTTGTTTGGGTGGTTGAAGAATAACACAAGTACGAAATAATTTTTGTCCTAATTTATTGTTAGGCGAACCAACTAAATATTCTTGAATTGGCAAAGTCCAGCGATCGAGTGCTGTTTCTAAGCGTTGGTATTCTTTTTCATTTGAAGAAAAACTCGCTTTTTCTTCAAGCAATGATTGTAACCAAGGTTGTAAAGTTTGTGCTTTATAGCTATCGAGCTTAATATCTAAGTAACTGCGTAATTGACTGTCAACAATTACAGTTAAAAAATTTAATAATACTTGTTGTGCTAATTCTATATTTATTTTAAATTGTTCTTCTGTTTCACGCTCGGATCGATCGACATAACAAGCAGGAGGCATCGATTGACTGAATTTAGCAAATCTTGTTTGGTCTTTATTACTATCTAATAATGGTTGCCAAATGCTTTGAATGTCTTCCTTAGATATACGAAGCACTCCCGGCAAAAATTTATGTCTAGCGATTAAATCTAAACTCCAGCGATAAACTTGCGCCCAAAAATATAGTTCTGCACCTAATAAATGTTTTCGTTCTTGAAGCAAATCGATTGGTAATTTAGATAAAAAATTTACTAAGTCGATCGCCTCAAAAGCTAATCCTGAAACTTGCCAATAATTTAAGACAAGAGACTTACTATTAATTTCTTCAGTTAATAAATTACCAGATAAAATTGGCAGCGATGTTTTAGTTTTAGTTGCCTTTTGACTTGGTAGATTAATAATTTGTGTTTGCCATTTCTTTTCTAATCGATCTCTTGAAGGGAGTGTGAAGCCATCGCCAGATATATCCAATAAATTATTGTCTTGCAAACAAGAAATTAATTCCTCGCGATCGCAAACAAATGGATGGACTGGAATTTCATCAGTAGCAGATTCTACAGATACCCCAGATTTCCAGGTTTCTCCCCAAACAAAGAAATAACTATTTTCTTGCTGTAAAATCCAACTACCATGAAGAGTGGGCATAATTTATTTTTAGGGAGTAATGAGTAATGAGTAATGAGTAATGAGTAGGAGAAAGTGTGCCGCGTTATTACTTAGAACTCAGACTGGTATTGTAAAATGAAAAGTAGCACCTCGATCGCGATCGGGATTTGATTCAACCCAAATACTTCCCCCATGTCGTTCGACAATTTTTTGACAGATTGCTAAACCGATACCCGTACCCGGATATTCTTCAGGGGCATGCAAGCGCTGGAAAATTTGAAAAATGCGATCGTGATATTGTGGTTCGATACCAATGCCATTGTCTGTAATTGAAAATTGCCAAAAATCTCGATCGCGTCGTGCGGCAATTTTAATTGTCGGTGTTTCTTGAGTGCGATACTTAATACTATTGCCAATTAGATTTTGTAAAAGCAAAATCAATTGTTTTGGATCGCCTACGATCGTTGGTAAATTGCCTTCGCACTTAACAACAACTCCAGCTTGTTTGATGTCTGAATTAAGGTCGGCGAGGACTTGTTCTAAAACTCGATTGCAATCGATCGCATAAAAAGTGTTTTTCTGTCTGCCAACCCGCGAATATTCTAACAAATCATTGATGCGATCGCGCATTCGCTGCGCGCCATCAACTATGTAATCAATAAATTTTTTGGTTTTAGCATCTAAACTGTCTGAATATTGACGTTCTAATAATTTGGCATAGCTAGAAATAGTATGCAAAGGTGCTTGCAAGTCATGGGAAGCTACATAGGCAAATTGTTCTAATTCTGCGTTAGAACGAGCTAATTCTTGACTTTGTACTATTTTTTGTTTGAGTAATTCTGCTTGAGACAAAGCAATACTCAATTGCCCGGTCAAATGTTGCAGTAATTCAATTTCTTCATTCTTCCACTGTCGCGCTTGCGAACACTGTTGTACGCAAAGCAATCCCCACAGTGAATTATCTTTTTGTTGGCGCTGGTGGGAAAAATTTTTTAATACCGAACGACGCAGTATAGGTAAAATTAGATTGGCACGAATTTGATATTTATTGAGAAATTGCCGATAACATTCGGGATATTCTGCCAAATTGGTATCGTTACAAGTATGAACGTAACCTTCGGTATATTTATGCTGTAAATTGTCGCGATAATAGCGATCGAGCATAGTTATTCCTTGCATGACAGGAAAATTAGGAACTACCGCTTCCTCAATTACTTTTCCCGAACCATCTTCCAAAAAATGAAACAGTAAAACCCGATCTGCTTGAACGGTTTTTTGTAATTCTGTGACAGTAGTTTTTAAAATTTTTTCTAACTCTAAAGAGTTACGAATTTTTAGGGTGACTGATTTTAACAGATAACGATGGCGGGTATGACGAATTTGTTCGGCGATCGCTTGCTTTTCTTCACTAATATCTCTAGCGCTACCCTGTAATTTAACAATTTTTCCCGTACCGTCTCGAATTGGCACGACTGTAGTCAACCAAGTACGATGTCGATCGACTTTGTTTTCTGGGGCGATCGTCTGCTGAGAAGATTGTTTGCTATGGGCAGAAATTTCATTTTTGCGATCGTTATTTTCAAGCGATCGAGAATTTGATAACTTGAGTGAATGTTCGTAATTAATCGGTTTTCCCGCAGCAATACAGACACGATACTGCCAATCCAAAAGCGAAGCTATTTCTTTTGGCAATACTTCTGTGACAGTTTTACCGATAATGTCTTTTTTACTCAAACCCGTTGCTTGTTGATAAGCTGGGTTGATAGTCTCATAGACAAAGCGATCGTCTGCCAAAACATCGAGTAAGAAAATAGCATCTGCCGAATGATTGAAAATTCCAGCATAAAGTGCTTCCGATGCCCGCAGTTGTTCTTGTGCCAAGAGACGCTCGCTGTAAGTGTAGATCATTTCGCCGACAATTCTCAGCAATTGCGCGTCTTCTTCAAGCCAATCTCTACAGTCTTTGTTTCTGGTATCCAATCCGATCGTACCCCAAAGCTGACTGTGACGATCGTAGATGGGTACTGCTAGCATAGAACAAATGTCAAAAGATTGTAGCAACTTCTTTTCGGCGGCGGCTGTTTCTGGTAGGCGATCGACATTGGCAATAACTATATTTTGATTGCTTTTAAGTTTCTCCATCCACCAAAGAAATTGCCACATTTCTAGATTTTCAATTTTTTCGGAATGAGGTTTGGTGTGACTATCCCACCAGTAATACATTTGCGTCAAAGACTCGCCAGTGCGATCGTCACAGAAACGCTTTAAATAAACGCGATCGCTACCGACTGCAATCCCCAACCATCCCAACAATTGTTGAAAATCTACGGTTTCATCGCAAGCTAGTTTTCGCGATACTTGCGCTAAAGTTTTTTCTAGTAACAATCGATATTGCAGTTTTTCTTCTGCTTGCTTGCGAAGACTGATATCATTGACGATCGTGTAGTAACCCCTAACCTGAGAATTTCGAGCGAAATCTGGCACCAACGCTACAATAATATCTCGCTCACCTTCGGGATATGCTACTTTAGCTTCATAAGTAATTAATTCTCCTTCGAGTACTCTGTTAACGCTACCTCGAAGAATTTGATAGCTTTCTTCTCCTATTACTTCCCAGATAGATTTATCGTGTATATCTTCGGGTTGATAACCAAACCAATCTCGATAACTTTGATTGGTAAAACGATATTTCTGGTTAACATCGATATAGGCAATACAGACGGGTAAGGCATCGACAAGCAATTGCAATTGAGATTTACTTTGTTGTAGTTTTCGATCGCTTTTTGCTTTGGCTAGCGTTAAACGCAGCGATCGCTCTAACATTGAGACAGTTAATTCATTTTTAACTAAGTAATCAGCCGCACCAGCTTCGATCGCGGCAATTCCTTCCTCATCATTATCTGTTATTACAATAACTGGATTGGGACTGACTGGCACGACAATTTTACTTATTTCCGCACGATCGATCCTGGCTAAAAATTGGGAATCGATTAAATAAGCATCATATTTTTGTGATGCGATCGCGCTATTTAATTCTGCTTCTGTTTCGATCGAGTCTAATGTAATTTGAAAAGTTATAATTTTATTCAAAAGTCGATCGATTAAAAGAAAATTTTCTTTGGTTTTATCAACTAAAAGAACACTAACAGTCGATCTATTCATTATTTGTTGTCGATCGCTACGTAATTTACTTAATGACTTACCAAAAATCTGCCAAAATTTGAAACTAATTCAACTTAGTCGGCAATGTTTAGAATAAGCTTGTCAAGCAATGTTTTCTGTTTTTCAGCTATCAAAATAGTTATTAAAAATACAACAGATAAAAAATTAAATTTATCTCAAAAAAAATAGTTTATACAATAAAATTTAAAACGTGGCGCTCTCCTATAAAAAACTTATTTTAAGTTTCTAAAACTATTTTCGGAATGAGGATTCGATCGAATCGTCCTATCTCACCAATACCTAAAAGAATATTGTAATGACTTCTAACTCTGACAAAATTATTGGTATCTCCAAATCTTTTCATTTCCTCTGCTGTCATTTCCAAACGCTGTCCCTGACACCAACGTTTAGCCTCTTCATCTTCTAGAGTAACAACTTGAAGATGTTCTAACGCTCGATCGGGTGAAATCAAAGAAAAAGATTCTCGTTCTATTTGAAACTGTAAATCTTCTAAACTAAAACTTTCTGAAAGCTGCATTCCACAACTTTGGGTACGAATTAAATTAGCTAAAGTACCACCAACACCTAATTTATCTCCCAAATCGCGGGCGATCGCGCGAATATAAGTTCCCCCACCACAGGCGATCGCAACTTCTAATTCGGGAAATTCACTAGGAGAGAAATTAATTATTTCAATACTACTAACTTCGACAATACGAACTGGTACTTCAAATTCTTTGCCCGCCCTAGCTAGTTCGTATAATTTTTTTCCATCGCGTTTGATGGCACTGTAAGCTGGTGGAATTTGCTCGATCGAACCGATAAACTGACTGAGTAAAGGTTGAATATCTTCCAAACTTACATTCAATCCCGACTTAGTTTTAATTACTTCCCCTTCGAGATCGTCAGTAGTGGTTTGCTTTCCCAATAAAATTTTGGCACGATAAGCCTTATTCTCTGGCAAAAATTGTAATAACCTAGTCGCTTTTCCTACCGCGATCGGCAAAACTCCCGTAGCAGAAGGATCGAGAGTACCCCCGTGTCCAACTTTTTTAGTTTTTAATAATCGTCTTACCTTGGCAACACAATCATGAGATGTCCAGCCAGCAGATTTATTTAAATTTATAAAACCGAGCACAGTAACTTGTTTGACTCAATAAACTTCGCATTCACATGATACGGGACTATGTGTTACAGCAAAGCATTCTTTTTTTCTCTTGGTATTCAAGTATGTTTGATTCATTCGGAAGTATTTTTTTCTGGTTGCTTAAGATTGCAAGGCGAACCGTGCCTGGAAAAAGCGAAGATATTTTGGTTCGTAAATCATCGTCAAACCAATCAGGCGATCGCGATTGTAATAAACTTCCTCAACTGCTTCGGCAGTTAGATCCATATGTGCCTGAGTATATACCCGACGCGGAATAGTCAAGCGTACTAGTTCTAACCTTGGATAATAGTGGTCGCCAGTTTCTTTGTTACGTCCAGCAGAAACGATCCCTCGTTCCATGGCTCGAATACCTGCCTCTAGATAAAGTTCTGCTGCCAGACGTTGTGCCGGAAAGCGATCTTGAGGAATGTGTGGCAAGAAGGCTTTAGCGTCCAAATAGATTGCATGACCGCCAATTGGCACCACAATCGGAATCTTCCAGTCTAGTAGCTTTTGTCCGAGATACTCCACCTGTCCCACACGAGCACGAATATGGTCGTCTTGGACTGATTCTTCAATCCCCCTTGCCATCGCTTCCATATCTCGTCCAGTCATACCACCATAGGTATGTAAACCCTCATAGATTACGACCAGGTTACTTGCTTCTTCATATAGTTGAGGGTCATTAACAGCTAGCCAGCCACCGATGTTGACTAGTCCATCTTTCTTGCCACTCATGGTGCAGCCGTCGGTGTAGGAGCAAAATTCACCTAAGATAGTAGCGATTGTTTGATGGCGATAGTCTTCCTCTCGCTGCTGGATAAAATAAGAATTTTCCACCGCGCGGGTAGCATCTAAAATAATGCGGATACCATGGCTTTGGGCGATTTGGTATACCGCACGCAGGTTTGCCATGGAAATCGGCTGTCCACCAGCCATATTAACGGTTGCAGCAACGCTGATGTAGGGAATGCGCTTTGCACCGACTCGATCGATTAGATCGGTAAGCTTTTGTAAGTCTATATTGCCTTTAAATGGGTGCAAAAAGCCAGGATCGTGAGCTTCGTCAATAATCACATCGACAAATGTACCGCCTGCCAACTCTTGATGTAGCCTTGTTGTGGTGAAATACATATTACCTGGTATGTAGTCACCTGGTTTGATGAGTATTTGGGAAAGAATGTTTTCGGCACCACGTCCTTGATGGGTAGGGATTAGATAGCGATAGCCATAGTACTTTTGGACTTTTTCTTCTAAATTATAAAAGTTTTTGCTACCGGCATAGGCTTCATCCCCTAACATCATCCCTGCCCACTGGTAATCGCTCATCGCTGAGGTACCGCTGTCAGTAAGCAAGTCTATGTAAACATCTTCAGAACGAAGGAGAAAGGTATTGTAACCTGCTTGAGCGATCGCCTGTTCCCGTTCGGCGCGAGTGGTAAGTTTCAATGGCTCAACCACTTTGATTTTATATGGCTCTGCCCAGGAACGACGGCGGTGTGGACGCGTTTGCATATCGTCGGTCATGAATTACTCAATCCTCCATCTAGCTTGCTATTTCAATTTTGCCTACAAAATCGAATAATACCATTCGCTTTAGATTGTAATAATTAATTTAGATCGATCGCTTAGTGTAAATCTATTTTTTTCTTGCAGTCATTTTTAAAAGCAAAACTTATAAAGGATTTGTGCTACAAGCTTAGACTTCCTCTATTTGTTAGGGTAAAACTACGAGCAAATAATCTTTATTTGACTCCACACGCTCAAAAAAGAAAATATGACAAGCACAACCATTAATAAACCAGAAACACAACTTCCGATCTTAATTCCCCGCGATATTCTTTTTGGTAATCCCGAACGTACCAGTCCGAGACTATCGCCAGATGGTAAACACATTGCCTATGTTGCTCCCGATGACAAAAATATTTTACAAGTTTGGTTGCGAGGAAACGAACAAGAAAGCGATCGCAAATTAACAGACGACAAAAAAAGAGGGATTAGAAGTTTTTTTTGGACATATAATCCAGAACAATTAATTTATCTTCAAGATGCAGACGGAGACGAAAACTTTCACTTGTATTCAGTCAATATTAATTCAAATATTGTCAGAGACTTAACGCCGTTTCAAGGAATAAAAGCCCAGGTAATTGATTTAGATCCTGAATTTCCCGATGAAATCTTAGTCGGACTCAATTTAAATAATCCACAAAAATTTGATGTTTATCGAATTAACTTAAAAAATGGTGCAGTTGAATTCGATACCGATAATCCAGGTAATATAGTTGGTTGGACGGCTGATGCTCGATTTAAAGTTTTAGCAGCACTAGCAGCTACACCCGATGGCGGTTACGACTTGCTATATCGAGAAGCAACAGATAAACCTTGGCAGACTTTACGCCACTGGACTTCAGAAGACCAAGGTAGCGCTTACGGTTTTTCTAAAGATGGCAAAACTCTTTACTTAATTGCTTCCCACGATGCTAACACACAACGCTTGCTAGCACTAGATTTAACTACCAAACAGGAAACTGTGATTGCAGAGGACGAACAATACGATGTTTCCAGCGCGATCGCCCATCCTACTGAAAGACATCTTCAAGCAGTAGCATTTTATAAAGATAAGGTGGAATGGCAAGTACTAGATAAAAGTATTGCCGCAGATTTAGAAGCGATCGCCTCTGTACGTCCTGGTGAAATTTATCCCGTCAGTCGCGATTTAGCAGATAAAAAATGGCTGATTACTTACAGTACAGACGACGGCCCAAGTTACTATTATCTATACGATCGCGACACTAAATCCAGCACCTTACTCTTCAACAACCGCCCCGAACTAGAAAAAGTCCCTCTAGTTTCGATGCAACCTGTCACCTATCAAACGCAAGATAATTTAACCATTCATGGTTATCTAACTCTTCCCAAAGGCTTAGAAGCACCATATCCAACGGTGATGTTAGTACATGGTGGCCCTTGGGCGCGAGATACTTGGGGTTACGATCCTCAAGCCCAATGGTTGGCAAATCGAGGTTATGCAGTTATGCAGCCTAATTTCCGAGGTTCGACAGGTTACGGTAAAGCCTTCCTCAATGCAGGAAACCGTGAATGGGCGGCAAAGATGCACGACGATTTACTAGATGGGGTAAATTGGTTAGTTACTGAAGGGATTGCCGATCGCCAGAAGATTGCGATTATGGGTGGTTCTTACGGTGGTTATGCAACTTTAGTCGGTTTGACTTTTACTCCCGATGTGTTTGCTTGCGGTGTCGATATAGTTGGGCCTAGCAATTTAATTACATTGATGCAAAGCATCCCTCCTTATTGGGCACCTTTAATGGCAATGTTTCAGAATCGTGTTGGTAACTTAGAAACAGAAGAAGAATTTTTAAAATCGCGATCGCCTCTGTTTTTTGTAGATAAGATTCAAAAGCCTCTTTTAATCGGACAGGGTGCAAACGATCCTCGCGTCAAAGAAGCAGAAAGCGAACAAATTGTCAATGCAATGCGCCAAGCTGGCAAACCAGTAGAATACGTTCTCTATACTGACGAAGGACACGGTTTTGCCCGTCCTGAAAATCGCTTGCACTTTTATGCAGTCGCCGAAGAATTTCTTGCCAAGCATTTGGGAGGAAGATTCGAACCAGTCGGCAAGATCGAAGGACATTCGGGCGCGATTAAATAGTCGATCGCGTCTTACCAAATCGCCTTCAAAAAAGGCGATTTGGTAAGAAGGACTGAAAAAATCCGATAAACAATTAAACTACTTGATTTTTTGGTTACTATCTAGTAGCATTATGTGTACTTGCTTATAATTCTCGACATACAACGACTTCAAGAGTAACTCTGACTTAGTTAAAAGCCAACCGACTTGCTGGCAGAGTAGAGCGCCTAGATTAATACATAGCTATTTTCAAAACTTAAATAGAGTCGCCCCTCTTGTTTTAGTAGATAGCTGTAGATAGGCATGAAACTATAAAGATGGAAATCTAAAGAATAGTTGGAATCGAACACAAAATTCTAAAAATTGAATATTGTATGAAGATAAATAATTCGATTTATCTTCGTGTTTCTAGGTAGAGATTGAATTAAGGCTCGATCGGCAAAATCGAGCGAGCGTCGGATAAACGTGTAAAACTTGTTTGGCTGATTTTTATCTAGTCGATCGAACTTTTGCAGACATTGTATTCGACTAACAGTTGTAAGTTAATTTGCCCTTTTCGGCAAAGATATTTCGATTTGAGACTATCCAAAGCAAACTCAAATTTCGATTTATCTTTATAGCATGAAAAAACCCAGAACGATTGAAAAAAGAATAGTTTATGCTTGCTCGTATAGCTAATGTTGCTTTTGCAAAGCTTAAAAACGAGGTCGATAATTTAGAAAAGGCTCTGGTAAAGCTGATAGAGGAGAAAAAAATGACGTTAAAACAACAGAAACAGCCTGGTGAAACTGACTATAGGAAACAATTGCAGACTACGCCAATTGCTATTATAGGCATGGCTTCGATTTTTCCGCAAGCCAAGAATTTACAGGAATATTGGGAAAAAATCGTTGGTAAAGTCGATTGCATGACCGAAGTCCCTGCTTCTCGCTGGAAAATAGAAGATTATTACGACCCCGACCCCAAAGCAGCCGATAAAACTTACTGTAAAAGAGGGGGATTTATTCCCGAAATCGATTTCAATCCGCTCGAATTTGGATTACCTCCCAATCTTTTGGAAGTAACAGACATTTCTCAATTGCTATCTTTGGTAGTTGCCCAAAGCGCGATCGAAGATGCAGGTTACGATCGCGAGCGTCATTTTAACCGCGAACGCACGGGAGTAATTCTCGGCACGGCAGTAGGCAGGCAGTTATCGAATCCTTATGCTTCCAGACTGCAATATCCTATTTGGGAAAAAGTTTTAAAAAGCAGTGGTTTATCTGAAGAAAATACCCACCAAATTATTCAAAAAATCAAATCAGCCTATGTCAAGTGGGAAGAAAATTCTTTTCCAGGCATGTTGGCTAACATTGTCGCTGGTAGAATTGCCAACCGCTTGGACTTGGGTGGTACTAACTGCACCATCGACGCAGCCTGTGCCAGTTCCCTAGCAGCATTAAAGATGGCAGTCAGTGAACTGCACGAACATCGTGCCGACATGATGATTACGGGCGGCGTTGACACCGACAACTCTATTTTCGCCTACATGTGTTTTAGTAAAACACCCGCTCTATCTAGAAAACAGCAGACAAGACCTTTTGATATCGATGCAGATGGAATGATGTTGGGTGAAGGTCTTGGTATGTTAGTACTCAAACGTCTTGAAGATGCAGAACGAGATGGGGATAGAATTTATGCAGTTATTAAAGGCATTGGTACTTCCAGCGACGGTCGTAATAAGAGTATCTATGCGCCTCGTGTCGAAGGGCAGGTGCGAGCATTACGCCGCGCTTACGAAGAAGCTGGCTTTTCGCCTCAGACGGTGAGTTCGATCGAAGCCCACGGCACGGGAACTTTAGCAGGAGATCCAACTGAATTTGAAGCTTTAAAAGAAGTCTTTGCCAAAACAGACGCTCGATCGCCGCGCATTGCCCTGGGCAGCGTCAAATCGCAAATCGGACACACCAAAGCAGCAGCAGGAGCGGCAAGTTTAATCAAAACAGCGCTAGCATTACACCATAAGCTACTGCCAGCGACAATTAACGTTAGCAAACCAAACCCAAAACTAAAGCTTGAATCTTCGCCATTTTATTTAAATACGGAAACTAGACCGTGGATGAGGACAAAAGAAGAAGTTCCTAGGAGGGCGGGAGTAAGCTCGTTTGGATTTGGCGGTACGAATTATCACGTCGTTCTCGAAGAGTACACGGGCAAACAGCAAACCTATCGCTTGCACAAAACGCCCCAAAGTGCGATCGTCTGTGCAGACAACCCCGAACTTTTGCTAGCCAAGTGTCAAGATTTACTCAGTCAGTTGCAAGGCGATCGAGCTACACAGCAGCAAAGGGAACTAATCGAGACGAGTAGCTCGTTACAAATTCCTCTTACCTCAGCCAGAATTGGATTTGTTACTGTCTCAGTAGAAGAAACCCGCAAAAAGTTAGAGACGGCGATCGCGCTGTTAAAATCCCAATCGAGTCAAGTTTGGGAGCATCCTCAAGGTATTTATTACCGCCAAACTGGGATGAATTTGCAAGGCAAGGTAGCAGCTCTCTTTTCAGGACAGGGTTCGCAGTATTTAGAGATGGGAAAAGATTTAGCGATTAATTTTCCTGAAATACGTCAAGCTTACAGTCGGCTCGATCGTTTATTTGCCCTTGAGGGTTTAAAACCAATCTCAGAGATTGTTTTTCCACCTCCAGAATTTGAAGCCGCTAAGCAATTCGAGCTAGTCAAGACATTGCAGCGCACGGAATATTCTCAAGGGGCGATCGGTGCTTTTAGTTTTGGTTTGTATAAAATCTTGCAACGGGCTGGATTTAAAGCAGATTTTGTAGCGGGACACAGTTTTGGTGAATTAACCGCTTTGTGGGCTGCGGGGGCTTTAAGCGATGGAGATTATGGCTTTCTCGTCAAAGCTAGAGGTCAAGCAATGGCTGTGCCAGATGACCCCAATTTTGACGCGGGAGGGATGATTGCCGTCAAGGGAGATGCCAGCAAGATTGTCGAAATTCTCAAGCAGTTTCCGCAGATTGCGATCGCTAATTATAATTCGCCCAAACAAATTGTCTTGGCTGGAGCGAAGCAAGATTTAGCCAAGATAAAATCAGTTTTGAGTGAGTTGGGCTACGAACCGATTCCTTTATCTGTGAGTGCTGCTTTCCATACATCTTTTGTAGATCGAGCGCAGCAACCTTTTGCTCGGGCAGTAGATTCGATCGAGTTTAAAAGCCCAAAAATTCCTGTTTACACCAATGTGACGGGAGAATTATATTCTCCTCAACCTGATGCAATTGCCAACAACCTGAAACTGCATCTTAAAAGTCCAGTCAAGTTTCAGCAGCAAATTGAAAAGATCTATGCTAGAGGCGGTCGTTGTTTCGTGGAAATTGGACCGAGGAATATTCTAACTAACTTGATTAAAGATATTCTTGGCGATCGCCCGCATTTGGTCGTAGCTTTGAATGGCAGCCGTCAAAAAGACAGCGATCGTCAATTGCGCGAAGCGATCGTTCAATTACGAGTAGCAGGTTTGGCAATGATAGATTTCGATCCCTATCATCTACAAACCCAAACATTAGAAACTCAGACAAAAGCTAACTTGAATTTTCGTTTAAACGGGTCTAACTATGTTTCGGAAAAAACTAAACTGACTTTCAAACAAGGTTTGGAGAATCAAGAGTTATTTAAGTTAACTGCGAATACTACCCAGCTACCATCTCATTTGCCAGAATTGCTACCTAAAATGACAGCCTCCATGGAGGCTAAACACGAAGCCTCTGAAGGTAAAGGTATCAAATCGGAGGTTTTCTACGGCGACAGTTCGAGAGAGAGCGAATTTACTTCGCCATTACCTTCGCCTTCTCACTATAAACAGACATCAGAGCGATCGGCATCGAGCAATCTTGACTGTGAGGATTCTCTTCTACCTTCTCTAAAGGCTGCAACTGAGACAATAGCTACTAATTGCGACTCGCTCGATCCCCAGCAAACGCCACAAACTGCAATGAACTACCAAAACACTTTAGAAAGTATTGAATCCAGTATCGCCCAGTTCGATCGACACCAGCAGGAAACTCTGCACGTTCACGGTCAATATTTGAATCAGCAGTTGGAATATGTCAAAATCTTTTTTCAACTGATGCAGCAGCAGAATACTTTATTCGTCAATGGTAATTCTACTCCCGAACAAGCAGAAAATACTATGACGATTCTGCAAAGCTTGGAGCGGAATATGATGCGATTCCACGAACATCAAAGCGACACTTTGCGGGTTCACCAACAATCTTTAAATTATCAATCGGAGTATGCTAAAAATCTATTTCAACTGACACAACAAAAGTATAAACTGCTGTTGTCAGGAGTCAGTGTAGAGACGCAATCGACTGTAGCTATTGCGAAGCCATCGATCGCACCGCAACAGGAGTCAGAAGTTAAAACTCAGGATGAAAATGTTTCGCCAAAACGTATCTACACAACTCAGGACTCAGTAAACAACAATGGACATACTGAGACTACTGAGACTAAACAAGAGCCGATCGCGCCACCAGATTTAGCTTCGTTTGGAATGAACGGGCATAGCTATCGATCTGAATTTGTGCCTGTAGATGAGGCGATCGCTCACCTTAAAACTGAAGAATTTCTGGTAGATAATCATTTTGTCGAGCGATCGACTCTTGAAAACGGTAAAATAGCCGACCAACAAACTAATTTAACTAATATTACCGAACCAGCGGTAACTGCAAATCCAGATCCAGTCGTTAGCACCCCAGAAGTAACTCCCATCGCCAATAATCCTCCAGTTGAAAAAACGATAGCAACGCCAGCGCCCTCTGCAATCGCAAACACGGATAACGATACAGTCGATGTCGATCGCCTCATTCAAATTTTGCTAAATGTAGTAGGTGAAAAGACTGGTTATCCGCCAGAAATGTTAGAACTGGATATGGATATGGAAGCCGATCTCGGAATTGATTCGATTAAACGCGTTGAGATTTTGGGAGCAATGCAAGAAAAATTCCCGAATTCACCTTCAGCCAAGCCAGAAGAACTAGGGGATCTGCGTACTCTCGGTCAAATTGTCGAGCAAATGCGCGCAATAAATGCGACAACGACAGTCGATCGCTCTGAATTAAACTCATCTACACTCGGCGATCGAGTATCGAAGACAGATAACACAATCGACTCCCTTGACGGATCTGTTTCTCACAATGGCTCTCACAATGGCTCTCACAATGGCTCGGATAGTTCTTTGCAAAACGGCTTGACAGAGATTTCTCAAGCAAGCATTACTAACGGTCAATTCCAACTACTTACCGAAGAAACATCCACTCAATCGGAATCGATCGATCTTAATGGTGTCAGTCAAATTCTTTTAGAAGTGGTTGGCGAAAAAACTGGTTATCCACCAGAAATGTTAGAGCTAGATATGGATATGGAAGCCGATCTCGGAATTGATTCGATTAAACGCGTTGAGATTTTGGGAGCAATGCAAGAAAAATTCTCCGAAGCACCTCAATCAAAAGCAGAAGATCTTTCCGAACTTCGTACTCTCGGTCAAATTATTGACTATCTCCAACAACAAACCACTGAAAAAAAAAATTTAGCGATCGACTTGGCTCTCCACAGTCTAAGCTAAATAGCAAGATTCAACGCCATCGAGTCAGGCTTCAATTTTTACCAGAGCCTGACTTTTTGGAAATTGCCCTGAGCGATCGCCATGTTTGCTTGTTAGTTGACGATGGCTCACCGATCGCTCCAAACTTGGCAAAATTGCTAAAAGAAAAGGGCTGGAACGTAGTGACACTTAGTTTTCCTCAATCTTTAGTTGCCAAACAATACCCTTTACCTGAAGGTGTCGATCGATTAGTTCTCGAAAATATGAGCGAAGAACATCTACAACAACAGTTAGCCAAGATTGCTAAAATTTATGGTTCGATTGCTGCTTTGATTCACCTACATCCCCAATTTTCTAGCAATCGAAGTAACGATCTTTGTTTTCCAGAAGCAGATCGGGCGATCGTCAAACACCTGTTTCTCGTCGCCAAGCATTTAAAACAATCTTTAAATCGATCGGCAACTGAAGGATTTAGTTGTTTTTTGACGGTAACGCGTCTGGATGGTGAGTTTGGATTGGGACGATCGACAAATTACAGTCCGATTGGTGCTGGTTTGTTTGGATTGACGAAAACGCTCGATCGAGAATGGAAAAAAGTTTTTTGTCGGGCGATCGACCTGAATCCAGAACTCGATCTCGAACATTCAGTTCGAGCGATTTTTGCCGAACTGCACGATCCCAATCGGATTACGAGCGAAGTTGGTTATAGTTTGAACGGTAGAAAAACTTTAATTGTTTAGCTATTTTTTCAGGTTAAAATTATATGTCTTTTCTCGACATTTGCTATTTTCTTTGTAATTGTGAGTCGAGCGTCAATATTCGATCTCGACAATAAAATAGCCGATCGTGGCGATAAGCTGAACAAATATGAGGTCTGCACTATTTTCAAAACAGTGCAGACCTTATATTTGCTAACATAATAATTAACTAAAAAATAGTAAGATTAAAAAACGGTTAAGGTAACAAAGATAACAGACTTGTTCGACTAACGAAAGCTATTATATTATTAATATTAAATGCGCCTAAAAACAGTGCTAGGAACACTGCATTTAGGCGACTATCACCGAATGTATCTGGTTTAAAGGTTAATACAGACGGAGACTAAAAAGTATTATGGCAAAAAAATCAAGAATTAAACTTACTTTCTTGACGGAAATAAACTTCAGCCAAATGACGTATTTAACAATGAAGCCTAACTTAGATCGTTGGCTGTTGTAGTTTTTGTACGGAAAAGAAGTCAGTTTGGTTGGCAAATTTTAACTCAATAAATCAGAGAAAGTCACAGAGCGATCGCCAAAAATTACTAAAAATTTTTTCGCGAAAAGCTTAGTTGTTTTATTTAAAGCTCGAACGCTGGTAGTTCAAATTTTCACAGTTTACAAAGTTTTAATGCAAGGATACTGGGCGATTTATTTTCCTTGTCTTTCTTGTAACTGGGTGAGACTATCTGTGCAGTTCGAGGTCGAGATGCAAGTCACAAACAAAGCTGTGTTCGAAAAAAACCGAATACCTCAAGGGGTGTGCTACAAAGTTTTAGATGGCGATGCCTCCTCTCTATCCACACCTCCTTCTTAATATGTCCATACTTATGGCTTCGGAATCTTCCGATCGAGTCGGTCGGCAGCAAGCACGGCGTAATCGGTATTAACAAAGCGGCGGCGTATTCTACGCGATAGCAAGTATTTGAATAAAAGCGGTTTGCACTGGTTTTATTCAAACAGTTGTCGATGGCGGTTTTACGGCGCAAAAGTATCATGAAAAACAACCGAATAGATTCTTCATCAGTATTTGTAGTTAGTGGCGGTGCTAAAGGCATTACTGCTCGATGCGTTGTGAGACTGGCGCAGCAATATCCATGTCGGTGGATTTTACTCGGTCGTTCGGAACTTGTGAGCGATGAGCCTGTCTGGGCTAAAGAGTGTTTTGACGAAGCCGAATTGAAAAAGCGGATTATGCAACACTTTTTAAACGAGGGAGAAAAACCAACCCCAGTTAAAGTTCAGAAAGTCTTCAACAAAATTTCTTCTAGTCGAGAAATCGATAAAACGCTAACCAGTCTAAAAGCTTTGGGTAGACAGGTAGAATATCTCAGTATCGATGTTACCGATGTTTTTAGTCTAAAGACAGAGCTAGCCGCCGCCGTAGATCGCATGGGTAAAATCTCTGGTATTATCCACGGCGCTGGCAACATAGCAGACAAATGGATAGAAAATAAAACAGAGCGAGATTTTGAGAATGTCTATGCCGCCAAGGTAAAAGGATTAGAAAACTTACTAAGTTGTATCCCAGCCAGTCAACTAGACTATTTGGTCTTATTTTCTTCTGTAGCGGGTTTTTTTGGTAGTGCAGGTCAATCAGATTACGCACTTGCCAATGAGATACTCAATAAATCGGCTCATCTTCTCAAGCGAAAATATCCTGATTGTCATACCGTAGCGATCGGTTGGGGACCTTGGGATAGCGGTATGGTTACTCCAGAGTTAAAAAAAGCTTTTGCCCAAAAAAACATAGAAATTATTCCGATCGAAATCGGTACGCAAATGTTAGTTGAGGAGATGAGAAACGAAAACAAAGAAACAGCCCAAGTAGTTATCGGTAGTCCTCTAACTTCCCAACCTGAAGAACTAGACGACGAATTACGCAGTTACCGCATCCGTCGCCGTCTCAGTTTAGAAGCCAATCCTTTTTTGAAAGACCACGCGATCGGAGGCAATCCAGTCTTACCAGCCACTTGTGCCGCTGCTTGGATTATTTCTACTTGCGAACAGCTTTATCCAGGTTACCAATTTTTCAGTTTAGAAAACTTTAGAGTTTTGAAAGGAATCGTTTTCGACAATACTCAAGCAGACGAATATTTTGTCGATGTCCGAGAAATAAGCAAAACTAGTGGCTCTGAAGTAGTATTTGAGGTAAGAATTTGGAGCGAAACAGCTCAAGGAAAAATTCGCTTTCATTACAGCGCGCAAGTAAAATTGCAGTCAAAAACTCCAGATTTACCTCAATATAATTCAGTCAAAAACAGCTTGAATCCGATCTTAGATGGCTCGTCCTTATATCAAAATAAGATCCTTTTTCACGGGCCTAGTTTTCAGGGAGTAGATTCAGTTTTAGACATTAATGACAATACCCTGACGATGCAATGCATTTTACCTGAGATCGAAGCAAAGGATCGCGGTCAATTTCAGGTCACAAACTTTAATCCCTATGCTGCTGATGTATCAATTCAAAGCATCTTAATTTGGTTGAGACACCTGTATCAAACCAGTACTTTACCTTTAGAAATTCAACAAATTACTCACTTTAAAACTATTTCCTTTAACCAAAAATTTTTTGTTTTTCTGGAAATACATTTGAAAACAGAAACTCATGTAATTGCTAGTGCTACGGTCTATGACGAACAAAGAGAAGTATACATGCGTCTTTCAGGTGTTAGAGGTTATATCAGTAGCCGATTAAATCATCTGTTTAAAGGGTAATAAAATTGCACTCTCCGTAATTGGAGATAAGAATGAGGAAATAGAGAGAGATGGAAAAGATAGCAGTTATCGGCTTGGCTTGCCTGTTCCCCGATGCCCAAACCCCCGAACAATTTTGGCAGAATTTACTAGCACAAAAAAATTCCATATCTCTAGCCACCCAAGAGCAGATGGGAGTCGATCCCAATCTTTTTTACGATCCAGTTAAAGGCAACACAGGAGAGACAGGAAAATATTATTTCCAGCAAGGGGGATTTATTAAAAATTTTCAGTTCGACTCAACTGGATATCGAATTGCTCCTGAAATTCTTAAAAGCTTAGATAATATTTATCAGTGGTCGCTCTACGTTGCCAAACAGGCATTACAAGATAGTGGTTATCTAGACAATCTTGCCGTTTTAGCAAAATGTGGCGTGATTCTGGGTAACCTCTCCTCGCCAACAAGGTTTTCTTATCATCAGATCGCTCCTATTTATCAAGAAGCGATCGAATCGGCAGTGAGAGAACTTTTGCACCGTCAAGATTTCCAGCTCGATGGCAGAAGATTGCCCCTCGATCTCTGCTGGCACAATGTCCTAACGGCTGGCTATCCGTCAGCAATCATTGCCGACGCTTTAGCTTTGTCTGGGATTAATTTTTCCCTCGATGCAGCTTGCGCCTCATCCCTTTACTCTGTAAAGCTCGCTTGCGATTATTTAGTTTCTGGTAAAACCGATTTAATGTTAGCAGGAGGGGTGAGTTGTACCGACCCCCTCATGACTCACATCGCCTTTTCTTTGTTTCAAGCATATCCCGACAATGGTAATAGTAGCTGCCCCTTAGATGAATTATCGGCAGGATTGATAACGGGCGAAGGAGCGGGAATGTTAGTTTTGAAACGGTACGACGATGCTCAAAGAGATGGAGATAAGATTTATGCTACCATCCTCGGTACTGGGTTATCGAATGATGGTAGGGGCAAACATTTTCTCAGTCCCAATCCCAAAGGACAAATTTTCGCTTTTGAGCGAGCCTATGCCGAGACGGGAATCGAACCTCAAAGCATTGATTATGTAGAATGTCATGGAACTGGTACTCCTTTGGGCGATCGAACCGAATTAAATTCCATGGAAACATTTTTCGGTCGCTACGGTGCATCGCCAAAGATCGGTTCTGTTAAATCTAATCTAGGTCATTTATTGACTGCGGCAGGTATGCCCAGTTTGCTTAAAGTCATTCTCGGGATGACTCATGGTTTGATTCCACCCACAATTAAGGTAAGTCAAGCTCTAAGTTCGTCTAACTCAGAAGCGATCGCTGCTGAAAATGTAGTTAGGTCGGTTACCCCTTGGGTCTCTCAAAACGGAAGAAAACGAGCAGCAGTCAGTGCTTTTGGTTTTGGTGGAACTAATTCTCATTTAATTCTCGAAAGTCACGAGCATGAGTCAAGGCAACAGGCAATAGGGAATAGGCAACAGGCAATAGGCAATAAGCAACTGTCAGGTTTTGAGGGACGTGGTGAAACAAAAATGGCGATTGTCGGGATGGATGCCTTTTTTGGTTCTTGTCAGAATTTGGACGCTTTCGATCGCTGCATTTACGAAGGGTCGCAATCGTTTATTCCCCTTCCCAAAAATCGTTGGCAAGGTATTGAACGGCAACAGCAATTACTCGAAAAATATGGATTCGATCCCGCTGAAGCTCCCCTGGGTGCTTACATTAAAGACTTTAGCATGGATTGCCTGCATTTCAAGATACCGCCAGAAACATCAAATACATCCGATCGACCCATCCCACAACAACTATTAGCTCTTAAAATAGCTGATGCAGCGATCGCCGATGCCGATCTCAAACAAGGGGCAAATGTAGCTACCATCGTGGCTATGGGAACGGAACTTGCTTCTCATAAGCTACGAACTAGAAGCGATCTCTTTTCTTGGCAGATCGAGCAAAGCCTGAGTCAGGCTGGAATTTCTCTATCTTCAGAACAAATCGCCAAACTCAAACAGATAACCAGAGATAGTTTGATTAGCTCGATGCAGGTTAATCGGGGGATGAGCTTTATCGGCAATATTATGGCCAGTCGCATCTCTGCTTTATGGGATTTTTCTGGCCCTTGTTTTACTTTATCAGCCGAAGAAAATTCTACCTACAAAGCGCTAGAAGTCGCTCGAATGTTACTTGAAGAAAACTTAGTCGATGCTGTAGTGGTAGCGGCTGTAGATTTGAGTGGTGGTGTAGAAAATGTTTTGCTGCGGCAACAAACGGCAAAAGTCAATACTGGGATACCAACTCTCAGTTATGACGTTAATGCCAATGGGCCGATGGTGGGAGAAGGTGCTGGTGCTGTAGTCTTAAAGCGTCTCGATCGAGCCAAACAAGACCGAGATAGAATTTACGCGATCGTTGATGCTATATGTCTGGTGCAAGCAACATCCACTTCGGACAAATTAGAAGTTTTACCTCGGCCGCCAGAATCAGAAGCAGTAAAGCGAGCTTGCCAACAAGCTTTTCAAAAAGCAGGTGTTACTCCAGAGCAAATCGGTTATCTAGAAGTTTTTGGCAGTGGCGTAGATCCCGAAGACGAGGCAGAGATTGGAGGTTTGCACCAAGCCTATCAGCTCGATCGCTCCGAATTAAACTGTGCGATCGGTAGCGTCAAAGCAAATATCGGTCATACCTATGCTGCGTCGGGGATGGCTAGCTTGATTAAAACTGCTTTGTGCTTGTATCGACAGTATATTCCTCCTACGCCCCAATGGTCTAGTCCCAAACACCCAGAGCGTTGGGAAAATAGTTCGTTTTACGTGGCTACTGCATCGCAAGCGTGGTTTTTAGGAGTTGACTCAACTAAGAGAATTGCTGCCATTAATGGCTTGGGCATAGACAGAACCTATGCCCATCTGATTTTGTCAGAAGATCCGACTCAGATCGAGCGTAGCAATCGATATCTACAACAGAAACCTTTCTATCTATTTACCATCGCTGCCCAAGAGCGTTCGGCTTTGTTGGCACAGATTCAAAGCTTAAAGCAAATTATTGAGAATTGTGACGATCTTGCTAAAGCGGCTGCTCGAACCTATGCAACTTTTCAAGAGAAAGAACGAGCCGATCGAGCTAATTATGCATTAGCAATTGTTGGTAGCAATAAAAAAGAACTCGATCGAGAAATTCAGCGCGCCCTAACTGGTGTCGAACGCGCTTTCGCGCAAGGAGGAGAATGGAAAACTCCACTAGGAAGCTATTTTACAGCCAAACCGCTGGGTAAACGAGGTGGTATTGCTTTTGTCTACTCTGGTGGTTTTACGTCCTACCTCGGCATGGCTAGCAGCCTCGGTCATCTATTTCCCAAAGGATTTAATGACCTTGCCAGCTTTCCTGCCACTAAAGGGAGACAACGGCGAATCTACACATCGAGTCAAGCGATTTACCCAAGAAGCTTGCAAAAATTATCGAAAAGGCAGGTAGAGGCACTGGAGGCAAAACTTCTGGACAATTCAGAAACCATGCTCGCGTCTGGGTCTTTTATCGCACAGTATTATACAAAAATATTACGAGACTATTTTCAAGTGCAACCTCAAGCAGCATTTGGTTATAGTCTCGGCGAAGTGAGTATGATGGTGGCGCTCGATATCTGGAACGATGACGACTCGATGGCCGAGCATATCGAATCATCATCGCTGTTCAAAACTAGAATCGACGGTCCCAAAAATGCCGTGCGGGAGTATTGGGGATTGCCCCCTATAGAAGAAACTACTAGCCAAGATTTTTGGAGTAGTTATGTACTTTTGAGTGGGGTCAATCGGGTAAGAGATTGTCTCAAAAATGAAGATCGCGTTTATATAACTCACATTAATACTCCAGAAGAAGTAGCGATCGCGGGCGATGCGAAAAGCTGTATTAGAGTCATCGAGAAGTTGGGATGTAGCTATTTCCCCGCACCTTTTAGTGTTGCCATCCACTGTCAGCCGATTTTGTCTGAGTTGGGCGAATTGACGAAACTGTTTACCTTGCCTACACAAGATGGATCGCAGGTCAAATTCTATTCTTCTGCCGAATGCGTCCCCATAGCCATTGACACCCAGAATGTCGCCAGCCAGATTGCGCGAGGGATTTGTCAGCAAGTAAATTTTCCTCGATTGATAGATCGAGTTTATGATGATGGCGCTCGTATTTTTATAGAGGTAGGAGCGGGTAACAGTTGTTGCCGCTGGGTTCGAGAAACTCTCAAACAAAAAGAGCAGCTCGTACTATCTCTCAACAGTCGCGGTGTAGACGATCGGACTTCGATGCTGAGAGCTTTGGCACAATTATTTAGCCATGGTGTGTCATTAGATTTGTCGCCACTATATTGCGATTTAGAAGTAACCTCTTCAAAGAAAAAATCTCTGACAACAACTATAAATTTGGGCGAAGAAGCGATCGCATCCAAGATTTTAACCGCAGAAAATCGGCAAAAGTTTGCACCTCCAGTCATACCAGTTGTGGCTGAAAGTTCTTTAAAAGCATCCCAATCTGTTGCCCAGCAGCAAAAGTTAAAGTTAACTGAAGCACGCTCGGCGATGCTACCCGATCGAGAGAAAGCGATCGCCAATGCTAGCTTTAACAAAGAATCCGAGCGAGCATCACCCCCAGCCTCCCCTCCTACTAGAGGGACGAACAAGGAACTTCAACCCCTTGCATTTAATCGTGCCAAGTTAGCTTCATCCTCATCTAGAGAACTTCACCACAGTACGATGAATCTTAGCGATCGCCAAGTCAATACTACTAAGTCTTCCTCTTTGTTACCTCGATCGGAAATATCTCCTCCCGATCGGCATCTCTCGCTGGTGCTTCCCCGTCACAAACCCGCCCATGTACTTTTTGATGAAAAGGAACTGTTGGAATTTGCCGAAGGTAAAATAGCGCGGGTATTCGGGTCGGAATACGCTGCGATCGATTCTTATCCCAAACGCGCTCGACTGCCATTACCTCCCTTTCTTTTTGTCAGCCGAGTTACGAAATTAGATGCTTCCAAGGGTTGCTTTGAACCTTGCTCGATCGAAACCGAATACGACATTCCCGAAGATGCCTGGTACGCTTTTGACGGACAAGTTTCCATCGCAATTCCCTTGGAAGCCTCTCATAGCTGTATTTTTTTAGTCAGTTATTTAGGAATCGATTTTGAAGCCAAAGGTAAAAGGGTTTTTCGCAATCTAGGTGGTAGTACTACCTTTTTCGGAGATCTACCTCGGATTGGCGACACTCTTCGCTGTCGGACAAGAATAAATTCCTTTTCCAGATTTGGCGAAACTTTTCTACTCTTTTTCACCTACGAATGTTTTGTCGGCGAGAGAATGTTCTTGAAAATGGAAAGTGGCGGAGGTCTTTTTTCTCAGCAAGAACTCGAACGAGGACAAGGAATTATTACCAACGATCGAGAACGACAAAAAGAGCAAATTCAACCACAACATTTTCAACCTTTGTTATCTTGTCCGAAGTCAGTTTTTGAACCTGAAGATTTTGCCTATCTCGGTGCTGGCGAGCTAGCCGCTTGTTTTGGCAGCAATTACGAACAAAATGGCAAAAATACTTCGCTATGTCTGCCACCATTACCCATTCGCATGGTCGATCGCGTGCTTTCCATAGATTCCCAAGGCGGAAATTGGGGGTTGGGTTCTGTCATAGCCGAAAAAACTTTAGATCCACAACACTGGTACTTTAACTGTCATTTTAAAGACGATTATTGCTTGCCTGGAACTTTACTTACTGAAGGTTGTACCCAACTCCTAGCATTTTACATGCTCTACTGCGGGCTACAAACTCAAACCAACGACGCGAGATTTCAGCCAGTTAAAAATTCACCGCAAATTGGTCGCTATCGCGGACAGATTCAACCAATTAAAGCCAAATTAACCTACCATCTCGAAGTTACACAAATCGGTTTAACGCCTCAACCTTTTGCTATGGCAAATGCGACGATCGAGTTCGAAGGCAAAACAATTACCATGCTAAAAAACATTGGCATTTGCTTGTCTGAAAAAAATCGATAGATCTTTTAGAAGAGGAGTAATCTCAAGTGACTAAATTATCACCTCCAGTTCCCAATAACGATCTTCATTCACCCAACCATCACCAGCGCGATCGCTCAGCCTGCACTCCCTGCAATCGCGCGGACGGCAAAAATTTTCTCGACCTTGTTGCTTTTGACTTACCAAGCATCAAGACAAAACTATTAAATTTGGAGCAGTTCTGTTACGTTGTCGAAAATGAAGGACAGATTGGAGTTACTCACGTAGAGCCTGCCAATCCAGCAATAATTTTGCCACCATTACTACCGAGTGAGCTAGGCGATCGCAATTTTCAAGCTTTTCACGGCGTTAAATATGCCTATGCCACTGGTGCTATGGCTGGCGGTATTGCTTGTGAAGAACTGGTTATCGCTTTGGGGAGAGAAAGAATTTTAGGTTCTTTTGGTGCTGGCGGTTTGAGCCCAGCTCGCATTGAATCAGCCATTAACCGCATTCAACAAGCTCTTCCAGGTGGCCCTTATGCCTTTAATTTGATTCACAGTCCTAACGAACCAGCTTTAGAACAAGGCGCGGTGGATCTATATCTAAAACATAAAGTCAAAACAATAGAAGCTTCTGCTTTTTTGGATTTAACTCCCAATCTTGTTTATTATCGCGCTGCCGGACTCAACCTCGATCGAGAAAATCGAATTACGATCGCACACAAAATTATCGCCAAACTTTCCCGCCAAGAATTAGCAACGAAATTTCTCCACCCAGCACCGACTAAAATCCTCAAAGAATTAGTCGATCGCGGACTGATTACAGAATTCCAAGCCAAACTAGCAGAGCAAGTGCCAATGGCTGACGATATTACTGTAGAAGCAGATTCTGGCGGACACACCGATAATCGTCCTCTGGTCTGCCTTTTTCCTGCCATAGTTAGCCTTAGAGATGAAATTCAGCAAAAGTATAACTACCCACAACCAGTGCGAATTGGAGTTGCTGGTGGAATTGGCACGCCCCAATCTGCTCTAGCTGCTTTGATGATGGGCGCTGCTTATGTAGTGACTGGTTCGATTAACCAATCTTGCCTTGAAGCGGCAGCTTCGCCCCATACCAAGCAATTGCTAGCTCAAGCCGAGATGGCTGATGTCATGATGGCCCCAGCGGCAGATATGTTTGAAATGGGGGTAAAACTGCAAGTACTCAAACGCGGCACTATGTTTGCGCCTCGCGCTCAAAAACTCTACGAAGTCTATAGAAACTACAACTCGATCCAAGAAATTCCACTTCAAGAACGAATCAAGTTAGAAAAACAAATTTTTAGAAGAAGTTTGGATGAAGTTTGGGAAGATACTGTAGCGTTTTTTAGCAAACGGGATCCCAGTCAAATTGCTAAAGCCGCAGATAACCCCAAACGAAAAATGGCCTTAATTTTTCGCTGGTATTTAGGCTTGTCGTCCCGTTGGTCGAATACTGGAGAAAAAGGAAGAGAAATGGATTATCAAATCTGGTGTGGGCCAGCAATGGGAGCTTTTAACAGTTGGGTGAAGGGATCTTATTTGGCAGAGCCTGAAAATCGCCGTGTTGTCGATGTGGCTCATCACATGATGACTGGAGCGGCTTATTTATATAGAATTCAAAATCTAAAAATTCAAGGACTACAAATACCAACCTATTTCGATCGATATCGTCCAACGCCGCTTGCATGAGTAGTAAGTGCGATCGGGGACACTCGGACACCCGGACAGGCAATAGGCATTCTTGCAATAGGCGTACCGTTAACAGGGAACAGGCAATAGAAATATTATGAACCTAAACGAGAAAACCCTACTTATTACTGAAATTAGTAACTTTGTCGGACTGCGTGCTGCCGAGATGGCGATCGCGCGAGGAATGAAAGTGCGAGGCTTAGAACCTTCACCAGAACGGGCTAAAGCAGTAAAAGACTTAGGAATACCAGTAGTTATAGGCAGTACCACCGAAACCAACACATTAGCCGAAGCTTGTCAAGACATAGATATAGTTTTTCATACCGAATCTGTTATCGATGCTGGCGGTTCGATAGAACACTTTCGTCAAGTCAATGTAGATGGAACGATTAATATCGCTAAGGCGGCAAAAAACGCAGGTGTGAAAAGCTTTATCCATCTTTCTAGCGTAATGGTTTATGGGTTTAAATTTCCAGACCAGATCGGCGAAGAAGGCCTTTTGCGAGGCGAAAATAACCCTTTCTGTCAGACGAAGATCGAGTCAGAAATAGAACTATTAAAGTATAACGACCCACCCAATTTTGGAGTCATCATAATTCGAGCGGGTGATGTTTACGGCCCTGGAGCCTCAAGCTGGATTATTCAACCTCTCGAATTGATGCAGAAAAAACAATTTTTCTTAGTTGATGGCGATCGCGGCATCTTTAATCACGTTTATGTAGATAATCTCATCGACGCAGTTTTTCTCGCCGCCGAAAAAGAGAGTTATGGTGAAGCTTTTAATATCAGCGATGGATGCCAAACCACTTGGCAAGAATTTTATACCCGTCTAGCAACAATCGCCGAACAGCCTAAACCTAATTCCATGCCTGCCTTCGCCGTTAAAGCGATTGCCAAAACTGTCGGCAAGCAGTTGGGGGTTTTGCCTGAAACTGTTGATTTTATTTCTCGTTCCCATAGCTATTCCATTGCCAAAGCTCGCCACGTTCTCGGCTATCAACCGCATGTTGACCTCGATGAGGGGATGACGCGAACGGCTGTATGGCTAGAGAATAATGACCTTGTTAAACCTATTTCTGTTTGAGGAAAGTACATTCATGATTGATTCTGTTAATAACTCGAACGATCCGCAATCTTTAAGCGCAAATACGATTCAAGATTGGTTGGTCGAGCAATTCTCCAAACAGCTAGGAGTTGAAACCGAAGAAATAGATAAACGAGTACCTTTTGATAGCTATGGCTTAGATTCAGCTCAAGCAATGATGATTGCAACTGAAGGAGAAAAATTACTGGGATTTTTACCCGCTCCTACTCTGTTCTGGCATTATCCAACGATTGAATCCCTTTCCGAACGCTTAGCCGAAGAATTTACAGATTCAGAATCCGAGATTTTAGAAATTTAAAGTACAGACGCGATCGGCGCGTGTCTCTACACAATATGCCTTCTTTTCTAGGATTTAAGCTCTAAAAACAGCCAAATAGAAAATTTAAGTGCATTGGCAGCCTAATAATTTAAAAAATAAGAAAACTATGAACACCTCAGAACTTTTGACCAACCTTACTCAACAAGGCATCCAGTTATGGGTAGAGCGCGACAAACTCAAAATTCAATCTCCCAAAGGAGCGATCGCGCCTCAATTACGAGCCGATTTAACTGCTCGCAAGCAAGAAATCCTGGAATTTCTGAGTAATAAAGATAACTCCGACAACTGCGACTACATTCCTGACGGACAAGGAAAGCTTGGCTTACAGACAATTGGTCGTTTAATCGGAGGATTTGCCGATTCCGCGTCACAGTACAAGCCCCCAACGATCGAATCGGGCGCAATGGCGCAAAAGCTGACCGTTACCTTACGACCCTTACCCGATGGCTATCGAGATGAAGAGGTGCTGAAGTTTCGAGAAGAGCTTAAAGCTAAATTAGAACACTATAAAGTTAACGTTCTACCTTGGCAACAAGCGACTAGAGAGTTTGAATATAACCTGAGAGTTCCTTTTCTGCCTTGGAAAAAGACCCTTAAGACTAGAATTGTGAAAGCTGGAATTAATGCCGTAATCGATGTCGAGCGAGAACCTGCTTCTTTTGAAAAATTAAAAATTGAGGTCGCCGAGACGCTGTATCAACTCTATTCTCGCTTGGTTGTAAAGAATCGCAAATTAGCTGTTTCCTCGATCGCCAAGACGATTGCTTGGGCCCAGGACAATACAGCCCATCGGATTGAAGACCCAACCAATACCCAGTTAATTTCACTCACCCCATTAGATCGACAACTGAGCGATCCCCAACTTCCCTATCAACAGAAAATTAAACTTGGCTTGAATAAACTGGTCAAAACCTCTTCAGCGATCGCGATCGGAGTTTCAAAGTCGAAGATTTCTATCTTGAACATGAATCTATCGGACTCTGTCTTCCCCAAAGAAGAGCTGGATGATTTCATCTTGAACTCCTTGATTCCCAAGATTTTTGTCCCGATCGCTCCCATTGCTATGAGCCGATTCGAGATTAGCACGTACAATCCTTATCAGTCCGATTATGCAGCCAACCTGGTGAAGTTGGGTAAAGCTTTGGACGCAACAGGATTATTTCCATCGGGTTCTAAAATAGCCGAAGTGATTAAGCGTAAATCCCAGCGAGATATAGTCAATCTTCTCATGGAGGGAAGAAATGGAGTTTCCTATGGTTTTTTAGCTTACGTAGAGCCTCCTCAATACGTTGGGCTACCAGAAATTACCGCACGGGAATGGGATAGTTTACAGCCCGTACCTGGATTTAGTAGTCGCGACATTCGTCAAAACGACATCGGTCGGTGGTATATCAAAACTAAAATTGGCAACGCCGAAGTCTTTAAACAAATCCCAGATCTCTGGCTGGTTAGTTCTCGTTCTGGTTCTAATAAAACGAATCTAAATCTCGGAGAGGACATTCTTAGAATTGGATTGAAAGGCGGGTTGATGCTGCAAATTCCCGATGGTATCGATGTCAAAACTGTCGATATCAAACCATCTTACGATGTTTACGCCATTATGGGACTCGCTCTTTCTGCCGCTTTATATGCTCCAAAACTAATTGAGAAAGGTGCGCCCCTGGTTCACTTCCATGGATATCCCTCCTTAAAGTGGTTTAAATCCAATGAATATTTTGCTGGAGTTTGTAATCCCTCCGTTCCCTGTGGAACTTATGAATCAGGAATATTCAATTTTCTCAGTATTTATCAATTAGCTAATAATTATGGCAACACAATAAAATTAGCCTGTTCGATCGAGCCAGATCACGGTTGTAACATAATCGCCTCCGATCTGGATTATTTAATAGAAAGATTGAAATCTGGATGCGAACGGGGACAAATCGAACTAGGCGGAAGGCATTTTACATCTCTAAAATAAAATCATGGTTGAGAAAAACTCGCACATATTTACCAACCCGATCGGGCAATGGGTTATTTCCTTTACAGTCGCCTTGGCTGTTATTAACGGAGGAAGTTATCTGTTTAATCTGCTTAGAGTTCGTTCCACTACTAAAATTCCCGAACCAATTTCGCAAAAGACAGAGCCTGTCTTCAGCGCTGTTTCTGCTCTAGGTAGATTAGAACCCGAAGGAGAAATAATTCGTTTGTCTGCTCCTGTTTCCCTAGAAGGTACTAGGATCGGAGAAGTCAAAGTAAAAGGAGGCGATCGCGTCAAAAAAGGACAGACGATCGCCGTTCTTGATAGTTACGACCGTCGGTTGGCTGCCTTGAATAAAGCTAAGGCAGATGTCGAGATTGCCAAAGCACGTCTAGCCACCGTCAAAGCGGGAGCAAAACCAGGAGATATCCAAGCGCAACAAGAGAAAGTCAGTCGCTTAGAAACACAACTGCAAGGAGAAATAGCGACGCGCCGATTAGCAATTTCTCGTCTCGAAGCAGAATTGGCCAATGCCGATTTAGAAGCCAAACGCCATCAATCTCTATACGAATCGGGCGCTACTTCTGCATCTACAGCAGACCAACGAAACTTGCGAGCGAAAACTGCTAGAGAACAACTAAATCAAGCTAAAGCCGAACTGACCTACGCGATCGCTCGATTAGAAATCGAACGTCAAGAGGCGAAAGCTACTCTTAATAGTATCTCTGAAGTTCGCATGGTAGATGTAAGGAGAGCAGAAGCGGAACTCAACAGCGAAATTGCAGCCGTTCGTCAAGCCCAAGCCGACCTCGATTTAACCCAGATTAGAGCGCCTGTTGACGGTAAAGTTTTAAAAGTTCGCGTTCGCCCTGGAGAAGTAGTTGACACTAAAGGAATTGCCGATCTCGGTCAAACAGAACAAATGTACGCAGTTGCCCAAGTCTACGAAACAGACATCAAACAAGTGCGCGTCGGTCAAAAAGCAATCGTCACCAGTGATGCTTTTCCTGGTAAATTACATGGAAAAGTCAAACAGATTGGTATGCAAGTAGACCAACAAGACGCTTTTGACGACAATCCCCTCAAACTAACTGACAATAGGATTGTAGAAGTAAAAATCGGCCTCGATCCAGCTAGCAGTAGGCAAGTCACTAACCTTAGCAACTTACAAGTACAAACAGTGATTCTTCAGTAAGTTCATTGTTCATGGTTCATTGGTCATTGGCCATTAGTTGTTGGTTGTTTGTTGTTTGTTACTCCCCCTGCACCCCATGATTCTCGTCATTCCCCTAGCTTGGCTACAACTAATCCACCATCGAGTTCGCTTTGTAGCAACTTTGGCGGGTATTGCTTTTGTTGTGGTTCTTTTATTTATGCAACTGGGTTTTCAGGATGCCCTGTTTTCTAGTGCTGTAACAGTGCATCGAATTTTACGAGGAGACTTGTTTACGATTAGTTCTCAATACAGATCTTTGACTTCTCAACAAAGTTTTCCTCGAAATCGTCTTTATCAAACCCTAGCACTCGATTCGGTAGAATCTGTCAGTCCTATTTATTTCCAATTCGGCAAATTAAAAAACATCAAAAACGGTCAGAAATCTCCAATATTTTTGTTTGGCATTGACCCAAACGCACCAACTTTTAACTTGTCAGAAGTCGAGAAAAATCTAGATAAATTAAAATTACCCGATGCAGCATTATTCGATCGCAAATCTCGTCCAGAATTTGGGCCGATCGCCGAGCAATTCGATCGAGAAAAAGATGTAACGTTGGAAATATCACCCTACAATGAAATAATTACTGCTAAAAGATTTGTAATTGAAGGCTTGTTTAGTATCGGCCCTTCTTTTGGAGTTGATGGCAATATCATTACTAATAGTTCGACTTTGCTGCGTACTTTTTCAGATCGCCAAGCAGACGAAATCGATTTAGGTTTGATTACTCTTAAACCGGGTTCTGACCTAAAAAAAACCCAGCAACAATTGATAGCTAGCTTGCCCAACGATGTCGAAATTTTTACCCGTCAAGAATTTATTGATTTTGAAAAACAATATTGGAATGTCAGAACTCCGGTTGGTTTTGTTTTTCAACTAATGGTAAGTATGGGTTTTATTGTTGGGGTTGGTATTTCTTATCAAATTCTCTACAGCAATATCTCCAGCCATATAGTTGAGTATGCAACTCTCAAAGCGATTGGTTTTAGCAATAAATATTTATTAACTGCGGTATTCCAACAAGCGCTCGTCTTGGCAATTTTAGGTTATATACCAGGATTGCTCGTTGCCTTTGGCATGTATGACTTAACTCAAAATGCTACTGGTCTTCCCATCGCAATGACACTCGATAAACAACTATTAGTACTCGCTACAGTATTGTCAATGTGTTCTGTGTCTGGAATTCTAGCCATCCAAAAGTTACGTTCCGCAGATCCGGCTGATATTTTCTAGCTAATTTTTAGATTTTGAATTGTTTAAAACTTTTAGTCTAATCGAAATTTTTACTTTTGCATTGCCAAATAAACAATAGATAGAGGGTAAAAAAATGAAAAATACATTCAACCTAAATTTTAATAACGGAAGAGTAAAAGTTAACGTCGATCCTTTAACCGGTGCAACTAAAGTTAATAGCGGACTGGCAAATGTGAAGACAGATCCGATTACTGGTTCGACTAATGTAAATTGGGGCAGCGGTTCTGCCGATATTTTATACGATCGCTCGACCAATATTGCTTCGATCGATTGGGGTAGCGGAAAAATAAATGTTCTAGCCGATCCCAACACTGGTCAAACTATTGTTGAAAGCCCGTTTACCGATGTTAATGTCGATCCGATCGCTGGTGGAACGAGAGTTAACTGGGGTAGCGGTAGTGTAGATGTTGGCTTCGATTTGGTTGGTGGTACGAATGTTAATGCTGGAGGAGTAGATGTCAGGGTCGATCCTTTCGGTAGTACTTATGTTAATTGGGGTAGCGGACAGATAAATGTTAGTTGGTAAGTGCGAAACGGAGGCTGAATGCACTCGATAACAAGCGACGAACACGACCCGATGAAACTTGCTCGATCGAGCGATCGAGAATACGTTCTCAAAATCGAACATCTCGATTATTACTTTGGCAAAAATTCATTACGCAGACAAATTTTATTTGACATTAACCTGAAAATAGAACCACAGGAAATTGTTCTTTTGACAGGGCCATCGGGGGCAGGAAAAACAACCCTATTAACTTTAACTGGTGCTTTGCGATCTGTGCGATCGGGAAGTCTTAAAGTTCTCGGACAGGAACTTGCTTTTGCCAAACAAGGTTCTCTCCTGCAAGTGCGTCGCCATATCGGTTATATCTTTCAAGGTCATAACTTATTGGAATTCCTCACAGCCCGACAAAACGTGCAAATGCCTCTAGAGTTAGACAAAAAAATCTCCCACCAAGATGCACGCTCTAAAGCAGAAGCAATGCTCGCTCTGGTACAATTAGGAGATTATCTAAACTCTTATCCCCAACAGCTTTCAGGAGGACAAAAGCAAAGGGTTGCGATCGCGCGTGCTTTAGTCAACAATCCTAAATTGATCTTAGCCGACGAACCGACAGCTTCTTTAGACAGCAAGACGGGTAGAGAAGTCATTCAATTAATGCAGAAAATGGCAAAGGAACGGGGAACTGCTATCTTAATGGTGACTCACGACAACCGTATTTTAGACATTGCCGATCGAATTGTTGAGATGGAAGATGGTCGATTGATTTAAAATCTTTGTTCGTATTCAATAATTGCTCTACTGTCGTTATCGAAATTACTCGAACCGCGCAACAAAAAATTGTCGTCAAGACGATAGCGCAAGCCATATTGGGCGGGAATTTCTGTATTTAAAATCTTGAGTACGGATACGGAAAACTTTTTAGTTAGGTCGATACTAGCTTCAGCCGCCAAGCCGACAATTGTCTCCCGTTCCTTACTATCATCAATTAGTTGAGTCGGGAATAAACGAAACTCACTCAAGCCAAAGGCATCGCTAATCGCTGTATTAAATGTCCCAAACAGTGCCGAACCTGCTAAGTTAGCCAATCCTAAAGTACTGTCTCCCCGACCGAGAGTAGTGACGAAACTGCCTCCCAACAATGAGATTATTTCGGTTTGCGATCGCGGGGGGCTACTAGAAAGATCGATATTGTTTGTAAGCTGACTGGCAAGTCCTTTAACGTTGGCAGAGATGCGAATTGTTTGCAACGTACCAAAATTGGAGAGAGGAATATCGTTGATTTCAGTTAATGAAGGATCGACAGCAAGTGAACTACGCGATGTTTCCACTGCCGATCCTGCCAAGCTTACGTCTAAATAGGGGTCTAATCCTTGTTGTTTGTTAAATCTGGCGGTATTTTCGGCATTTCTATCTAAATTTAGTTGGGTGGTAAAAATGTTTACCTGACCGCGCTTGAGTTTAATTTTTCCTTCTGGAAGAGGTCGATTGAAAGTTCCAGATACATTCAGACTGCCTTCAGCAATAAAATTGAGAATGGGCGGTTTGATAATCTGAATATTTCTATCTAGTTCGATTTTTAAGCGATTGAATTCGGTAGCTGCTGCCAATCCTTCGTCGGTGATGCCATCGATGTTAGTGTTGTTGGTTTGGTCTACTTTATTAACTTCGTTGGTATCGCCCAATAAAATTGTACCGTCGAATAAATTTAAATCTCCTGAAATATCTGGTTGAAAAGCGCTACCAGTAACTTGTAATTGTCCTTTAACGCCACCTTGATACAATCCTTTTAAATCGATCGCCAAATTATTAAGATTTACTGTTAGAGGATTTTCTGGCTGATTTGGTTTGCCTAAAGATAAATCTCCCGCTACCGAAATTTGACCGCCGCCAAAATTGCCCTGAAGAGTTTCCACTTGCATGCGATCGAGATCGAATAAAATATTGCCATTAACTTGAGTTAGCGGTGCTTTGGGTAGAGTACGTGCCTCGATCGTCGCATCGGCAATTGTAGCTATACCTTGGGCGCGCAAGTTTGTAGGGAGGTTTCGTTGGGGATCGAAAATGCCAGAAATATCTAGAGTAACATCGCCTTGACCGCTTAACCAACGCACTTCTCCCTTACTCAAAATATTTAATAACTTAAATCCTTCATTTTTAATATTCAGATTGAGGTTGAGTTCGTTGCTATCGGGTTCGATCGCCGATGCGGTAAATTTGTAGGGAAGACTACCTGTAATGGTTAGCGGTTCTGCATTTTCGGCGACAACGCTACTGGCAAAAAATTCGAAACGAGAGTTATTATAACTAAAGCTGCCTTGAGTCGATTGAATTGAAGTTTGATTAATCCTCGCATCGTCTACGACAATTTCCCCTTTAGCTTGAGGAGTTTCTTGAGATCCCGACAGGGTAGCCGTTCCGTTGATTCGACCACCCAGACCAATTTCTGGAGGCAATTTTACCAGTTTTTGCAAGGATTCGACGGGAAGATCGACAAATCGCAATTGTCCCGATTGAGTTTCGCCGCCAAAACTGCCTGAAAAAGTTACCAAACTGCGATCGGTTTTGACGCTAATTGGTAACAAGGTAAGAATACCATTTTGAAAGTTTCCTGCTGCTAAAAATCGATCCGCAGTTAAAGCACCCCATTGCCAATCTTTGCCTTCAAATTGAAAATCTGCTGTTACTCCTTTTGCTGTCGAACCCTCAACAGTAATAGTTCCGTCGAAGTTTCCGTTAAGATCGCTCAATTCTGGTAAAAAAGAAGCATTTTGGCGTTTCTTTCTCTCCATCCGCAACAGCGCGCTAACTTCCGAGATGCGGCGCAATTGATTGGCAATCGATGTCTCCCGAATGCCTGTCGCAAATAAAGGACAATAAGGTGGAGAACAAATGGAAAGATTTTTTGTGTATAAATCGGCGGCTGTATTATATTTGCGATCGCCAAAAGCTTGCCCAAAATCGGACAATTGAAAAATTTGTAAAGCTTCTAAAACGTCTTGTACTTGTCCTTGTACGATCTTAGCTCGACCGTTAAATTTGGGTCCGATTTTGGTTTGCCATAGTTCGCCATTGACTTGATATTCGCTATTTCCTTGTTGCAATGTTCCGTTTTGCAGGGAAAAATAACCATCGTTATATTGAAAATTACCAGTAAACAGATTTCCTTTAATTCTGCCGAAAACCGGTCGATTAATGATTAAATTAGTACCATCGACTTTTTTCGTTTTCAAATCGAAAGTGAAATTACTCGATAAATCCCCAGAAATAGTTTGGGCGGCAATAGTTTCGGGAACTTCAAAGTTACTGACGGCGAAATTTTTCAGCCACGCGATCGGCAAGCTGTTGGTATCTACTCTCAGTAAGTTACCCGCACGAGTACCACTAAAGACGGTTTCTTCTTTTTTAATTAAAAACGATCTGGGTTGGTTGTCAGCAGCTAACTCCAACTGCAAACGATCTTCATTTCCCTTTAGATCTAAATCCGTACCTTTGCTGGGAACTATTTCTACCGTTCCTCTCAGCATTGGTTCGAAGCGAATGTCTTGGACGGCGAAATTATTAAGAACTAAATCGCCTCGAATGACAGGTTCTTTTAACGTTCCCGAGAGAATGCCGATAAAGTCAACATTACCAGAATAAGGCGTTTTTGCGACAACAGACGGGAGATTGAGGGGAAGTTTGTGCAGATCGATCGCCCTTGCTTGTCGAACGTTTAAACGCCAGTTTTTTACGGCGACTAATTTATCGGGGATATCTTTAAAAAAAGTTCGATCGACATCAAAAAAACCGTCGGCTAAAAATCCCGTCGCTGTAGCTTTATCTACGACAAGACGTTTGCCATTCCAGTCAATCAGTGCATTTAGAGGGCGATCGAGAACATTAATTCCCTCACTAAAATTAACCGAACCTGTAGCAGCGATCGCAGTGGGTTCGAAATTATCCAATTTGCCAGTAACCTTTAATATTCCTCCCATCACTCCATTGATATCTGCTAACTCTTTCAAACGCAGGCGATCGGGAATGACTGTTGCTTGATATTTGCCGTTAATTATTTTAATATTTTTGGCAGTAATTATTCCTCCCAATGCGGCAATTTGTCCCAAACCAGTACCGCTAATTCCATCAAGTGCTAAATTTTCAGTAGTACCGTTGAGGGCAAAATTACCGCTAATGGGATTGCTTAACTCAACGGGAACGTCTGGAAATAGCTGTCTCAATTTCAGTCCTGTTGCTTGAAGATCGCTACGCCAAAGTCCTCGATTCAACTGTAGATTATTCGTGCTGACTGTCCCAGAAGCAATTCTAACGTTAGCTATTCCCGTAGCGCGAATAGTCTCCAAACTAACAGAATTGTTATTGCCAGCTAACTTAAATTTACCATCTAAAAATCCTTGACCGATGGTTGTTGCTGCTTCTTTATCCAATGGCAAACTAGTCATTTTTACATTGTTAGTTTGCATGTTTGCTTGCCAACTTCCCGAAGCGTAGCGAATTTTGTCGATCGTCACCGTACCGCCACCGAGAGGAAAGTTAGCCAGTCCATCGATCGCGCGCAGAGTACTCAAACTGTCAGTTTTGCCAACTAAGGGAATCAGCCCAGAAACCAAACCGACATTGACTGGTAGAGTAGTGTTGTAACTTCTAGCTAAAGCATTACCTGGAACGTTAATAGCACGAACGTTAAAAAACAAATCATTGCTATTTTTCAACTCGATCGCGCCATTTCCTGTAAATCTACCACCAACTTGTGGAAACCCTTCAAATTCTCTAACGTCTAAAGTGTTTCCCGCCAGTTGCAAAGCGGCTCGAATATTTTTAAAATCAACTTTGTCAATTCGACTATTTCCAATAGTAACCACATCGAAATCAACGATCGGTTTCTCTAGCGCACCTCTAATTTGAATTGCCGATTTTACACTTCCTATGAGAGGAATTTCTGGTTTTTCTAATTTTAAAGTATTAATTACTCGATCGATCTGAGTAGGTTTGGTTTGTATCGAAAGCTGATAAGAGCCTTTTTTCTTACTCGTCTCCAAAATTCCATCGATCGTTCCCGCCACATCACCAAAAAAAGTTTCTAAGCGATCGAAACCAATTTCGGTATCTTTAAAAATAAGTTTGCCATTACTGTTGCTGAAAGGTTGAGTTAATTCAGCAATGCGTGCATTAACCTCATTTAAAGTAGCCGTTCCATTAATAAGAGGATCGGCTTTTTTAGGTAATTTAACTTTGAGATTACCATCGATCGTTCCCGCTTGAAACTTTAAAGGCAAAGATAATAAATTGGCAATATCGACAGCTTGTAACTGTTTTCCTGCTACTGTTAGCTCGATGTCATCAGTTTTAGGAAATCCGAACCCATTAACCTTAATATTACCGCCCTTAACTGACTTACCATTAACTTGAAATTCAACTACATCAGTTTTATTTCTTTTTAAAAAAGTAGCAACACCAGAGTCAACTTTAAAATTGACGGGAGGATTGAGAGTTTTTTGTAGCGATCTCGCTACCAATTCCAAATCGGCATCTTGAAATTGAATCGTTTTAACATCAACTTCAATAAATGGTTTTTGCTTTTTCGCGTTCGAGGACGAATCAATTTTGGTAGATACCCAAGTTTTGCGTTTATCCTGTTCTATGTGTATCTTGGGCTTAATTAAAAGCACATCCAAGTTAAGATGACGCTGAAAAATTAATTCTCCCATCGAAAAAGAAACCTCAACAGATTCTGTCTTAACTCGATCTGGATCGATCGCCGTAGCAGGAATCTCACTCGCACCCAAACGCAATTTGCCAGGAGTTATACCTTCAAATTCACCGATTTTTATGGGACGATTTAAATAATCAGTCAGTTCTCTTTCAACTAAAGGCGAAAGTTGATTTTCTAAAAAGTACCACCCATAAGCAAAACTCCCACCGATCCCAATTACAGAGACAACTGACATGCCCATCAAGATCCGCCGCCACCAGCGTTTTTTTGGCGGTGACTCCAATCCTAATCGATCGCTTGAATTTATCTCTTCGTTGTCAGAATTGGGAGTTTGGGTCATTTCAATGCCTCGTTGTCTGGTTGTCGGCTCAACCAACCATGCAACCAATTATAGACAGATAATATAATAAGTTCATTAATTTAAAATTGGCAAAAAAAATGACAATCTTAATATTTTTAATAATCTCTTATCTACCCTGTTTAAACCTATAATAAAACTTTAATTGTGAAAATATCAGTAAAAGTAAAACCCAATTCCAAACAACAAAAAATTGTTCGCTCCGACGAAGGCACTTGGATAATTCACTTAAAATCTCCACCAATTGATGGAAAAGCCAATCAAGAATTGATTCAATTACTAGCAAAACAATTTAAAATAGCCAGAGCGCAAATTTCAATTAAATCTGGTTTATCTTCTAAAATTAAATTAATTGAAATAGAAGAGTAAAAAACTTGATGGTGAGTGCCTAGTTTGGAGAAAAACTTCAAACGTAAGACGCAGTAAAAATGGTTCATTATGAGAAAATAAAGGTCGAGAGCTGGATTAAAATCGCTTGACCTCAATTTTCCTCCGCGTGTCTATTGCGTGCGCGATTTCTAACCTCGTTGGAGTTCTAGATGAAAATTTTAATTGTAGAAGATGACGAACGCATTAGCGATGCGATCGCAGAAGATTTAGCCGATCGTAATTATGCCGTAGAAGTTGCCTACGACGGTTTAGAAGCCTGGGAACTTTTGGACGTTTTTACCTACGATCTAATTCTGCTCGATGTCATGTTACCAAAATTAGATGGTATCGCTCTTTGTCAAAAATTACGAGCCAAAGGTTGCTCGATTCCCATTTTAATGTTGACAGCAAGAGACATGATTACTGACAAAGTTGTCGGACTGGATGCGGGCGCAGATGATTATATGGTCAAACCTTTCGAACTAGAAGAACTGACTGCTAGAATTCGCGCGCTTCTGCGTCGCGGTAGTACTGCTTTACCCCCCATTTTACAGTGGGGCGATTTGCGTTTAGACCCCAGTACCTGTGAAGTATTTTACCAAGATAAAATTCTCGGTTTAAGTCCTAAAGAGTACAAATTACTAGAATTTTTCCTCCGTAACGGTCGTCGTGTTTTCAGTCGCGCTCAAATTTTAGAACATCTTTGGCCTTTCGAACAAGTTCCAGAAGAAGCTACAGTTAAAGCCCATATTCGAGGTTTGAGACAAAAATTAGAATCCGTAGGCGCACCCCACGACTTAATCGAGACTGTATATGGATTGGGTTATCGTCTCAAAGAACAACCAGAATGAGGGAGTAGGGGATAGGGGCTAGGGGCTAGGGGCTAGGGGCTAGGGGCTAGGGGCTAGGGGCTAGGGAAAGTGTGCCGCGTAGCAAATTTTTACTTATTACTTATTACTTATTACTTTTGAGTTTGCCCAATGCCCAATGCCCAATGCCCAATGCCCGTTGCCCAATGAACCACGAACAATTAACCATTTCATCAATGTTTCACAATTTACGCTATCGCCTACTTTTCTCCTACATTCTCGTGATGGGAACAACTTTGAGTGTTTTTTGTACGGGCGTGTATATATTTTATAGTCGCAGTCTTTACGGACAACTCGACAAAAGATTGACGACTCTCGCTCAAGCGGCTGCCCCATCTTTGAATGATATTAAAACTAAAGGGAGTGATTATTTAGACCAAGTTAACGAAGTACCTTGGCGAGATCTTTTTAACCGTGACGAACAAAGTTTGGAATGGTTTAATGAAAAAAGACAGCTTTTGGCAAGAAAAGGCTCGATTAAAATAGAAGAATCGCCAATCCCAGGTTCATGGAAGCTAGCCCAACAACCGAAACAAGTTTCAATTAGAAGCCATACCCTTTCAGTATTTATTCGCGATCGCTCGAATCCCGGTAAAAAACCGTCGATCGTCGGTTTTATTCGCGCTTCTCAATCGACTACGGAAATAGAAAACAGCCAAAATCAACTGTTATGGGTTTTGGTAATGGGCGCTTTAATGACTTTAGTGCTAATTGGTGTTGGTGGCTATTGGTTGACGCAAAAATCGATCGAGCCTATTGAAAAGAGTTTTGCAAAGCTCAAACAGTTTACCGCCGATGCTTCCCACGAATTGCGCGGCCCTCTAACTGCTATTAAAGCATCTGTGGATGTAATGCAAAACCATCCAGAACGGATTCATGCTAAAGATGTCAAAAAAATGTCGGCGATCGCCAGTGCCACAAGTCAGATGAGTCAATTAATTCAAGACTTATTATTCTTGGCGCGAACCGAAGACAATACAGTTTATACTCCACCTCGAGAGTCTAACGCCATTCCTTTAAAGAAAGTTTTACAGGATTTGATAACTCTGCTCGAACCTTTTGCCTATGAGAAAAGTGTAGCTCTTAAAGCGGATTTATTAACAGATGCTTCGGTTTTGGGAGATAAAGGGCAGATTACTCGTTTGTTTTCTAATTTAATTCAAAATGCCATACAATACACTCCTGAAGGCGGTACGGTAGCAATTAGCTTAGTTCAACAAAATCGTATGGCGATCGTCAGCGTTAAAGATACTGGCATTGGCATACCAACGGATCAATTAACTTCTATTTTCGATCGCTTTTGGCGTGCGGACAAGGCTCGTTCTCGTCGCGAAGGCGGTACTGGTTTGGGCTTGCCGATCGCTCAGGCGATCGCCCAAAGTCATGGTGGAAAAATTACTGTTACGAGTAAGGTTAATGCTGGTAGTTGTTTTCAGGTAAAATTACCAATTTTATAACTCTAAAAGTTAAATCGATCCTTCTAAGGTGTTGGCGCGATAATCTTCCGAAACTTCCCAGGCGGTGTTTAGTAATTGCATAGCACTATCCGAACCATTGCGATCGGGATGGTGTTTGCGACTTAGTTTATGATATAAAGTACGTCCAAAAGCGATGAAGGCGACGGCATACCAACCGACTGTTAAATTGTCGATCGAGCTATTTTTGTGAACTTCAAATTTTTCACAATACCATTCATTCAGTTGATAATGAATTCTGTCGGCATCGGATAAAGCGGCGCGAATATTTTCAACTGTTAGTTCTGGATTACTGCGATCGCCAAAATCTGAAACAGATTGGTCATTAGTTTTGTCATTAGTATCGCTAACATCATCATCGTCGATCAAATCTTGAATGTCGATTTGAAAATATTTATTTCTCTCGCTTCTTTCGGCAGATTCAAAAATAGATACGTACAATGTTTCCAGTAAATCTTGATTGCCTTGAAATTCATTTTGTAGCTGTTTGAATTCCAAAGAAAGACCAGAAATTCGCCTGAGTCGTTCCAATTTATTTTTTAAATCTTCTGTGTTTCGGTAAAGTTCTAGCGCTTCAGAATCGAGTTCACTTTGTCGTTGATATTGCTGCTTGAGTTCGGCTTCTAATTCTTCTATTCTGCTATTTGTGGCAGCTTGTTCGCGTTGATTGTTTTCTTCTTGAATTTCAATTTGCTGTAACTGAGATTGAATGTGAGCGATCGTATCGGCAAGATTCATAACTGATCGAGTTTGAGATAGCGAACAATACTTAATGTTTTTCGATCGAAGGTAGCGATCGAAACTTAAAGAAAAAAATCGATCGCGTTCTTTACCTAAATAATATTTTTTACTTTTTATTTTCTATCGATTCTTAAGATTCTGCCAAGATGTTGTTTACAAAAAAAAAGAGGGAAGAGTTTAAATTCTCTTCCCCTTTTTGTTTTTTGTCGATTTCTGGGTTTGGCTCTGGCGTGTTCTTTAATTTGTTTTTGAGCATTTGTTGCTGCTTTCTAATTTGTCTTGCCCTTGCCGAACCGCCTCTTCCTTTGTCATTTCGCCCTTCACGGCGCGGCGACTCCCACCGCTTCAACATTCTAGACATACTTATCCCTTATAACTTATCAATTTCATAATAACATAATTCAATGGGCATTGGGCATTGGGCATCGGACAAAGTCATTCGTCGTGACGTAAAAAATTCATTACTCATTACTCATTACTCATTACTCATTACTCATTACTCATTACTCCCTAGCCTAAGCGCCCCTATTCAAAGCATCCACTCAAAATTTATTCCCACCAAACTATCTTTTGCGGATTTGGAATTTTGTTTTTGGAGATCTGTTGAAAGGCGGAGGGTTGAGGTTAAAGCAAAACCAACCGAAAAAGAAGTAATTCCAACTTCTTCATTACCCCCAGGAGAAATGAAGTTTTGAGCGATCGAAAGATCTGCCCCACCACCGCGAGACAAAACTAAAATAATTTTTGCACCAATATTAACGCCATCGGTAAAATAATCATCAGTTTCTAGATAACGATAACCGACTACAGGAGCAATATTAAAATAACCTCCTAGAGGTAAAACATAATAATGTAAATTGCCTCCAGCAGAGGCGCGATCGCCATTAAAAGAAGTTTGATAGTCGGCGCTGAAAGTTAAGCCGCTACGCCCCAAAAATACATCTTCCAAGCCGATATTTAAACCACCCACATCGTTACTGGACGGAAAATGAGCGTAACCCAATTTTAAACGAGTGCGAAAACTGGGATCGCGGCGAATTTCTTCAGCAACGTTGGGAATATCTTCGATCCATTTTTGCAAAACGGGACTGTTTTCAATAATTTCTGGACTGATATTTATGTTTGTTGGCGTTTGCGTTTCTTGTGCTTGTACTGCAAAAGGAATGTATGCGATCGCACTAACGACAATTTGCCAAACAAGGTTAACGGTAAAAAGTTTTAGCCACTCTTTGCTACTCAAATTTAATTTTCTTCTCCCCAAACACGCAATTGTAGATAAACGAAAACAAAAGCAATTCCCAATAAAATTGTTGCCGCCGCCGCCGCATAGCCAAATTCAAAATTAGAAAAAGCTTGTTCGTAAATGTAATAAACTAATACATTAGTAGAATTTAAAGGGCCACCGCCAGTAATAATATAAACTTGTTCGAAACTCCGTAGAGTAAAAATTGCCGTCGTAACGGTAGCAAAAACTAAAGTCGGTTGCAATCCTGGTAGAGTAATGTAGCGAAATTTTGCCCAACCATCCGCACCATCTAACTCAGCCGCTTCATAACGAGATTGAGGAATTGTTTGCAATCCCGCTAGAAACAAAATCATATTAAAACCTAATTGTTTCCAACTACTCAGTAAAATTATGACTGGCATCGCCCAAATTGTACTACTGAGCCAAGCAATAGGTTCTATATTTAATTTAAGCAGTAAATCGTTAATCGGGCCTTCAGTTTGGAATAGCCAGCGAAAACCCAAACCAACAGCTACTAGAGAAGTAATTGAAGGAATAAAATAGGCGGCGCGAAATAATCCTCGTAAAGGCAACTCTCGATTTAATAATACTGCCAACCCCAAAGGAATAATTAAAGTGGGAATAACTGTAGCGACGGTAAAGTAAATCGTGTTGCCAATAACTTGCCAAAAATCTGAGTCTGTAAACAATCTCAAATAGTTACGCAAACCAACCCATTCAACGCCTTTAGGGGTAAAGCTACCATTAGTAAAGCTGAGATAGAATAAATAGGCGATCGGGCAGAATAAAAAGATACCCAGTAATGTTAGTGCGGGTGCGAGAAATATCCAAGCAGCAACGCGATCGCGATCGAGCCAAGATCCCCAATTTATTTTTCTTTCCACAAGTTTATTTGGCACGAAACAATATTATTAGAAGTTTATTACTAAATTTGATAACTAATTAGTTTTGCGGCAATTTTTTTGACTGGATTATCTGGAGATTTAATTTTGACATCTACAATCTGAAGATTGGGATTATTTAAAGATTCCAGTCGTTGTCTTTCTTCTGAAGAAAAAGATAAATATTTACTTTCTCGCATAAGAACGAATAATCTAAAAGTTTTTTCTGGATGTTTTGGTTCTAAATTTAAATATTCATAAACCTTTTGTGGATGTTCTATCTGCCACATTCCTCTAATTCTTAAAGATGTAATACCTAAAGGATCTACTTTATTAACTCTACCTAATTCTTTGGTTACACTAAATTCAACTCCAGTAGTTTCTGCAATTCCATTAATTATTTGATTTCTCATATTTTGATAAATTTCTCGGCTAGCTGCATAACAATCACCATAAACTAGCCAAAGTAAACTTAATTTTTGCTGTTTGACACAACCAATAGCATAAATAAGATCCTTTTCCGACCACTGTTCGCATTCTCGACATGCTCTAGTAATCATCGGACTGTCAGCATATAATTTTGCTGATGGATAAGAACTATTAAGAGCAATTTGTGATGTTTCAGATTCTAGCTTCTTAACTTCGATCGCATCTCCATGTAATAACATTAAATCTGGAGGATTATTAGCATTACCAAAGTAAGAAAATATTCTTTCGTAAAGATCGGATTTTGTCTCTTCATTAACTTCGTTTAGCGTTTGAGCAAAAATATCTTTAACAAATAACTCTAATGCATCGCCAGCAGCATTAATTTTATTTTTACTACGATAAAATCTAACAATGTCAGGTATTTGATTTGAAATAATTAGCTCGATCGCTCGTAAAATATTTGCCATAAAAACATGTAAGTTTATTTTTAGATTAGCTCCAAGCTAAGCTGTAAAAGCTCGGGAAAATTTTCTGCTATTTTAGATTTCTTCATATTTTTATTGAAAAGATATTTTTTAATACTGTTTGCCAAAGCCAAACCTAAATTAACGGGAACAGCATTACCAATCATTTTGTATCCAGAATTAAGATTTCGATAGTCAAAAATAAAATCATCGGGAAAAGTCTGTATTCTTGCACATTCTCGTATGGATAGACGACGATATATATCGGGAGAATCAGGATCGAAAATGAATTTATCTTTGCCTACATTAATCATTTTGTTTGCTTGAGGATGAATAGGTGCATGACGACCACCAGCCTGAATAGTAAAAGATGCCTCATTCCAAGAACGTACTCTATTTCTAGACATATAAATACTTGAAAAACCTCCTGTTAAATATTCATGATTGGTTACGAAACAATCTTCGCCATTAGTTTTACTTTTTTCTTGGGCAGGTAAAGCAGATTCTCGCAAATCCCAAATTGCCTGTTTTAAATTAGGAATAGGATTGTTTCGCTCGATCGAATTAAAATCGAATTGAAAGTTTAGATCTTTACGAAAACCAACAAAAATAACTCTCTTTCTTTCTTGAGGAACATTGTAATTTAAAGCATTAAGCAAACTAAAAGTTACTAAAAAACCAGCTTTTTTAAAAGCAGCAACAATATTATTAATTGAATTCTGATGTTTTTTATGCATCATTCCAGAAACATTTTCTGCTAAAAAAAACAAAGGTTGTTTTTTTTCTAAAATACGGATATATTCCCAAAATAATTGACCGCGATCGTCATCAATTCCTTTTTGAGTACCCGCTTCACTCCAACTTTGACAAGGAGGGCCGCCAATAATACCAAAACAATCAGGAATTTCATTACACTTTATTTGACGAATATCCCGCCTATCTAAATATGTATCTGGATGATTGTACTCATAAGTCTGCCAGACATCTCGATCGCAATCATTTGCCCAAACAATCGGAAAACCAGCTTGAGAAAATCCTAAGTCTAAGCCACCACAACCAGCAAAAAGAGATACTATTTTTAAGGCGCGTAAATCAGTGCTTATAGAAGTCGGTATTGATTCCATAAAGTAAAAAATTTATTTAATAGCAGAAAACATTTCAGCAACTTAGGTTGCTAACTTTAGCTTTTGTAAGGTTACGCTGCGCTAATAATCATACTTCACGAGATTCTAATTTCTTTGACACCTAAATATTTATCGAATCAATAATTATATGAGTGAAACAATTATCGTTAACGATCGAGTTTTAATCTCTCCCAATTATGCTATTAAAGAATTAGATAAGCCTTTAAAATTGGGAATTATGGCTTCGGGAAGCGGAACTAATTTTGAGGCGATCGCTCAAGCAATTCACGAAAAACGTCTTAATGCACAAATTCAAGTGGTAGTTTATAACAATCCTAATGCTACCGTGCGATCGCGCGCCCAAAAATGGAATGTCACGGAGATTTTACTAGATCATCGTTTGTATCAGCAACGAGAAGATTTAGATCGCGCTATTATTGAAATCTTTCAACTTAATCAAGTCGATTTAATAGTTATGGCTGGTTGGATGCGAATTATTACATCTGTCTTACTAGATGCATTTCCCGATCGCATTATCAATATTCATCCCAGTTTATTGCCAAGTTTTAAAGGAATTCGAGCGATCGAACAAGCTTTAGCCGCAGGAGTCAAAATTACAGGTTGCACCGCGCATTATGCCAGTTTAGATGTCGATAGCGGTAAGATTATCATGCAAGCTGCCGTTCCTATCTTTCCAGACGATACCGCAGAAACTCTCCATGCTCGCATTCAAGTTCAAGAACATCATATCTTGCCTCAAGCGATCGCGATCGTCGGACAAACACTTTTTTCACAAATAGGTAATGGGTAATTGCATGGGAATCCCTCGCGCCTCGCGATAGGAGGTTCAACGATTAAAATCAACTTGATTTAAAGAACTCGATCGCAATCTAGAACTATTAAAATCGGGTTGATTTTGCAAATTTGGTTGTGCTTGGTAATTTTGATAATTATTCAAGCTGTAGGGATTATTTGAGTTAGTTTGATAATTAGGCATACTCGCGCCGTTTGTAGCAGGTGCGCCATAATTTCCAGCACCATATTGATAAGGATTGTAGGTGCTATTTACTATCGATTGAGTTTGATATTGAGTGCCATTGTATTGATATGGATTATTAAGAGGTGCTATCTGTGCCGAATTATTAGAGATACCTTGAGAATAATTGGGATAAGCACCGTTAACTTGAGTCGATTGAGAAAAACCTGTTGGTGAAACGGGTGCGATCGGTTGTTGAGAGGTATAGTTATTGCGATTGTTATTTAATGTTCTCATTCCCAAATTAGTTTGAGTTTGGGGAATTTGCTCGATATTGGCATCGTTCGATATTGAGTTTTCAGCAAGATTATTTGGCTGTATATTCGCTTTCGTAAAAGAAGAATTAAAATTTGCTGTCAAACCTTTTTGGCGATTAAAATTGCTATCTCTACGATACAATCCTCCTGCAAAATTATTTTGAAAAGGAGAATTATATCTTGATAAATTATTGGAATTTTGTACGAGTGAGCTAAATCCTCGTAAATTTGTTTTTTCTGATAGTAAATTTTCTCGCTCTACATTTGTTTGAGAACTAGAATCTTGTCGATTTATATTAAATTTTGGTAGTTGTGAAGCTATTTTTTGTCGTTCTTTAAATCGATTGCTCGAATCACTGTCAGGTTGTTTGTCATTACCTGTATTTGCTTCTAAAGATGTGGCTGGAGTTAAAATTTGTTGTTTGTCTAATTCTGTAAATAGTAATTGAAGGTTATCGATATCCGCACCAACTGCTAATTCATCCGAAGAAAAAGAAGAGCGAGGATCGAAATTATTTTGTTTACTGATATCTATCGATGTTCCTGAATTACCTTCTAACAATTCTGGATGCTGCCAATACTGATAAATAGCAGCTCCAACCAATCCCAATATGATTAAAGAACTCCAAAACAAAGGACGACTAAAAGGTTTAAATCTTGCCTTTAAATAACGAATAGATTTACGAGACGGCTTGAAAGAAGTCATGATGAATAAAAAATGAGGAACAAAAGCTCGAAAATGAAAACTTATGTGGATCGATTACAAATTAACATAAATTATTTTATCTAATTTGATTGTTGGAGATAAATTTACATCTTCAAACTTCAGACTTTTACGGCACTCAGTAATAGTCTGAAGCCTCCACCGATGGCTTCGCACTACCTACAATAGGTCGTGCTTTACTTTTGAACGGCGGGTGAACAAATCGGAACGGCGGCTAAACAAATCTGAGGTTTCCTCAGATTTTGCCGCCTCGGAAACCGACCATTTGACCGCCTCCTTTTGACTTCTGACTTTTGACTTATCTTGCAGCTTTAGCTATCAAAAATAAAGCTGCTCCCAGACCAAGAAAATTAGGAAGCCAAGCAGCAAGAAATGGTGGTAAAACTCCCCAAATCCCCATCGAAGTTGTCAAAAATTCTAGTAAATAATAGGAAAAAATTAAGATGATACAAATACCAAAACCAGTCGCTTTACCCGTGTTTTGAGGAGTCATTCCTAAAGCTGCTCCCGCCAATCCAAAAACCAGGCAGACAAAGGGAAGTGCCATTTTTTCTTGAATGCGTACTCTAACTTTACGAATTTCCTTATTATCGTCGTCGCCCGACTGAAGAATTTTCAAATATTCTTGAGCTTGCAACAGATTCATCTCATCGTATTTAGGTTTTTTAGCCAGATCGAGCGGTGCTTCTGGTAAGGCTAATTGTTGATGTTTGAAACGGACAATATTGCGATACGAACCGTCAGGTGCAATCAGATAAATCGTTCCGTTAAAGAAATCCCAAGTGTTTTTGGCAATATTCCAAGTTGCCGATCGCGAGGTAATAATACGATTGACTCCTGCTGAAGAGCGATCGAGAATAGTCAAACCGAGCATTTGTTCCCCATCAAATTCTTCAGCATAAAACAGGCGACTCATAATTGTTTTCTTCGAGCCATCTGTTTGTCGAACTTTATCGTATTCGCGATAGAGAATATTATCGTTTTTCCTAAAAGCAGGTTTATTTCCATCTAAAGCTTTTTCTAGAGTAAGAGTTGCTTGATAATTAGCAGTAGGAGCGAAAAAATTATTTAAAGAAAAAGTGATACTAACCACAAAAAGACTAAGTAGAAAAGCAGGAACGATAATGCGATAAATGCTCACGCCAATACTTCGTAAAGCAATAATTTCGCTATCTGCTGTCAAACGACTATATGTCATCAAACTTGCTAGTAACATCGACATGGGAAAAGCAAAGACGATAAACCCTGGCAGCTTCAACAGTAAAACTTGTAAAGCAATTCCTAATGGCAATCCCGCTTCTGTGACTTGACGTATCAATTCAAACAAAGTATCGATCGCCAGCACCGAGGAGGTAAATAATCCCATCCCAAATAGAAACGGTAAAATCAATTCGCCACTAATGTAGCGATCCATGACAGAAAAGCCAGGTATAGATACTTTCAAATCAGAAAATTTGCCGATTTTCATAGCTGAACGCTAAATACTGAACGATAAGACATCAAACTTGAAAATTATCACCCAAATAATATTGACGAACTAAAGGGTTGGTATATAATTCTTCGGCGTTACCAGCAGCCAAAATTTGACCGTCGCGCATAATGTAAGCGCGATCGACAATTTGTAAGGTTTCGCGAACGTTATGGTCGGTAATTAAAATGCCGATTTGGCGATCGCGTAGTTGCAGGATTAATTTTTGAATTTCTGAGACGGCGATCGGATCTACTCCTGCAAAAGGTTCATCTAAAAGCAAAAATTTGGGACCATCCATACCAACTGCTAAAGCCCTAGCTAGTTCGGTTCTTCTTCTTTCTCCCCCAGAAACTTGCGATCCTTTGACATCTGCCACCTTTTCCAAGCGAAATTCCTGTAGTAGCTTTTGTAATTTTAACGGTCTGGCAGGTACGGGTACTAATGTTTGTTCGAGGACGAGTTGAATATTTTCGCGAACGCTGAGATTGCGAAATATGCTTGCTTGTTGAGTCAGATAGCCAATTCCCAAATGCGCTCGTTGGTTAAGATTTAAATTGGTGATATCTCGATCGCCCAGCCAAACTTTTCCTTCATTGGGCGCGATCGAACCGGTAGCAATGTAAAAAGTAGTAGTTTTTCCAGCACCGTTTGGGCCTAACAATCCAACGATTTCGCCTGATGATACTCTCAAGTTAACTCGATTGACGACACATCGCTTACCGTAAAACTTGTGAATGTTGTCTAAAGTAATAGTCACAATTGGTTTCTCGATCTCGATCGTTTTAATTGTTAGTTATTGTCGATCTCTTTAGTTAAAAATCAAACAAAAAAACAAGAAAGGAGCGACTATTTTTTCGGCGAAGTTGGCTCGAATTGGGGTATTTGAGGAGTTGAGCTTGAATTAGAATTATTGGGATTTTCGGGAATTAAATAAATTGATTCTACCTGCTGATTGGCTTTGGGTGTAGCAGTAAAATGTCCTTCATCAATTAGATAGGTCATAGTTTCTGCTTGCAGGCTATTCCCTTCCTGAAGTACGTAGACATTACCAGAAAGCACCAGACGGCGTTCGCGGCTGTAATATTGAGCTTGAGCCGCCGTTCCTTGAATTTGTCTGGCAGGATAATTCATGCGGACATTGCCAATAAAAGTCACTATTCCCGTTGTCGAATTAGCTTCGACTCTCTTAGAATTAATTTGCAGTCCAGAGTTTTTTACAGGTGTATTTTGAGCGGAAAGAGACGGGGAAAATAACGCGATCGCAGAAGCAACCGATACAGAAGCTAAACTTAATAATAAGTTCTGGAAATGCCGAGTGCTTTGCCTGCGCGATGACGGGGCTTTCGATTTGCCGAGGTTTTCTCGACAATCAGCCCCTTCGCAATCGGAATCGCTTTTGCCGAGCGAAGGCATGTAAGAGAAAAACATGGTGATTACGTCGATAGTGGTGAGTCTTTATTCTTGGGGCGATCGTAGTGCCGTCAATATTTAAAGAGCAGTTTCAAGTGACTCGATCGATGCCGATTAAGTTTCCTCGCCAGGGTTTTAATTTTTAACAACACACTAGTCGAATGATTCCGATCGCTCGGGAGAATCGACGATTTTAACAATTTTTGGTAATTTGCACCCAAAACTATTATCGCGATGGTTTCGATCGAACTGCGGAAGATCGCTTGCCCGTTTTAGCCGCAGGGCAAATTCACCTATAGTTTCGGGTTCTATTTGTTGCAGGGCTTTCAAAAGTTGACTGCTTTCATCAAATAATTGGGAAACATCAATGTCTTCATAAATAGGCTGATATTCGCTGAGTTTTTTGCTTCCTTCCCCCAATAAAATAACCGCACCACGCCAATTTAAATTGCCTAAATGATAGCAGGCGACAGCTATTTGTAGGATACCTTGATAAAAACGTTTGTGAGGCTCTGAAGATTCCATCCAAAGAGCCTCAAGCGTATCGTGACAGTCGTAAAACTGTTCTTGATTAAACTCCTTTACTCCCTGCCAAAATGCTGGTGGTGTCATGCTATTTCGAAGGATTCATACTGTCGCGTACTTCTTTAATGATTTCGATGCCGATATCTTGTTCTTCGCCAGCAAACTCGTTATCAGGTGTAATAAATAACATGCAGTGACATTCTTTGCGTTCACGCATTGGTACGCAAGGACAATTCCAAAAAGTATTTTTTACTTCCGCTTCTTTGTCTTCGTAATGACGACAAGGACACAAAGGCGCGCCCAATTCCTCTTTATGTCTTGCCAAACCTTCAATAACTACGGCTGTAACCGAAAGATCGACACAGAAATAGGTATCAGTTCTTTTAGCATATTGTTCGGCAAAATTCTTCATCGATTCAAGAACTTTTTCGCTATTTGGCTTTGCAATTGTCATGAGTTTTAATGTGTTATTTATGAGCTTTATTTAACATATTACGCTAGGGTATCTTTACTCAATAGGCATGAGTTCATTGTTCATGGCTTATTACTCTGTGCTTGTTGTTAAAAAACTTAAACTGTAAAACTTTTAGCTTTATTGTTTCGGCGATCGCTCTAACATAATTAGAAAGTTGGCAATGTGAGATATGATGAGCTTCGCTTTCTTCTCGATTTATTTTGTTATCGGTTGTCTAGTTATGGTTTATTTGCGTTCTATACATGCTAGCAAGTGGTGGATCGAACTAGTAACACGTACTCCTGAGTGCGTATATTATTTTGGCCCTTTTGATTCGCAATTAGAAGCGCGATCGCATCAATCTGGATATATTGAAGATTTACAAGCCGAAGGCGCTCAAATTTCTTCAATACAAATTCAGCGATCGCAACCAAAACAATTGACGATCTCTAATAATCCTCAATCCCCAGCCTAATGCTGAAAACCTTCCTCTCTCTCTTTCTCAAATCAACCTGTCCTCTGTGTCAGCGATCGGCTAGCAATATTATTTGCACTTACTGTCAGCGTCAATTAGACAGTTGTCGATTAAATAATCCATATAAATCTTGGCACGGAGAATTACCTTTGTTTGCTTGGGGTGTTTATAAAGGACAATTAAAACGAGCGATCGCAACGATGAAATATGAATCTCATCCAGATTTGGGAGAATTGATGGGAACTTGGATGGCAAAAGCTTGGTTGACTTGCGATCGAAGCAAACGGGTAAAAAAACTGACGGTAGTTCCCATTCCCTTGCATCAAAATCGTTTGCAAGAGCGAGGTTTTAATCAAGCAGAATTAATTGCTCGAGGTTTTTGCCAGTTGACTGGCTATCCTCTACAAAAAAATGGTTTAAAAAGAATTCGCGATACTAAACCGATGTTTGGTTTGAATGCAGTAGAAAGAGAAAATAATCTTCGAGGTGCTTTGAATTTGGGCAAAGATTTTCAGCATCGCCATCCAACCGCGCCAGTTTTACTAGTAGATGATATCTACACAAAGGGAACGACTGTCAGAGAAGCTAGTAAAATACTTTCTCTCAAAGGGATTTCAGTCTTCGGTGTGGTAACCCTAAGTATGACCGATAGAGATTGAGGAGATTGCAACCAACATTCTCGATCGCTAGATATTGATAAGTATTCCAAATATCAACAACAGGTCTAAACAATTCATTAAGGAATGCCATGTGTAACAATGAATAGCGATAATCATCAAGATAGTCAAGAAATTTTAAGTGGGCATTAGTAATGGAATCGCTTTATCAATATGCCTGGCTGATTCCCCTCCTACCACTGTTAGGAGCTATGGTAGTCGGGATTGGGCTAATCTCTCTAAACAAAACAACTAATAACCTCAGACAAATCAATGCTGTCTTTATCGTCTCCATTTTGGGTGCGGCGATGGTTATGTCCTTCGCTATACTTTGGAGTCAGATCCAAGGACATGAGGCATATACTCGCACGATCGAATGGGCGACAGCAGGTAATTTTCATCTGAACATGGGTTACACGATCGACCATCTTACCTCAGTCATGTTAGTAATTGTCACCACCGTAGCTTTTTTGGTGATGATCTACACCGATGGTTACATGGCGCATGACCCTGGCTATGTCAGATTTTACGCTTATCTGAGTATTTTTAGTTCCTCTATGTTGGGATTAGTAGTTAGTCCCAACTTGGTGCAAGTTTATATTTTCTGGGAACTAGTCGGTATGTGTTCTTACCTGCTGGTTGGTTTCTGGTACGATCGCAAAGCTGCTGCGGATGCCGCCCAAAAAGCTTTCGTTACCAACAGAGTAGGCGATTTTGGCTTACTTCTGGGTATGCTGGGCTTGTATTGGGCGACAGGTAGTTTTGAATTTGGCGAAATGGGCGATCGCCTGCAAGATCTTGTCTCTTCAGGAATGATTGGATCGTGGCTGGCAGCCCTGTTTGCGATTTTGGTCTTTCTAGGGCCAGTTGCCAAGTCAGCACAGTTTCCCCTTCATGTCTGGCTTCCAGACGCAATGGAAGGCCCTACACCCATCTCAGCGTTGATTCACGCGGCGACCATGGTAGCGGCTGGAGTATTCTTGATTGCGAGAATGTATCCAGTCTTCGAGCCGATTCCCGTAGCGATGAATACAATAGCTTGGACGGGAGCATTTACGGCATTTTTGGGAGCATCGATCGCGCTGACGCAAAACGATATCAAAAAGGGTTTAGCATATTCGACTGTTTCCCAATTAGGCTACATGGTAATGGCGATGGGATTTGGTGCTTATAGTGCTGGGTTGTTTCACTTAATGACTCATGCCTATTTTAAAGCTATGCTATTCCTTGGTTCTGGTTCTGTGATTCACGGCATGGAAGCAGTAGTCGGTCACGATGCAGTTTTAGCGCAAGATATGCGAATGATGGGCGGTTTGCGTAAGTATATGCCTATTACTGCTACCACCTTTTTGATTGGTAATTTGGCAATTTGCGGTATTCCTCCTTTTGCTGGTTTCTGGTCGAAGGATGAGATTCTCGGACTGGCTTTTCAAGCAAATCCAGCCCTTTGGTTTATCGGTTGGGCGACTGCTGGACTGACTGCTTTCTACATGTTCAGAATCTATTTTCTAACCTTTGAAGGCAAATTTAGAGGCAATGACATTTCCATCCGCAACGAGTTAAAAGCAGCCGCATCTGGCAACCAAATGGCTTTTGGCCCTGGCGCAATGGATGTCAAAGAATTAGAATCTTCAGAACACGATACCCACAGTCACGGACATAGCGACTCTCCCCACGAATCGCCTTGGACTATGACCTTGCCTTTGATGATTTTAGCTATTCCTTCTATGGGCATTGGTTTGGTTGGTAAACCATGGGAAAACTGGTTTGAAGAGTTCGTACATGCCCCAGGCGAAGCTGTAGCGGTAGCACACCAAGCAACTAGCTTTGATTGGAATGAATTTTACATCATGGCTGGTAGTTCTGTAGGAATTGCTTTAATTGGCATTACCGTGGCTTCCTTAATGTACATGATGGGTAAAATCGATCCTGCCGCGATCGCCAAAAAATATCCAGCCCTTTACAAGTTCTCTCTCAATAAATGGTACTTCGACGAAATTTATGATGTCGCCTTCGTGCGCGGCTGTCGTCGTCTAGCCAGACAAATTATGGAAGTTGACTATCGAGTCGTCGATGGCGCAGTTAACTTAACTGGTTTGGCAACTCTAGTTAGTGGCGAAGGTCTAAAGTATCTTGAAAACGGACGCGCTCAATTTTATGCACTGATTATTTTTGGTGCAGTATTGGGTTTTGTGTTGGTTTTCAGCATTACCTAGGAATTTTATTCAAACACATTTGTTGGCGATCGCTTTTGTTGTGTCGATGCAATAGGGCGATCGTTTTTTATTGTTGTGTTTCAAATACAACGCCTTCATACAGAAGTTCGAGCGATCGCAGCTTATCGATAAACAAATTCCAACAAAAAGAATCTCAATTAGAAGTTAACAGTCTAGATTGGAGTCGTTATGACTTCGCTATCAAAACTTTTCTGTTATCGCAATAGTTTTTTCCGTAGCGATCGCAGCTTATCGATA
>JBOFLQ010000046.1:0-21199 GCA_051657945.1 Xenococcaceae cyanobacterium | reverse complement strand
CCCTCCTTCATTACCAATTGCAATAAAGGTTGTTCGTTAGCTAAAGGTTTTTCATCTGCTAAACCCAGGCAATCGCGATCGACAATACCATTACTGTATCGTCTAAAAATTTGTTTGCGACCTGGATATGTTCTTTTACTACTAGAAAGTTTTACAGTAGGAATATTATCGATTTCTACTAACTTATATACGCCATTAACTGGCGTACCCGTTACCAATTTTGTTCCGACTCCATAACCATCGATCGCCGCACCAGCTTTTTTTAAATCTCTAATTGCCCATTCGTCTAAATCGCCACTGGCAAAAATATTCGTATCGGGAAGAAAAGTTCTTACTTTTTGCGATAATTCAATTAAATCGCCAGAATCGAGACGCACTCCAGCTACTTCCATTTTCCCAGATTTGACTTTTTCTGCCAAACGTTCAGCCGCCGCTACAGTGTCATAGGTATCGATTAATAAAGATGCACCAGGAAAATAACGACTAAAAGCAGCAAATGCCTCATCTTCATTGCCTGAAGTAGCTTTAATTGCCATAATTAATGCATGTGCCATTGTTCCGCTTGGTTTTTTTCCTAGTTTCAGGGCAGCTAAAACATTAGAAGTACTGTCTAAACCCCCTGCCAAAGCTGCCCTCGCCGCCCATACCGCACCTTGAGGAGAAAATGCCCTTCTAGTACCAAATTCTAGAATTTTTGTGCCTTCTCCCGCCACATCCCTAAGACGTGCGGCTTTAGTGGCAATTAAGGTTTGATAGTTAATTGTATTGAGTAAATAAGTTTCGACTAGCTGTGCTTGCCATAGAGGGGCTTCAATTCTTAAAATCGGTTCGTTGGCAAAAATTGCCTCTCCTTCCGCAACAGCCCAAACGTCTCCTGTAAATTTGCCCGATCGCAATATCGACCAAAATTTAGCTGGTACATTTTCAAATATACCTGTTGCTTGTAAAGCCTCGATTTGGCGATCGGTGAAGTGCAGTTTCTCTAAATATGACAATGCTTGTTGCAATCCCATCGCGATTAAATAACCAAAGCGATCGGGCAAGCGACGGACAAATAATTCAAAACTCGCTTGACTTTCGTGCATACCTTCGCCAACATAGCAAGCTGCCATCGTCAGTTGATAGAGATCGGTAAGAAGGCTGCAATCGTCAGTACAAGGGAAAAGTTCTCGATCTACTTCAGTCATACATGGGACTTAATTATTTAATTATGGTTTATTTTACCATAATTTACCTAGAAAGGGTAAACTTTTGTCAACAATAACGGCACAAACAAAGCTCAATGTCATTCAAAGAGACTTTTAACAACTATCTGGTTTACTAGTTGGTAGCGATCGAACAAATATTATTGTTGCTGCTGTCGGGCAGTTTGCGATCGAATAATTCTCAACAACGAAATCGAAAAATCGCCAGAATACGAAGAATTATCGATCGCGATCGAAACCATTCAATCGAAAACTACTGTTTATCCTAAAGCACAACAATTGTTGCGATCGGCTCGAGATAAGCTAAACAAGCTTTAATTAACTAAATTTCATCGATTAATATTTATTAAAAAATATATAATTTTTTCTACAATCTTTGCTTTATTCTTAGCAAAGAATCATAATAAAGATAGAAGTTTTATAGTGGTGTGATTAACCTTCAATTTCGTCCATATGTAGAGGTGCAATCATGGTACATATTAGCCGATTTTTAGACTACTTTACCAGATATATTACAGAAGGTTTTGTGAGAATTTTTGGACCCAATGACGATGAATATCCTATCATTGGCGTACAACCTTTTGAAGGAGAAATTTACCAATCGGATCGAGAATAAATTAGCTCGATCGATAAGACAAAAAAATATAAAACATTAAAGGCGAGCATTTTGTTCGCCTAATTTTATCTCATTAAAATACTCTGGATTCGCCTATTAATCCAGAGTTAGTTTTCAGTTTTAGCCTAAAACAAATCTCAAATATTTACCTAACAAGTTAAGTTAAAAAATAATGTACGAGAACGTCTCCTATCTACAACCGCTCTGATGGAGAGTTTAATCTCCTTTCGATAGTAGTTAAGTGGAGGAAGCGACAGAAACTCCACACCGTTAAAAAGTACATTGTCAATTCACTGCCTACATATTTGGCATCGCTCTCCTTTAATATGTAGTAAAGGGACACAGCGGTATAACTCCCCTACAGTGTTTTTTGTTTTGTATGCTACTAAGATAACAACGATTTTGACTAAATAATCTTAAATAAGAATAAAAAAATCGAGCCAAACAAATTTTTAGGCTCGATCGTATTGTTATTAACTTTTGCAAATATAGATTTACACTAGAATACAAAATATAATCGCATCGGAAACTAAAAAAACTAATTACAACGATCGCTGATGCTCCTCTTGCCAATCAGGACAATTTTCTTCATCCCAACCATAAGGATGCATGCCGCACACAAGTAAATTTCCTCCATACATTAGACCATGATAGTGATGACAGCCAATACAAGCTGGATGGTTTTCTGAATTTGGTTTTAGTTTAGAAGCGATCGGCCAATCTTGTTCTTCAATAATGCCATCAAAAAACATATCTTCTGTGTCGATCGAAAGATCTAGATCGAGAATCGAAGCAAAAAAATCATTTATATGGCGATCGAAATCTCGATCGATCGTCTCTTGAAGTTGTTCGTTAATAATCTCAATCGTTTCGCCAATTTCTTCTGTAACATCTTCAATAACTTCGCTAACATCCCGAAAAAAATGTTCGATTTCGACGGCAGTAGTTTCTAGGACGGCGAAAAAGTTTTTTTGCCAGTCTTCCATAATAATTAAATAAATTGATGATTAGCTTTAAGAAAAGAAGTCTTTTTCAAGCGCAATTGCAACGCAATCGCGCCCGAAGATAGACAAAAACTATTCGCGTTTGAGACGACGTAACTCTTCTTGTAAAGATTGTACTTGCTGACGCAGATCGTCGAGATGTTCGGGCTTTTCCGATTGCTTTGTCTGTGGTTGTTTTGTCTCTGGTTGCTTTGTCTCTTCGTCATCTGAAAGAATTTCAATACGACGGGGTTCTTTAGGTTGCGAATCGTCTTCATCGGATGGTTTGACTGCATCTTGTTGCGCTTGCTTGACGAGATCGTCTACAAATTTACGCGCCTCATCTGTAGTCATTTCGCCGCGTTTTACCATCTCTTCTGCTAGCTTCTGTCCTTGGATTCGTAATTCGCCAATTGTTTCACCAGCTTTCTCGTTAGCATAGGAAGCAATGCCAACACCCATATAAAAAGCTTTTTTGACAAGATTTTCTAAACCAGCCATATCTAAATTTAAATTCAATTATGATGTATGTATCTATCTATCAGGATACGAGGGAAACAATAATTATGGCTAGTCAATAATTAATTACTAGCATTTAACATTGAGGAACTAGTTACCAATTAACAGTTAGGCATCTTAAAATGTTAGAGAATTTATCTACTCTGACAATCGGCTTGAGGTTGCTTAATTATTGTTAGCGATAATTTTTCGATCGCTTGTGTATTTTTTTTGTAGCGATTTCTTTTCTATACTGGTGGCTCGGATACCACGCCTATCACAAGCATCCCGTGTTGCTGCTCCCGTCAGGGCCTGACAAGGTTTAGGCGTTGAGACCGCATGGGTCCGAGTTAAGTTAATAATAACATACAATCTTACGTTTACTTAATCACAATGAATCAATTTCCCAATAATTTCGATCGCAACGGTTTGTCTGATGATTTAGGAAATAATTTGAGAGCATCTGAAATAGACATTGAAAGCGATCGAGAGTTAGAGAATGTTTCAGTGGAAAATCTTGCCAAAACCAAACAGCAATTAAAACGTATTTTTTTGATATTGCTTGGTTTTGGTTTAGGAGTTGGTATTTTTGTATCTATAGGTGTTGTTGCTGTAATGAATTATTTTAACTTAAAGGAAATACCCCAGCGCCCAGACAAACTAGAATTGCCACAACAGAAAAATCAGACCGATCTCAAACCCGAATCAGCACAGGAAAAACAAGGGCGCAATCGCCAAGAAAAACAACCCAATCTAGAAAAAATGCCTCAAATTTAAGGTTCACTCGACGACGACGCGCCATTCGTGCAACTTATATTTCACGCAACCATTTTTAATTAGAGGATCTTGAGTGACAATTTTTCTAGCTTCTTCCAAGCATGAGGCTTCAAACAGTAACATTCCTCCTCCCAATTCTGCCCAATATCCAGTACGTGCCTTATGTCCTTTAGCAATTAAATCTTTGACATATGCTTTGTGTGCGGGTACGTATTTATCAAAGGTAGTTTTATCGACAATTCCTTCTTCAATTTTGACGAATACAGGCATAAGAAATTCAAAATTCAAAATTATTAAACTTGCTTATTAAAGGTGATTAATCCCAAACAATTATTTTTTATTGCCTTGTTACCTCCTGAAGAAGTACAGCAATTTGCCGATCGGGTTAAACAGCACTTTGCCGAAGTCTACAGTAGCACTCACGCACTAAAATCGCCGCCTCACATTACCTTACAACCTCCTTTTCAATGGCAGCCCGAACAACTGCCAATTCTCGAAGAAAAATTGTCAGAATTTGCTCGATCGCGATCGCCTATACCCATGGTTTTAGATGGTTTTGGTGCTTTCAAACCGAGGGTAATTTATATTAACGTGCTGAGAGAGCCAGAATTAATTGCAGTGCAACAAGAATTAACGAATGAGCTGGAGATATCTTTAAATATCGTTCACCAACCTTCTAAAAATCGCCCTTTTGCTCCTCATTTAACAGTTGGGTTTAAAGACTTGAGCAAACAAAATTTTGACAAAGCTTGGCAAGAATTTCAATTTCAACAGCTACATTTTGAATTTATCGTGCCGAAATTAACTTTGCTGTCACACAATGGAAAAAGATGGGAAATCAGCCGCGAATTTTCATTTGCTATTTAGCTGCTTGGCTCAGACAGTCCCCGCACCGTAATCGAAGAATTCGGTGTCGGGACGGGGCTTTTAAACGCCTGGGAAACCACAGGCGACAGCCCCTCATGAATCGCCAGTCAGGGTTTGTTGGTTTACAATTTTGACACATAATCTTTTATAGTGCAAAGCGCGTCAAATCTGAGGTTACCTCAGATTTGCCTTGGCGCGCCGTAAGGGTTTCAGGAGTTGTACAATAGGGTTGAGCGTATGAATGGGTCGCCAGTAACCGAACATCGGAAAACAAAAACCTAATACTGGCAAGCACCTTGAAAATCAAACATAGGGAGTTGCAGATAAGAAATAGTTTCGGTTGGAGACTCGGTATCTGCGTAAAATGGAGGGGCTGTCGCTGGAATTTACTTCCAGCGTTTATAAGCCCCGTTTTGCCGTACAAAGGATACATTTTGAAAGCTGTACGCATGGACTGTGCGGAAAGAAAACGCCTGATTAATGAGGGGCTGTGTGGCGAATTTACTTCGCCACTTTAAAAGCCCCGTCGTTCTGTCGGGGAATCCCCCCTAGCCCCCCTTAATAAGGGGGGAATAAAAGGGGGGATTCTAGATAAGTGGTGCAAAACCTAGAAATAGGAAATAACCAGGAAATCCATATTGCGAGGTATGGAAGCCCGCGCCGCAAGAGCTTGCAATCAGCGTCGGGAGAGGTCACTGATAGTGACAATTTCTTCAAAACAAAAGTCATCGACTAATTTAGTAAGAGCATTAATTAGTTGCATGTTGGATTGAGGTATTTGCTCGATCGCTTTAAGAATTTGTTTGCTGTTAACTTCCGTAGCAGCTTTATGTACTTTCTCCAACCAGTCTTTAGGCATTGAAGATAAAGATTTTTTCAGTTCGTCGAGACTCATCGATCGATCTGAGGGCAAAGTTTTTAAGTTGTTGGGGCGATCTTCAGAAACTCTTACAGAAGCGTAACGATAGCGAATGCCAAGCTGTTGTGACATTATTTCAAAAAGATTATCCGATCGAAATGGTTTGCGAATAAAATCATCGCAACCGGCTGAGAGGGCTGTTTGGCGATCTTCTTCAAAAGCGCTGCCAGTCAAAGCAATAATTTTAGGATAGCGATCGCCACGGGCTTTAATTTGTCTGGTTGCTTCATAACCATCGAGTACTGGCATTCGCATATCCATCAAAATTAACTGGGGCGACCAAGTTTTAGTGAGTTCGATCGCCTCAATGCCATTATTTGCTTCTTTTACTTCAAATCCGACGGGTACGAGCAATTCAAGCAAAAGACGACGATTTTCTAGTTTGTCTTCGACGATTAAAATGCGATAGTTTGGTTGCCCAGATTCTAAACCAACGATTTGACGATTCGACGATCGAACTGGTATTGTCTCTGGTGCAGCTAGATCGACTTCAATATCGAACTCAAAACTCGAGCCAATTCCCAATTTACTCTTGAGAGAAATATCTCCTCCCATCATACGCACAAATTTTTGAGAAATGGGTAAACCTAGTCCAGTTCCTTCTTGAGAATTACGTCCCGTTTCAGTTTGTACGAAAGGTTCGAATAATTTATTTATTTCTTCAGGAGCAATACCTTGTCCTGTATCTTCAACTGTAAATAGTAAACGCTCAGCATTTAGCTTGTCATTTTCTCGCGATCGCCGATCGCATCCTGCACGCAAAGTAACACTACCAGTCTTAGTAAATTTAATCGCGTTACTTAATAGATTTACTAGTACTTGGCGCAGCTTTGTTTCATCGGTATGTATGCATCGAGGTAAGTCAGTGGCGGGATCGAAGATAAGTTGTAATTTTTTTGATTCCGCTTTTAACCTAAACATTTGTTCGAGCCAATTTAATAAACCGTGGAGATCGAAGTTATTTTTATTTAACGTAGTTCTACCAGCCTCGATCTTGGACATTTCCAAAACGTCGTTAATTAAGGTTAATAGGTGTTCGCCACTGCGATTGATAATGTTGAAATATTCATTTTGCTCTGGATTGGACGAACCTTTCTGAGTTAGTAACTGACTAAAGCCCAAAATAACATTGAGGGGAGTCCGTAATTCGTGACTCATATTCGAGAGAAATTGACTTTTGGCACGATTGGCAACTTCAGCAGCTTCTTTAGCAACCTTGAGAGAATCTTCGGCTTTGAGGCGCTCTAATTCCGAACCAGCGCGAACGGCAAAGATTTTTAGAGTTTCCGACTTTAATTTTGTGTCTTGCAAGGGCTTGCGACTCACAACCCAAATCAATCCCAAAAGACGACCGGCAGAATCAAACAAAGGCACTCCGATGTAGCTTTCCGCCCTCATTTTTTTCAAAGTAGTGTTGTTTGGAAATAGCTGCTGGAGGTGATGGGGATAAACGCAGATTTTTCGATCGAGAACATTTTCACAGGGAGTATTTGCTATGCTAAATTCAAAATTTTCTAAAATACGACCTTCCCCATAACCAGCAACTGTAGTAAGACGAGCGCATTCAGGTTGAACTAACTCACAAATAAATGCATATTCCAAATTCAAAGCTTTAGCGAGATATTTTACTAGTAACTTAAAGAAAGCTTCTCCCCCCTCAGCAGAAACACCAAGAGTAATATTTTGCAACAGTTCTTCTCTTTGCTTGCGATCGCTGATATCTTCAGCAATTCCAGCAATGCGATAAACGTGACCGATTTCGTTATAGACGGGGAAAGCGCGATCTCTTATCCAGCGCATTTCTCCATCGGGACGAACAATGCGATACTCTCGATCGTAATTGCCTCGAATTTGTTGAGAAACAGCCGTCAACATGCGATCGCGATCGTCTGGATGTATGGCATCGCGCCAAGAATCAGGTTGTTCTAGCAAGCTATGACAAGAGCGCCCCCAAATACTTTCATAGGCGGGGCTGACATAAATTATTCGATGGCGTTCGGGATCGCTCATCCAAAATACGGCTTGAATGTTTTCTGCTAGCTGGCGGAAACGTTCTTCACTTTGGAGTAGTGCTGCTTCTGCTCGCTTGCGAGCGGTAATATCGTTACAAACCCATAAAATACAAGGTTGTCCATTGAGTCCGATCGCTTCTGTGGAAAAGAGTATGGTTTTAATTTTTCCTGTTTTGGTGCGAATGTTTATTTCTCGATTGCGTACTGCGCCAGATTGTTCTAGCGTATCAATAATTTTCGATCGCTCTTGTGGATTAGCCCAAAGATCGATCTGGGTGCTGGTGTGTCCGATTATTTCTGCACGGCTATATTCACTAAAAGCATAAAATCCTTCATTGACTTCGATAAAACGCCCATCTGGTACAGTAGTAATAGCTAGAGGAGAAGGACTCGAACGAAAGGCAGAGGCAAACTTTGACTCGCTCGCTCTGAGCGCTTCTTCTACTTGTTTGAGATCGCTGATATCACGATCTACCCAAAGCACCGTATCTTCTGATAGAGCAGAAACACTGGCACTAAACCACACTTTTCTACCTTGAATCGGCAAACAATATTCAACGCTAATATTGCTATGGTTAGGCGAATGATTTTGAAAGAGGTCGGCGAAATTTTTTGATTCTTGGTATGCTTCGATCGCGCGCTCGATCGCGTTCGTAAAAAGATTGGCTGTTTCTTTGGGCAGAACTTCGTTTACGGTTTTACCAACACGTTTGACGGTGGGGTTGTAAACTACAGATTCATTTTGAATGTATTTAAGATAGCGCCCAAAGCGATCGAAGACGATAACGGTATCGCTCATTGCGTCAAACAGTAACTTTAGTTCTGCTTCAGAAGCAGAGAGAGCTATTTCTGCCTGTTTGCGATCGCTAATATCGCTAACAGTACCTTCGTAGTAAAGCAATTTGCCACTGCGATTGCACACCTGACGGGCATTTATTGAAACCCAGACGATCGTGCCATCTTGACGATGAACTTGAGATTCAAAATCTGTAATCGCCCCTTTTTTTTCGATCGAATTAATAAAATCTTGTTTTCGCTCTGGCAATGTGTAAAGTCGATCGAGATCGGTTGACTCGATTAATTGTTCGACCGATCGATAGCCTAAAATTTCTGCCAATCTTGGATTAGCGCTCAAATAACGACCGTCGGGAGTTGTCTGAAAAATACCCGCGACGGAGTTTTCAAAAATACTGCGATATTTGGCTTCTGCTTGTTCGGTAGCAGCAGCATAAGCTTTAATTCTGAGAATAATCCAACTAGCCACACCCATCAGCAAAAGAGTTGAGAGCAAATAAAACCAAAGCCGATAGGTACTGGTGTTATCGAGTGCTTTTTGATAGTAAGTCTCGTAAGTTTTACTGATGTTTTCGCTGTGTTTGGCAGTATTAGAGGTGACGATCGCCTTGACTAACTCGTTAACCCGAACTTGATGTCTTAAAATTTTCCTGGCGTGTGCGAGCGCAATTTCTATTTCTTGGCGATTATTCTGGTTGGTAGTTAAGAGAATTTCTCTAATTTCTCCCTTGATTTGGTTGGCTAAAGCTGTATCGGGAGAAACTTGGAACAGCAAAATGTTTCGCAGTAGAGAATTCAATCGATCTGCTAAAAGGGGGGACGTTAAATCTTTCGCCATCAAATCGGCGATCGCGATGGGAAAATAGGTAAGGGAATTTCTTAAAATGGCATTGTTAGACTGGAATCTTTGCACGGTTAGCTCTTTTTCTTGCCAAAGTTCCATTGATGTTTTTAGCATTCCACCTAATTCTTCTCTTCCCTGGCGATCGACAAAACTAGGTATCTGCCGTAAATCGGTTTGTAATTGTTTTATTTCTGCAATGTCTTTGACGAGTGGATCGTAGTAATTAAGCAGTCCATCTCTTGCTTGTAAGACATTGCGATCGATACGAGCATCTAATTCTTGAGTGCGGCGCAAGTTGTTTGAATAAAAATTATGCTCGTTAAAATTAATTGCTTGAGACTTAAACCCCAAAATAAGCAATAGCAAAATTACCCCTGCTAAAAGATAACTGCTTGGCGACAAGAAAGTTTTTAAAAAAGATTTTTTTCCAACAGTTGTTTTTTTAGAGGCAAAGCGATCGATCCCGAACAGTCTTCCCAGCTTAGTAAAGTTCATGATGCTTTCTGTTGATACTCTCCATTAAGAGTGCGTAGGAATTGAGCGATTAAATCGATTTGCTCTCTTAAAAGTGGACGACCGAGTTGATATCTAGTCATAATCGCGATCGCTTTTTCTAGAGTTTCAGCAGAACCATCGTGAAAATAAGGTGCGGTCAATTCTACATTTCTCAGACTGGGAACACGAAAGACATAGCGATCTTCTTCATTTTTAGTGACATTAAAGCGTCCCCAATCGGCAGGGGTTATCTTACCGCGATCGAGAAAATAATCTCCCATTACGCCAAAACGTTGAAACATATTGCCCCCAACATTTATTCCTTGATGGCAACTCACGCATCCATAGCTTTTAAAAAGTTTGTATCCCTCTTGTTCTGTTTTTGTCAGTGCAGTTTTGTCACCTCGCAAAAATCGATCGAAGCGCGAATTAGGCGTATATAAAGACTTCTCGTAGACAACGAGAGCATCTTTAATGTTGGCTTGAGTCAATCCATCCGAATAAAGTTTACCAAATGCTCGTACGTATTCGGGAACTCGTCCGAGTTTTTCGATTAATGCTTCCCATTCAACGCCCATGACAGTAGGATTTGTCATCAGTGCGTTAAGGTGATTCGTCAAATTTTCAAACTCACCGTCCCAATTCAAACGAAAGTTAAACAGCGCATTAAAGATAGTAGGTGTATTAATATCTGTCAGGTTTCCGTTAATACCAATGGAACGGACACGACCATCTGCACCGCCCAGATTAAAGCTATGACAACTCAGGCAAGAGACTCGATTGTCTTTAGAAAGACGCACATCTTGAAACAACTTCTCGCCCAAACTAACTTTATCTAAATCTAAAGCGATCTCAAAGGGAATCGGTTGAATTGGTTCTTCAATTTGAGTTACTTCTGTCTGCTGGGCGATCGGTAGTTTTGACCGCTCAGAAATTTGGAATCGCTGTCCGAGAAAAATTAACAAAAAAGATAGAAAAACCAAAGCGATCGGAATCAGCCATTGCCAAACTCGTCGATAAGCGGAAAATAATTTCATTTTTTAATCGATCGAGACGGATGCGTATTTTAAAGATAAGAAAAAAAAATTTTCAATTCAACTTTGGTAACCCAAGCAACAGCCTTGTATTTGGCAATAATTGCTAGATACGAGAATAATTTAACTTCTTTTGCCAACATTTCTTTCGATCGAAGTTCGATGCATTATTAATAATGAAAAAATTCAACTAAGCGATCGGCAACTAACATAGCAGTTTCTGTATCGAGATGGTCGAGTACAGCAACTATTCTTGTTTTGTCGATCGCTCTGATTTGGTCTAAGGCGATACTGCCTCGCACATGTTCCAAGGTAATAGATATTCTGGTTGGGTATTTTTTGACAGTGCTGGTGATAGGTGCAACTACTACCGTTCTCAAACGCGCATTTATCTCGGTAGGAGAAACAATAACGCAAGGTCTTTGCTTTTTTAACTCCGAACCGCGAGTAGGATCGAGATCGGCAAGAACAACCGAAAATCTGTCTACCATTGCTCTCGATCGAATTCGTTTTCTACCTTCAACCAATCTTGTAAATCTTCTGACACTGGTTCGTCACACAACCCCTCAGATGTGTTTTCTCGATCGAACCACTCAGCCCAACCCTCTCTAATTTTCTTTTTTGCACTCAAAATGATTTTCTTGTCTTTAACGATCGCCTCTACTTCATCTCCTAATTCACACTGTTCGATAATCGCCTTGGGCAGTCTAATTCCCTGCGAATTGCCAATTTGAACAATTTTAATTAACATTCGACTTGCCATGTGATTACTTTGTAATTATAAACGATCGCTCGTGACAAATGTAATGGGTGCGATCGTGACATTTATCAGATGTGGACAAGACCTCGTTTTCGATATCTTGAGATTATTAAAGCTTCAATCTCTAGCAAAAAACTATCTCAACCAAATTTATTTTTGCCAATAGAGAATATTGCAATTGGCAAATTGTTCGCCACGTTTAAACAGATTTGACCTCACAAGTAGGGTGACAGTAGCTCGCCCTACTTTTTTTTTGTCTAATTTTTTTTTAGTTTTTCTACAGAGGTTTTTAGCTCGTTAAAATGCATATTATAATTATTTGATTCGTATAAATACTTTGGTAAAAAATTTTCCAAAGCATATGACTAAAATTCATAAATTTTCGCAATTAGCCAAACTCGGTAAAAATGACTGGTGGCGATATTTACTCGGATTTTTGATTATATTTATTGCCTTAATTTATTTTGGTAATATAATTTATGATTTAGTTGTTTTTTTTCAGTTTAAATATTTTGCTAATTTTTCTGGAGATAACTTGTTTAGTTTTAGCGCACTAGAATTAGAGCAAAATAGCCCAAAATATTTTAAAGAGCTTCTTGAAAAAGTTCCTAATTTTTTAAAAATTATCAATGATTTTATTGTATTTATTCCTGGGTTTTTAGCAATTTTATTTGTCGTCAAATTTATTCATAAGCGAGATTATGTAACCTTATTTACGACTAAAGCCAAAATTAATTATTCTCGATTTTTTCATGGTAGTATTGTTTATTTATTATTTTCTTTAATTACTTATTTATTATTTTTTATTATCAAATTTTTTGTTCGAGGACAAATACAAGGATTAGAACTTAATTTTAATTTAATTGACTTTTTATTATCTTTAATAATCTGTTTGTTTCTTATTCCCATACAAACATCATTTGAAGATTTATTATTTAGAGGATATTTTCTACAACTACTCGGTTTAAAAATAAAAAGCATTTTAAATTTAACCATTATTACTGGTTTGTTTTTTGCTTTACCTCATCTGGCAAATCCAGAAATTGATGCCTATGGCTCGATCGCATTCTGGACAAGCTATCTTCCGGCTGGATTATTCTTTGCATTTGTAGTTTTAAAAGACAATCGAATGGAGTTATCGCTAGCAATTCATTTTGCCAACAATTTTCTAGCAACATTGATTCTGGGTGTTAAAGTTTCTGTTTTCTCAAGTAAACCTTTATTGACTATAAATGATTACAATCCTTTACTGTATTTTCCGATCGATATAACTATTTATGGATTGTTTTATTTATATTTTTTTATCTTGCCAAAACACCAAGTGCAGGGAGTAAGAAATCAAAAGTAGGGACTCGAAATTAAATGTAGAGACGCGAAGTTAAATGTAGAGACGCGAAGTTAAATGTAGAGACGCGAAATTAAATGTAGAGACGCGAAATTAAATGTAGAGACGCGAAATTAAATGTAGAGACGCGAAATTAAATGTAGAGACGCGAAGTTAAATGTAGAGACGCGAAATTAAATGTAGAGACGCGAAATTTCGCGTCTCTACAGCACAAATTCGATCGAAAAAAACATTAAAACCAGCTTTCTGTAGATTCTGTTTTGTTTGTAGACTCGGTTGTTGGTGCTGCTTTTTTGGTTTTAAAGCCAAATTCTGAACTATTAGATTCGCTTTGGTGGTGAGAATTAAATTCTGTTTTAGTGGTTAAAGATTGCACTAAATCTTGACCGACTTCGACCGCTTTTTCAACATGTGCGATGGTAACCTTGATATCATCTTTAACTTTGTCGCGTACCAAATTTGGCAGCGATTGCAGAGGGGCTGGGGAGCGAGGTATCCTCGCTCCAAAGAATGCCCCGTCTCCGTGCAGGCTAGGCGATCGCTCGTTTTTTGTCGCTGTCGATTTTGTAGTTTTATCGAAAGCACGCGGACTTTCGATCGAGCGAGCTGTACCATTTAAAAAAGGGCTAGAAAGAGCATCGAACTCGCTTTTAAATCCCAAACATAAAGAAATAGAAAATTGACATCTAGCCGCAGTTACCCACAATTTTTTTCTATATTCATCAGAATCTTGCCAAAGAAAAACTCGATCGCCATCTCGATCTTTTTGTTGGTGATTTAATTGTCGGGCGAGGTTAAGGTCATAATTAACTGTATGTGGAAATTCAGAATAAACTAATTCTCGCTCCTTGGTTAATATCGGTAACTTGTCAAATTTTTCGTATTCTTTTAAATACCAAATATCGCGAACGTGTTGGTACAGAGGTGCAAACAATTCTAAATTATTACTCGAATAAGTTGGTACGTTACGTAAATAAGTTTTATCCTTGAGTGGTGCGACGTAACCGACAAAAATATAGAGCGGTCTTCCCTGACAATCTTTAATCATATCGTCGCCATCGCCGAGTAAATCCTTAACCATACATGTTACACCGACGACGCAATACTTCTCATTTTTAAACAGCGACCAGCGAGGATTCCCTGCTAGCTTATCTGCGGATTTGGTGGTGGCGGTGATGTACTGTAGCGCCCATTGAGTGTCTTGGGCGGTAAAGTCACAGGGGGTAGCGATCGAACTAAAATCGACCTGATAGCTACGACCGTAAACCAAACCACTCCACCTAAATTCAGACATCAGCGGTTACCTCCTGACCGTCCAGAAACAAAGACGTTTGTTTTAATTCATCAGCAAGGAGATTCATATTATCCTCTAAAGTTTGAATGACTTCGTCGAATTGTTGCAATTTTAAATTATTTGCTTCAACCTCGCGACGTACGAAAAATTTCCTCAACCTGCTGTATTTTAAGTTTTCTAATTGTTTATAAATAATATTACGTTCCGTTTTTAGTTTTAACGCATATTCTCGCATTTGCGCGTAAATAGCAAATACGATCGGTAGATGGACGTTAATCGGAACGATATTGCCATGCTCGATGTTATCGCTCAAATCTTTTCCCAAACTGACAGGACAAATCATCACCAACCAGCCAGAATTTTGAGTAAACAAGGCGGGAAAAAGTTTTTTGATATCTTCAATAACCTCTTTTTTATCGCGATCGTTGCACAGATCGTATTTAGAAATAGCGATCGCGATCGGAAAAGGATTACTAGAAGTCGGGTTTTTTTGACGACCGATAATTTGTTGAATAAACTGATTCATGCGATCGCTTTTAATATCTCGAACCGCAAAGGGAGTAATACTATCTTGAAGATATTCTCCCGAAACGCACAAAAATAAACAAGAACATTGAGTCAAATACTCGCTCAAGTCGCGCACGTCTTGTTCGGTAGAGCGATCGGTCAAAGCTAAGCCTCGATAATCCAACCATTCAAACCCTAAAAGCGGTTTAAAACCATAACTAAAATCGAATTGATAGCTGGTTAATTCACCCGCATTTGGTAAAGGCCAACGGTTTTCGGCAGAGGTATCGATTAACTTTTCCCACATAGAGCTAAGATCGAGGTCTATATCCATGTCCCTAGCACTAAGGGTAAAACCGCCTACTCCCGTTTGCATGACTGCATACATACCGAGTAAGTAACTAGTCTTGCCAGCTCCTGTATTGCCCAGCATAGCAATTTTAATATCTTGTAGAGTTGGAAAATCGTTTTGTTTGCTTTTATTTAAAACCATGGATTCGAATTGTTGGTAGAATTATTTGAAGCCCGATCGGATGGAGAAAAAGCCGTCCAAGGATCGCGATCGCGACGGTAAAAACGAGCAGAAATGTCTTCGCCATTGCCTTTATATCGATCTTTGTCGAGCATAGTCAGGAAATCGCTAACCGACTGTACCCTGTTCGTCACTTCCATCGTCATCGCTTGCATAACTGCCCTTTCCACACTGGGAGTAACCTGGGAATTGAAATGAGCGATCGGCGTTAATTCCACTCCTGCTGCTCTTTCTACCGCCGAAGCTGGAACTTCTCCCGTCAGCAAGTGATAGAGAGTAGCACCCAAAGCATAAACATCGGTAAAAGTCCCCAATTTCAATAACTGTCCGTACTGTTCTAAGGGAGCGTATCCCGGCGTTAACATTGTCGTAAAGAGTTTATTATTTTTGTTTTTAGCGGCGAAATCTCGTGCCGCACCAAAGTCAATTAAAACGACGCGATCGTCGTCAGTTAGCATCACATTATCTGGTTTGATGTCTTGATGCAAAAACCGAGCGGCATGAATAACTTCTAGCGCCTCCGCAATTTTTTGAACGTAAAAAAGAGATTCTGACTCACTTAGTAATCCGCCACGCAGTTTAAGCAGATCCGCCAAACTTCGACCTTGCAAATACTCCATCACCATATAGGCGGTGTTGTTTTCTTCAAAATAATAAAAAACTCTAACGATGCCTGGATGATTAAACTGTGCGATCGCCTGTCCTTCTTGTAAAAATTTATCTTTGGCGTTGGTGTAGGTTGCTTCCGTCCACTTTCCTGCCGAAACAACTGTTGTACCTTTGCGCCAACATCCTTCGGGGAAAAATTCTTTTAATGCTACCACTCGATTGAGTCTGGTGTCGCTAGCTTGGTAAGTAATACCAAAACCACCTTGCCCCAATACGCCTTCGACTTTATAGACACCGCTTAACAATTGAGTACCCAAAGGTAAAATTCCCATTGCTTCGCTCGAAGCTGTTAGCAAACGCTTTGTTGGGGCGTTGAGTTGCGCGCCACATGCCAAACATGTTAGTGTATCTGTCGGATTTTTATGCCCGCAAACGTAACAATTCATTAGCTTTCACCTCTCCTACACACCTCTTCGATTGAAATTTTGAAAATTAGACTTAGGTTATGAGGAAATGGCATCTTAATTGGTCGATCGAACCTTTCTCGCTGCCGTTTTGCGAACTTAACTTTTGCTGGTGATTATCGCTTTTCATTTCCCAAACAGAGTTTAAAAAACATCGATCTAATTGATTAACGAGTAATCTTATTGTTTGTTATTGGTTTAATTGAAAGATTTGTCAATCTTACCGAAATTCAATGTAAAAATAAAAACAATTAGGTGATAATTTTTGTATATTTAAATATTTGATTAAAATTATTACCTGCTTCCTATTCCCTTTTATAGAACAAACGGGAAAGCAAATTCTATTTTTTAAAAGAATTTACTTTCCCGCTTTTTGTCCGAACAAGCGATTATTAACTATACTGTTCTTCTGTATCCAGATTAAACAACATTTGTAGAGAATTGAGACAGCGACGACGTGCTTCAATATCTTGTTGCGCTCTTAACTGCACCATCGGTTCGTGGAGAATTTTGTTGACAATACCTCTGGTAAGAGCTTCGATTACCTCTTGATGCTTTTCAGCAAATTCGGTTCCCAGACGAGATAGCGCTTTCTCTAATTCTTGAGCGCGAATGTCTTCCATTTTGTTCCGCAAACAACTAATTGTCGGTACGGTTTCTAAAGAACGCAACCAGAGGATAAAAGCTTCTAATTCTTCTTCGAGAAGAACTTCGGCTTCTTGAGCCATTTGACGGCGACTTTCTTGGTTGGCTGCAACAACTGCTTTGAGATCGTCTACGTTAAAAGCGTGAATGTTTTCCATTTCGTTAACATCGGCATGGACGTTACGAGGTACGGAAATATCGAACAACATCAAAGATTGTTCGCGCAAAATAACCGTTTCTAATTTGGCTCGGTCTAAAATTGGTTCGGTAGCGCCAGTACTGGTAAAAACTAAATCCGATAACGCGATCGCGTTCATCATTTCCCCTAGAGGATGAAGTGTCAATCCCGCGTCGGGAAATTGAGCGACTAATTCTTGCGCTCTAGTATGAGAACGGTTGACGATCGCAATCTTTTTAGCGCCTTTGGCAATCAAATGTTGCACCAACAAGCGTGACATTTTTCCCGCGCCGATAATGCAAACGCTTTGACTGTGTATTTTTTCTACCTTAATACAAGCAAGTTCTACCGCTGCCGAAGAGATCGATACCGCACCAGTACCGATGCTAGTTTCCGTTCGCACGCGCTTACCCGCAGAAATTGCTTGTTTGAAAAAACGATCGAGCAGTCTTCCCAAACCATTATATTTTTGTGCCAATTTGTGAGTGTTTTTGACTTGCGCTAAAATTTGCCCTTCACCGAGAACCAAACTTTCTAACCCAGCCGAAACTCTGAGTAAGTGACGCAAAGCATCTTCATGCAACAAGATAAATAAATGTCTTCGCAAATTATTTAGAGGAATTTGACCTCGTTCTGCCAAAAATTGAGTAATGGCGCGTACCCCTTGTTCGGTTTCGCTGGCTACTGCATAAATTTCCAAACGATTGCAAGTGCTTAAAATAGCTACTTCTTCAATGTGAGGATAACTCCGCAAGCTGGCGATCGCCTCTTCAATTTTTGCTTCTTGAATACTTAGCTTTTCACGTATTTCTACGGCTGCTGTTTTGTGGCTGAGACCTACAACCAAGATATTCATGTGTTTTTCTCAAGGTTTGCTTTTTTAGTTAAATGAATTTACAAGCAAAATAAATCGATTTTTTTATAATTAATTATTGAAGAGTTTGGGCGATCGAAACGCTGGAAATATTTTCCAGCGATGCGCCCCAAACAAGGAAAAAAATTTTTGCCTGTTACTCTTTGATGGACTGTACGCGAAAAATTACGCGCACAAAAGTCCAGTTTCCCCAACACCAGTACAATTATCTCAACTGCACGCTCTTGGGTTTGTCAGTTAAATGAATGGTATCTACAAAACGAGCCGTCTTCGATTGAGAAGAAATGACCAGACTTTGTGTTCTCATTCCACCTTTGAAGAAGCGAACTCCTTCCATTAAAGTACCTGGAGTAATTCCACAAGCTGCAAACAAGACTGTTTGACCGCTAGCCAATTCGTTGTCATTGTAAACGCGATCGGGATCGTTAATACCCATTTCTCTTAGTCTAGCGAGATTGCTTTCTTTGCTTTCGCCAATCAATCCCGTTTTGACTATTTCTGGATCGTAGATCAATTGACCCTGAAAGTGACCATCCATACAGCGCATTGCTGCTGCTGAAATTACGCCTTCTGGTGCTGCACCAATACCCATCAAAGCGTGGATATTAGTACCAGCAAAAGCGCAAGAAATAGCGGCGGAAACGTCACCATCGCTAATTAATCTTACTCTCGCTCCAGCATTCCGAATTTCTTGGATCAATTCCTTGTGACGGGGACGATCCATGACTACTACTACTAATTCTTCAACAGAACGCCCCAAGCAGTCTGAGAGGATTTTTAAGTTTTCAGTAGCAGACTTGTTGATATCTACATGACCTTTAGCTGCTGGTGGCGCGGCTAATTTTTTCATGTAAAAATCTGGTGCCGCAAATAAACCGCCTTTCTCGGAAATTGCTAATACTGCCATCGAACCATTTTGTCCGTAAGCAACCAAGTTGGTGCCTTCGCAAGGATCGACAGCGATGTCAATTTCAACCAGTTCGTCTGGATTGCAATAGCTTTTTGCATCTTCGCGGGTACAAATTCCGACTTCTTCGCCAATGTAGAGCATGGGAGCATCATCCCTTTCTCCTTCACCAATGACGATTCGTCCTCTCATATATATTTTATTCATTCGCTCCCGCATGGCTTCTACAGCCACTTCGTCGGCGATATTTTTCTCACCTTTGCCCATCCATCTGGCAGAGGCGATTGCGGCTTGTTCGACTACCTCAATAATCTCTAAACCGAGGGTATTTTCCACGAAGATTTTCCTCCCGAATGCATATATTTCCCTATCGAGGGATGCCTACTCAAGTCAAAAGTCTACCAGAGAGAGGTATCCTCTTTAGTTTTTATTAAGTTTTAAAAAGAATAACTTATAAGTAGATCGAATAGTTAATTTTCTTGAAATTGTTATTTTAAATCAAAGAAAAAAAACGCCCATAAAAAAGAAAAAGTGATATTTTGTCGCTTTAAAAACAATTCTTGGTTAAAATTGTCAAATTTAGGGGCGATCGAAGCCAGTGGCGATCGGAGTTTATCAATGGCTATTTTTACAGTTACTAATCTGTTAGATTCTGGGGCTGGTAGTTTGCGTCAAGCAATTGTCGATGCTAACGCCAATGCAGGCGCGGATGAAATTGTTTTTGACGAAAAATTACTTGGTGGAATTTTAAATCTCACCGATGGAGAATTGACGATCGCCGATGCTTTAACAATTCGAGGTTTGAATGAAGAATTTTTGACCATCGCTGCCGATAAATCTTCACGGATTTTTAAAATTGAGGATGCTGACGATACGCAAGAAATCGAAGTATTCATCGAAGGGTTGACAATTTCGGCAGGATTCAGCGTTGAAGGAGGAGGGGGCATTTTCAACCGAGAAAATCTTACTCTAACAAATAGCAAACTTACTAATAATTCTACGCCAAATCAAGGATCTGGTATTTACAATTTAGGTAGTTTAATTATAAGTCAGAGCGAAATCTCAGGTAATAGTGCTGACTTGGGTGGCGGAATTTACAATCGAGGAATTCTCGATCTAGAAGACAGTCAGGTTTTTAGTAACAAGGCTCGTAGCGGTGGTGGAATTTATAATGAAAATATTCTCAAAATTGCCAATAGCGAGATTTCTAAAAACAGTGCCAAGTTTGGCGGTGGCGGTATTTTCAACAGCGATCGAGCGCTTATAACCAAAACGACTATTTATGATAACGATGCCCGTGGTGGCGGTGGTATTGAAAATGCTAAGGGCGGAGATTTACAACTCGATCGCAATAACATTTTCAACAATCAAGCAATGAGCGGAGGCGGTATTTATAATAATGGCACGGCCATTCTGAATAAAAATATTATTTCTGGCAACATCAGACAAGATGTTTCTGGAGAATTTAACAGCAATGGTAGCAATTCATTTGGCTCGATCGCGGGTAGCACTGGTTTGGAGAAAGACCAAACTGGAATTTCGACAATGGCAAATTCAAACTCGTTAGTTGAGGATCTGCTAGTTAGCGAGCCGTTGCCTAACTTTGCTGAATCGATCGAATCTTATTAAGAAAGAATATAGCGATCGCCCAAAATAATACCGATCTCCCGTAGGGAGTGCTACGCAATCGCGCGATTGCAAATTATAGCAAGATTTTTAATTTATTTGGCACTAAGTAGCAGCTATATTCGCCGATCGAACCGAGAAAAAAACAGAAAATCGCCTAAGTTTTTCGGTTTTTCAACTGGTGTCAGGCGATTTTAATTAATTAATAACTAAACAGCGTTCTTCAATTAGGCTTGAAGGACAAAATCGTTAGCACTTACTGCTGGAATTCCACTCACAGTAGCAAATTGAGCGCCCGTACCCAAGCCTGCGATCGCTCCGTCAGAGTTGTAGAAGAGGTTGCCAGTCGCACTGCTGTAGACGATCGCTGAATAGCTAGTACCAACTGCCGCATCGTTAGCAACGGAAGCAAA
>JBOFLQ010000045.1:0-14157 GCA_051657945.1 Xenococcaceae cyanobacterium | reverse complement strand
CTTAACCATTCTTGATAAGCTTGAGGAGTGTTATTCATTCGCGATCTGTGGATGATTTTTTCTTGGCAGTTGTAATTGCTTATATGTTGATTTTACTTCTCTAAGTCCCTAAATCTTAAAATCATACCCTTGAAAGGGAGTGTGGGGAGGGTGGGGAGTGTGGGGAGGGTGGGAAGTAATAACTATACCCAATACCCCTTGCCCCTTGCCCCTTGCCCGTTCTAGTTATTGCTGTTAACAAAAGCGAGAGTTAAACTATCATGTGCCAGGAAATGAGCCAGATGATAAGCTCTTTCTTCGGTTTTTAATAAAATCTGTTCGTATAGATAGCGAGTAGCGCGATCGCCGAGACTTTCTGCTTGAGTTGCTTGACGACGCAAAACTTGAATTAATGCTTGTTCGCCAACAAGGTCATTTTCTACCATTTGACGAGAATCATACATACCGTCAGCTTCGGTAGTAAAACAACATAGTTCTGCCAATTTGGTAAAACTAGCGGCGGGAACGCCACCTAACCCGTTTAAACGCTCTCCCAAGTCATGAACGTGACCTTGAACTTCATCGTAACTTTCGTTGAAGAATTGATGTAACTGATAAAATTCAGCACCTTCTACTACAAAATGATGCTTTTGATATTGCAAATATAAAGCTTGAAAACTTGCTAAAGCAACATTTAAGCCTTCGCATACCGGTTCGGTGACTGTTTTTTCCAACAAAATTGGGTTGTCGTCCACTTGACCAAAAGAACGAACTAAACCTTTAGTTGTAGACATAAATAGTGTCCTCTCTCATTAAATCAGGCTTAATGAGAATAAGATAACAAAAAATAAATTTAATTACTATAGGCAAACATAAATATATATAATTAAAAGTTTTGCTTATAAAAATAATTGGCAATAGATCGAAAAAATTAAGATTTTATTGACAAAGATTCTACTTTAGCGAATATACTAAAGTTTAAATGAGTTACTTTCTCAATAAGCTTAATTAATAACAATACTCATTCGAAACGAATGACATCAAAAAACTCAGAGTCGCCAACAGAGACAGGGCAAATCATTGAAATCGATCGCGTGGAGCGATGGCAAGTATACTACCGCTTGCAAGAATTAGGAATTTCTTGCCAGTATTCGAGCGATCGATCTTTAACAGTTCAATTACAGAACGTTAAAGATGCCATTCAAATATGGAGTGTAGTTAGACAACTAAATGCGCCTCGTCAGCAGTTGCGAGAATGGCTGAAACAGTGTTGGCAAATTCAGACCTAAAAAGTAAACAGTAAGTTTGGAGGAAATGATGAGCGAGTCAAAATATTTAGTTTCGGAGTTTAATTTTGTAGGTAAATTGCTAGATTTTACGATTAAGGATGGTTATCGCGTTAAATATCTCAAAATAGCAACTACAGAAAGCGAACATTGGATTAAACTTTCAAAACAAATTGGGTTTAATCTTGGTGAAGCAATCAAACCTGGTGTCTGGTTAGAATTGAGCGGTATTAAAAAAGAATCTTATCAAAAAGATCGAGTTAAATTAAAAGCTGAAACTGTTAAATTAATTAATAATAACTATTATCATTATCAGTCTTTATCACAACCAGTCTTAACTAATAAGCCCAACCAAAGTAAAGCGAGTATTTTAGTCTGCGGCAAGTCCACCTGTTGGAAGCGAGGAGGAGAGAAAGTCTGTCAGCTAATTGAAGAAAATTTGCGCGATCGCGGTTGGTCAGATAGTGTAAAAATAAAAACCACTGGTTGTCTGAAACAATGCAAAAAAGGGCCTAACATAGTTATCATGCCAGACAAAGCCCGCTACTGCGAAGTCAAGCCAAACCAAGTTGCACAACTAATTGAAAAACATCTTGTTTTTTAACAATTAACATAATTTGTAGTTTGATTTTTTATTGTTCGAAGTAAAAATATTAAATAACCCCGTTCTTATTATCTGAGTCAACGCTCGCTCTTCATACACGTAAAAGCGCGGCGTTGACTTCGTCATGAATAAATCACTCCCAACGTATAATAGGTTGTTTTAAAATATCTCTATTTCCTTTGGTTACTGACAGAAAATCTCCTTTGGTTGTTTTTCTAATCAAGGCATAATTGACATCTCCATTGATGGCTTCAAAATAATTGCCTTGAGGATCGTAATTAATAAGTTTAAGACGAATTCTCGAACCATCCTTTTTACTAACACCAATATAAGTGTGAGGATTGTCTTTACCACAAATATTTATCCAAAAACCTTTAGTTTCAGCCAAGACAAACACACTTTCATTTTGTTGACAAAAGTTACGAAGATTTTGAGATAATAATATCGCTCGAGAGGAAGCTTTGATTGATTGTTTGGTAGTTGGTGTGGCGATCGCTAGTGTAGTGAATAAAAAATAAATAGCCAAACTCGAAAATACTTGGTTTGAGAGAAATTTCATGTCAATGAGCAATTACAGTTGTGGAAATTGCGATAATTCACAGTCAGATATTGTGTTGATTTTAATAATTTACGGTCGATCGTTAAAATTTCTTAATCGATCTTATTTAAATTTTGCTTACACTCAATTATAAATTTCTAACTAGCGATCGATAGATTAAATCCGCAGCAAAAAAAGCCAACCTAAAGTTTTTGTAGCTTTTAAAGATTTGTTGCAAGCTTATATGGATTCTAGGGAAGTTAGCTGTTAGTTACTAATGTTAGATTTTGAATCGATCGACAAGTATTTGCATAGAATTCTTTACCTCGTAAATGAAAACGTCTTCAAGTGCAACTTCGAATAAACTGGCAATTTTGAAAGCCATATCTAGACTGGGATCGAACTTGCCAGATTCAAAACCATTAACCGCCTGACGACTCACTCCTAATTCCCTAGCAAGGTCAGATTGCGACCATTCGTGGAGTTTTCGAAGTTCTTTAAGTCGATTTTTCATGCTTTGTCTGTGTGCTGTCAAGTAATACTTTACACATTGGTCGGATAGAGTGTCAAGTCACACTTGACACTACCATTTTAAGGCTATCTGTTAACATTCAAATTGAAGCCAAATTCAGTACAGTAATGGACAAAAACTGAAACGGCAAATCTATGCTGGGAAACAGATGTTTTCTGAGGAAATGCGATCGAGAGCCTTTGAATTTTTCGATCGCCACCTGAATTAAAAGTTTTAAAAATTTACTTGAAAAATAATCTTTAAGCGATCGCTATTATAAAATTGTGCGAAACCATGGTACAAACTCCTACAAAAATTATCTCTCTAGAAGAGTTTTTGGCATTACCAGAGACTAAACCTGCAAGCGAATACATCGATGGTCAGATTATTCAAAAACCCATGCCACAAGGAAAACATAGTTCTATTCAGACTGAACTATCTACAGCTATTAATGCCGCTGTTAAATCTCGAAAGATTGCACGAGCTTTTTCAGAACTCAGATGTACTTTTGGTGGGCGATCGACTGTACCTGACGTAACTGTCTTTACTTGGGAACGAATTCCTCGTGATGAAAATGGTGCAGTTGCTAATTCATTTCAAATAGCCCCCGACTGGACAATCGAGATTCTTTCACCAGACCAAAATCAAACCAAGGTAACTAGAAATATACTGAACTGTCTCAAACACGAAACACAGCTAGGATGGCTTATAGATCCAGAAGAAGAGTCTGTATTGGTTTATTTCCCCAAGCAACAACCAGAATTTTTTGAAGAAACTACCGATATTTTACCAGTACCAGAGTTTGCCAAAGACTTTCAATTAAGTGTAGGAGAGTTGTTCGGCTGGTTGTTGGATTGACCCAACTCTAGGGGCTAGAGGCTAGGGGCTAGGGGCTAGGGGCTAAGTCAAAAGTAATTAGCTAATCCCTAATCCCTACTCCCTAATCCCTAATCCCTATCCCCTAATCCCTCTTTTTATTAAGGAATATTTCTATTATTTACGAAGTAATTCAAAAAAGAGACTAATGTCAACACAATTTGATAGTCTCCGTAAATAATTAGTTAAGTATATTTACTTAATTTTGTCGGAATAACAACCGATGACGGAGGATCGACATGGCTATTCCTTTATTGGAATACACCCCCAAAAGTCAAAATCAGCGTGTAGCTAATTATGAAGTGCCGGGGGACGAACAACCGAGAATTTATAGAACTGATTATGTTTCCTCATCGGGGGAAATAGATGAAGTGATTTGGGCAGCCTATCGCCAAATTTTTAACGAACAGCAGTTGCTCAAAAGCAACCGTCAAAACAATCTAGAATCTCAGTTAAGAGTAGGACAGATTAAAGTTAAAGATTTTATTCGAGGACTCGCTATTTCTGAGACCTTTCGCGATCGCAATTACGAACCAAATAGCAACTATCGGTTCGTACAAATGTGCGTTCAACGCATACTAGGACGAGATGTCTATAGCGATCGCGAAAAGCTAGCATGGTCAACTGTACTAGCTACCAAAGGTTTGCACGGATTTATCGATGCTTTACTAAACAGCGAAGAGTATTTGAGTAATTTTGGTGAAGATACTGTTCCCTATCAACGTCGAAGAATTTTACCTCAGCGTACTCAAGGCGAATTACCTTTCGCTCGTATGCCTCGTTATGGCGCAGATTACCGAGCAAAACTCGAGGCTCTAGGTTATTTCCAAACCAAACCAAAATCGACCTACAACGTCTCGCCAGCGCTTTGGGATTGGCAAAAACAACCCTACCCTGTAGGCGTTCAGTTGGCTGGCAAAATTTTTACCATAGCTGGCGCAGGATTTGTGACACTAGTTGCGGTCGCCGTAGCTTTGGCAGCATGGGGCATTATTAGCTTATAGTAATGTTCGGTTATTGCATCGGTTTCTTAAAAAATTAACAAGATGTAATAATTAAAGGCTCAACCGCATTGTATAAAAGTAAGCTGAGGGGAAAAGCTCGCAGGCAAATTTTAAAGCCAAGTGCGGTTAATAAAATTCTCCAAGTTTTTTAAAGAAGAGTAAACTTTTCTCATAATTACTTAAAATAATCTATCTTAAGTATTAAGATGAGAACCAAGTTTAAGAAATGTTGCTTAAAGAGCCTGTTTAAATCCTTTCAAACTTAAAGTGGATTTAGATTGAAGTTATTTTAAGCAAGATTCCATCTTAAAATCCAAACTAAAGTACAAACAATTAAAGAGGATATCGATAAAATGTTTGACGCATTTACTCGGGTTGTTTCCCAAGCAGACGCACGTGGTGAGTTTCTTTCCACTTCTCAACTAGATGCTCTCAGCGCCATGGTTGCTGAAAGCAACAAGCGTATGGATTCTGTTAACAGAATTACCAGTAACGGTTCTGCGATCGTAACCAACGCAGCTCGTTCGTTATTTGCCGAACAGCCTCAGTTAATTGCTCCTGGTGGTAACGCTTACACCAGCCGTCGTATGGCTGCTTGCTTGCGCGATATGGAAATCATCCTTCGCTATGTTACCTACGCTGTCTTCTCTGGCGACGCTAGCGTTCTCGAAGACCGTTGCTTGAATGGTTTGCGCGAAACCTACCAAGCACTAGGTACTCCTGGTTCTTCAGTAGCTGTAGGCGTTCAAAAAATGAAAGAAGCTGCTTTGGCGATCGTTAACGACAGAAACGGTATTACCCCCGGCGATTGCAGTGCGCTCGCTTCTGAAATTGCTAGCTACTTCGATCGCGCTGCTGCCGCAGTTGCCTAGAAATCGAGCTAGTTAAAAACCGAAAATTTTAACTCGTCCATCACAATTAAGTTTTCTAAATTATTAGGGAGATACCAAAACAATGAAAACCCCTTTAACCGAAGCAGTATCAGCAGCAGATTCTCAAGGTCGTTTTTTGAGCAGTACCGAAATCCAAGTTGCTTTCGGTCGTTTCCGTCAAGCTAGCGCTAGCTTACAAGCTGCTAAAGCTTTAACTGATAATTCTCAAAACCTTATTAACGGTGCAGCTCAAGCAGTATACACCAAATTCCCCTACACCACCACCACTCCCGGTCCAAACTACGCTTCTACCAACGAAGGTAAAGCAAAATGCGCTCGTGACATCGGTTACTACTTGCGTATGGTTACCTACTGCTTGGTAGCTGGCGGTACCGGTCCGATGGACGAATATTTGATCGCTGGTATTGATGAAATCAACCGCAGCTTCGACTTATCTCCTAGCTGGTACATTGAAGCTCTCAAGCACATCAAAGGTAACCATGGTTTGAGTGGAGATCCCGCTGTAGAAGCTAACTCCTACCTCGACTACGCTATCAACGCACTGAGCTAGTAAAGACCTAACGATTGGAAAGATTCGATTCGTGAAGTTTTAAATAGCTTAGATTCAAACTCGACCTTTTTAAAACAAATTGAAACGTTGGGTTTACTGCTCGGAAAGGTATGCGAATGCAAGCAATAAGGCTGGTGTTTGTTTACCGTTCCGAGCATTGTTATTTAAATAGGGAGTAGGGAATAGAAATTTACAATGTCACAAGAGTATTTTGAATCGGGTAATGTCGGTAATTCGCTAACTGTAGAACAGGCGATCGCCAATTTAAAACAGAAAGAAGATTTGGGGTTAAGATATTATGCGGCTTGGTGGTTGGGAAGATTTAGAGTAAAAAAAGCAGAGGCGATCGAAGCGTTATTAATGGCGCTAGAAGATGAAGAAGATCGAGCGCCCGATGGCGGTTATCCTTTAAGAAGAAATGCCGCTAAAGCTTTAGGAAAATTAGAAGATAAAAAAGCCGTAGAGCCTTTAATTAATTGCTTGCAATTCCCCGATTACTACGTTAGAGAATCAGCCGCACAATCTTTAGAAATGTTGGGCGATCGCCGTGCAATTCCCGCTTTGATAGAATTGCTTGATGGTGGAGTAGAAGCAGCACAATTATTTCCCAACAAACCTCATTTAGTACAGCCTTACGAAGCAGTCATTGAAGCTTTAGGAACTTTGGGCGCGATCGAAGCAATTGCTTTAATAAAACCTTTTTTAGAACATTTTGCCGAAAAAGTGCAATACGCAGCAGCAAGAGCCATGTATCAATTGACAGGCGATTGGGCTTATGGTGAGCGTTTGAAACGTGCTTTAGAAGGCGATGACTTACAATTGAGGCGATCGGCATTGCTTGACTTGGGCGCGATCGGCTACATACCAGCAGGAGAAGCGATCGCCTACACTCTAGCTGAAAACAGTCTCAAATTAATTTCTCTTAAAGGACTTTTAGAAACATCTTTGCGCGATCGTCGAGAGGAAAACAAAACCTCAGTTTTATCTGATGAAAGTATTAAAATAATGAATTTAATGGATAGTCTTTTATGAGGAAATAGGGAGTAAGGGAGCAGGGAGTAGGGAATAGGGAACAAGTAGCGAGTAGCAAATTATTACTTTTGAACGGCGGGTGAACAAATCGGAGGAAACCTCCGATTTTCCCGCCTCCTTTTGCCGATGGCTTCGCACTACCTACGGCTTTATCGACTTTGCCCGTTGCCCTTTGCCCTTTGCCCGATTAACAATGAACCATTAACTACTAAGCACTCAACCAATGATTGAAAAACTTATAGAAGCAGTCGATCGAGCCGATTCTGCTGAGGGGTTATTACATGCGGTGGAAGCATTAGCCGAAGCACGAGACGAAGCAGCAATACCAACTCTAATCGACGTTTTAAGATATAATAACCCAGGTGCAGCCGTTGCGGCAGTTGATGGCTTGATTGCGATTGGCGAACCCGTCGTACCACATCTTTTGAAAAATCTTGACGATTACAATTATGGCGCGAGAGCTTGGGCGATCAGAGTTTTTGCAGGAGTCGGCGATCCTAGCGCTCTCGATTTATTGCTTGATGCTGCCAGCACTGATTTTTCTTTAAGCGTACGTCGTGCTGCTGCCAAAGGACTCGGTTTTATTAAGTGGTCGAAATTGCCCGAACTGGAAAGACTGCCAGCACAAACAAAAGTACTGAAAACTCTTTTATTAGCTTCTGGCGATGGTGAATGGGTAGTTCGTTATGCGACGGTAGTGGGCTTACAAGCTTTGTGTGCCACTGTTGTCGAAGATCGACCCGAATTTGGCAAGCGCATTGTCACAAGATTTGAAGAGATTTTGCAAACCGATTCTGAAGTTGTTGTCAGCGCTCGCGTTCGGTTGGCGTTACGAGATTTATCTTTTTTAAGCTAGGAAACAAGTCCTTCAATCCATTGAAGGACTTCTCCAACCAAATCGTCCTCTGTTCCCTACATATAGCTTTTGTGATTCTCTATTAAAAGTGATAAATAGCGATCGATTATGAATATTTAAAATTATCTCGCTCGATTAATTTTATTTTTAGATTTAACATGATAACTGACAACTAATAATTGAGTAAATGATTTAATTGCCAATCTTTAACATTTGAGTTTAAGTAGTTAATATAAACGTAAATATTTAAAAAGATTGTTGTGACAAAAATATTTACTGTCGGTCACTCTAACCTAAGTATTAAAGATTTTATTGCTTTGCTGGAACGACATCATATTACAGCCGTTGCTGACGTAAGATCGCATCCATATAGTCGCTACTTACCCCATTTTAATCGAGAACCCATTCAAGCTGTTTTACGAAATGCTCAAATTAAATACGTTTTTCTCGGTCGAGAATTAGGAGCGAGATCGTCGGATTTAAGTTGCTATGTTGGTGGTAAAGCTTTGTATGAAAAAATAGCTGCTACCGATTTATTTACGAAAGGCATTGAAAGAGTAATTCAAGGCGCTCAAAAATATAAAATTGCGCTTATGTGTGCGGAAAAAGATCCGATTACTTGTCATCGTACTATTTTAGTATGCAAGCATCTTCGTCAATTAAATGTAGATATCGAACATATTTTGAATGATGGTAATTTAGAAACCCATTCACATCTTGAAGAAAGATTGATTACTTTACATAATTTACAACCACCAAAAGTAATTCAATTTTCTTTATTTTCTCAACAGTCATCAGAATCGCCAGGAAGCAATTTTGATTCAAAAGAAGAAATTCTCAAAGAAGCTTACCAACGACAAGGTGACAAAATTGCTTATGTAGAAAAAGAAAAAGAAGAAGATTATGATGGGCAAGAAGATTAATTTATTTACGATCGGTTTTACGCAAAAAAGTGCTGAAATTTTTTTTAAAACTATTATTAATGCTGGAGTAAAAAGAATAGTCGATACCAGACTCAATAATGTCTCTCAGCTAGCAGGTTTTGCTAAGCGATCGGATTTAGAATACTTCCTTAAAAAAATTGCTGGAATCGAATATGTTCATCTTTTAGATTTAGCACCGACAAAAGATATTCTTGATGAATACAAAAAAAACAAAGGAGATTGGCAAGTATACGAAGAAAATTTTTTACAATTAATTTCTCAACGTCAAATTGAAAAGATAGTTTCTCCAGAACTTTTAGAAAGTAGTTGTTTGCTCTGTAGTGAAGCTAAGCCCCATCATTGTCATCGTCGTTTGGTAGCTGAATATTTAAATAACAAATGGGGAAATATAAATATATCCCACCTTTGAAAATTCATGCTCCAATATGACAGAAATTATTTGTCTTGCTAATTCTTGGAAGCACGGCGATCGCTGCATTGCTGGAATCGATCGCAGATCGGGAAAATGGATTCGTCCTATTTCGGAATTAGATGATGGTCGCATTTCTGCTACTACTAGATTAATTAATGGAAAAGAACCAGCTTTATTAGATATTTTAGAAATTCCTCTCGCAGAAACTAGTCATGATTTTGATTTTCAATCGGAAAATCGATCGCTCCTGCCAGGAGTATGGCAAAAAGTTGGTACGGCACAACCAAGCGATCTTTTAAAATATTGTTCGTGCGATCGCTACATTTTACATAATTACGAAAAGTTTGTGTCAGTTTCTTATTTAAAAAAACAACCGAGTTGGCAGCGAAAAACTTTACAACTAATCTGTGCGGTAAACTTTGAATTTAGGCATACGCCTCGTTCTTTTGATGGTGTCAAGTGGAAAGCTACACTAACCACTCTCAACGGTCAAATTCTTAAAGATGCAACTATTACCGACCCTGTATTTGCTGCTAAGTTAGATTGGGGTTATTTTCCCGAGCATCCCTGCTTGGTAATTGTTGGTTTGAGCATGCCCCATCGTCCATTAGATTGGGAGGGCGACGATCCTTGTTGGAAGTTAATTGCTGGTATAATTGAATTGACTACAATGGATTCGATCTTGGTGGAAATGCAAAGGTTGAATTGGACGCTCGATCGCGGAAAAAACTATTTGGATCGAACTTACGGCAAGCGATCGCGTCAACAGTTAACCGATCGCGAATTAGCTGAATTTTTTAATTATCTAAAATCTTTGTCTTAAAATTGCAAACAACAAAGATAAAGGAAGCGAAAAAAATTATGTTTGCAATCTTGACTTGTCAAGTTATTTCTGATAATCTGTTTTCATAATGGGAATAGTGACGCTTATCGATAGGTCTCAATACTCCCATTATGAAGATTTCATTTTTAATTAAACCATAAAACGCTTTAATTGTCAAATAAAAAAAAATTTCGCTCGTTTTAATTTTTTTTTGACAAATACTTACTTAAATTTGCAATTTAATTTTCCAGTAATTTTATCGGTCGGCTATTAATACTAACTTACTTTTTTTTGTTGCGAGTATTTTTAATTATCTTATATTCAAATTGAATTTAAGAGAAGATGTAAAGTTGTCAGCAATTTGGCTTAATTTTTCGTAGATCGAAAAATAACTTTGTATTTGAAAAAAAAATTATTGTTTTTTTACCTACTTTTTGATTATGTTTGGTCGATACTTGAAATTGCTAGCGTTTAAAAAACGAAGTTAGGAGTGATACTATCGAGTTTTGAATACGTACCGCGACTTGACACTCAAGACAAGCTGTGCGATACCTGCGGTGGTAACCGCTCGATCTAAAGTTACGTTTGGGTCAGCATCTCGCTAACAGATAATAATAGTAACTTTGACAATTTTTCAGTGTATGAAAATACAAAGTTACCAAAAGCAAACGCGATCGTGCGTCTTGCAGAATCAACTAAATCACAACCAAGGACAAAAATCATGAACTGGAAAATACTCTGTGTAGTTGCTGGGCTATCTTTAAGTGTAGTAGCCTGTTCTGGTGGCTCTCAAACCAACACTCAATCAAATCCCAATTCAGCCGAACAAGCAGGTGAAGCTGCTAAAGAGCAAGCAGGTGAAGCAGTAAAAGAAGCAGGCGATGCCATGAACAAAGCAGGCGATGCCATGAACAAGGCAGGTGAAGCTGCTAAAGAACAAACAAGCGATGCCATGAACAAAGCAGGCGATGCCATGAACAAAACAGGTGAAGCTGCTAAAGAACAAACAAGCGATGCCATGAACAAAGCAGGCGATGCCATGAACAAAACAGGTGAAGCTGCTAAAGAACAAACAGGCGATGCCATGAAACAAGCAGGCGATGCCATGAAACAAGCAGGCGATTCTATGAAAAAAGAACCTGCTAAGCAATAGTCAAAAATGACTCTTACTCCTCATACACCTTTTCAAAGTCTTGCTTAAGAAGTCAGAAGTAACCTAGAACATACTTCCGACTCCCGACTCCCCATTATCTATTAGCTACAGTTTGCGGTTCGCCAAAAACTCTTACAACAGTGCCTTCTTTGGGTAAATCCGATCGCTTCATCGAGATAGTACTAGTTCCATAACGACTAGTAGGCATTCCCTTAACAACTTGCAAAAAATCTTCGACTGGCAAAAGATCGCAACTAGATTTATCTGCTGCCTTAGTTAGATATTGAGTAGGAATAGCTATTTTGGGTTTTAATACCTCGATCGCCTGCTTAGCTTCCTGTGGATTGTATGCTTTTGCACCTCCCCCAACTGGTAAGAATACTACATCGGGACTTCCCATCAAAATTTTTTGTTCGATAGCAATTGGGGCTGCTACACCGCCTAAATGTAAAAAATTAATGCCCCCTTGCGTCCACCGCCAAGCAACATTGTCACCAAAACGCCTTCCTTGCTCGCGATCGTGGGCGATGGTAATGCCTTGAAATTTAAGACCTTTAACTTGATAGTCGCCAGGTTCGGCAAGTATTTGCGGGTTTCCAGGTACTCTTTCCACAGCACCTTCATCAAGCAAATAACTACTAATTAGAACTAGATCGGTTTGAATGGGAGGTAATCGATAACCAGCAGTACAGCCCAACGATTCAAAAGGATTGACTAAAACTCGCAACCCACCCCCTGAAAAAAGAAAACAACTGTGTCCCAGCCATTGCACCTTAACTGAATTTGCTGCTGTTTGCGCGCCGTAAGTTTTCTTGTCCCAAAGAAAAAACGTTCCGATCGCACTTAAAAAACTCGCTCCACCATAACGCAATAACTGTCGCCTTTGGATCGTCATTTTGTTTAATACTTTTATTCTTGATTGGTGACTGGCTAACCCAGGGATTTTAAAAAATTCCGCAACAATTGTATCCCCGAAAGGGTCAAAATACTCTCTGGATGAAATTGGACTCCTTGAAGATGGGAATAGTTCCGATGTCTGACTCCCATGATCGTTCCATCTTCAACCCAGGCAGTCACCTCTAGTGCTTCTGGTATTGTTTCGGGTTCGATGACCAAACTATGATAGCGAGTAGCTGTAAAAGGAACGTCTAACCCAGCAAATACCCCCGCTCCTTCATGATAAATTGAAGAGGTTTTGCCATGCATTAATACGGGAGCAGAAATAATTTTACCGCCGAATACTTGACCGATACATTGATGTCCCAAACATACTCCCAAAATTGGTAAAGTTGACCCCAATGTTTCGATTAATTTTAGAGAAATTCCTGCGTCTTCAGGGCGACCCGGTCCGGGTGAAATAACAATGCCGTCCGGTTTTAACTGTCGAACGTTTTCTAAATCGATGCGATCGTTGCGATAAACTTGGATAGAAGCAGCAACAGATAGCTCGTTTCCAAGTTCTCCCAAATATTGAACTAAGTTGTAAGTGAAACTGTCGTAATTATCGATGACGAGAATCAAAGCTCATCTCCTCTAAATGACCGAGAAGATTAGTCTAAACAAAGGCTTAAGTAAGATGCAACTAGCAACTACTAAAGCTGCGATCGAAGAAATTAAAACAGCACCAGCCGCACAATCTTTGGCAATTTTGGCAAGTTCGTGATACGACTGCTTGACCGTTAAATCGACAACTGATTCGATCGCCGTATTTAGCAATTCTAGAACCATAACCATCGCACAGGTTAGGGCAATTATTGCCATTTGCGTCGCGGAAATTTGTAAAATAGCGCCCATGCCGATGGCGAGGACGCTGACAACTGTATGAATGCGGAAATTTCTTTGCGTGATAAAAGCGTAACTAACTCCAGCCCAGGCATATTTAAAACTAACTAGCAAATTAGGTGCGATCTGCCACGCCAAATGACGGTTGATTTGGACTGGGTTTGACGAAGGTTGAGAAGAACAATCGGCGCTTCGATCTGACATTAATACGTACTTTGACAATAACAGATTGATTTGGGGCGTTTTAGCATCACTAGATTGAGCCATAATAAAAAAATGACTTATTATTTGTTTTGTCAATCAAAAAAAATTAACAATATTTAAGTATATTTCAATATAATATTCGAGTCTGTTCTGCAAAAACAGTCATTTAACTGAATTTTCTGATTTTAAAAGCGATCGATCTCAGTAAAATTTCCTGTAGTTCGAGCATTTCCTCAAGACTTTCTTCGTCGGGATGATCCCATCCTAAAAGATGTAGTAAACCATGAGCAGCCAACCATGTTAATTCATAACTTAGCTCATGTCCTCTTTCTTTTGCTTGAGAACGGGCAGTTTCGACGGAAATGATGATATCGCCTAAGTATAAGGGTTCGTTTTTGAATAATTCTTCTGCTGGTTGGGGAACATCTACTTCCAAACAGGCAAAGGCAAGCACATCAGTAGGTCGATCGCGCTCCCGATAACGAGCGTTGAGAGCTTGAATTTCTCGATCGTCGGTGAGACGCAAACTTAGTTCGTAAGCTGTTTTGGCACGAGGAAGTTCCGAAGCTAATCGTTCGAACCAAACCTGAAACCATTTCTGCCAAATAGTCGCTTCGATCTCGGTGTCGAGATCCCAAGAATCGAAAACATTTTGTAAGTTGACTTCAACTTTAACTGGAGACAACATCAAATTTTTAGTTAGCGAGTTA
>JBOFLQ010000044.1:0-4427 GCA_051657945.1 Xenococcaceae cyanobacterium | reverse complement strand
TAATGGCAAGCCAAAATTTATTGTAAAATCTCGAGCTTATAATTTTTTATGTTTAACTAATAATCTTAATTTTTTCGCTCGAATTAAATTAAAATAAACAAGAAAAGCCTAAAAAACAATCGATCGCAAGCGGCACTTTTATAAATTACCAAGCTATCGCGTATAAGCGCGATTTTTAAAAAATAGTTGAACTATAACCGATCTTTCTTAAGCTGGTTTGCTGTTAATTTAAAGTTTACCTCACTGCTGTTAGACTAACCCCTATCTTTATGTAGATGCTGTGGTGAAATCGACGACTTAAACTTAAAGATTCCAAGTTTAAAAAATTGATTTCAAGTTTAGAAAAATGGCTAAAAAGAAAAATAAAAGTGGAGGAAAGGGGATTTTTGGGAGTAATCTAGGAAAAGCTGGCACAACCATGGTTGGTATCTTAGTTGCTTCCATTGTTGAAACCGCCATACAACAGCTACTTAAAAAAGCTTCAACCGATCGTAAAAAAGACAAAAATGCCGATCGCAATAACATTAAAGACGAGATCGAAGATTACAATCACAGCGATCGCAGCCCGATTAACTCAACGGTGTCAAAGCTGCAAGACAATTTCGAGGATACCCAAATATCTGTCAAAGATGCGATCGAGGCAATTAATTCGACTGTTAACGAATACAAACCTAATTGGACGGATTTACTCGATCGCTTGAAAGAGTTAACAATTAAATCGACACCTCTAAGTCTTTTAGGCGATCGCGCAGATATGGTATTGGACGGTGTAGCTAATAGCACCCAAAACGCGATCGCGTCTGTTACCTCAAACGATGCAAACAAGTCCGATAAAAAAAGCAAAAAGAAGAAGAAGAAGAAGTAGGAATTAGGGACTAATCATTGGTGTGAATTTTAAAAAATTAAAATATAAAAGACGCGACATGTCGCGTCTAATTTATCGATGGAAAATAGCAAAGTGCTTCGCCTATAAATGCCGAAACGTCGCTATCTAAAAAGTCGATTATTCAACAATTTTTGGTTCGGGAATGGGAACGATAAACTTACCGCCTTGTTGTCGATATGCTTGTTGTTGTTGCATAATTTCCTTAGCGAAATTCCAAGCCAGAATTAAAACGTAATCTGGGTTATCTTCAACAAGTTTGGTAGGAGGATAAATAGGAAAGTGATTGACACCCATGTAACGTCCTTGTTTAAACTTATTCAAGTCCACTACATAATCGAGCAAGGTTTTATTAATACCGAGGTAACTTAACATGGTGGTTGCTTTAGCAGCAGCACCATAACCGACAACGCGTTTGCCCTGTTTTTTCAGATCCCAAAGAATCTCTAGAAGGGAAGTTTTAAAATTAGCGACGCGATCGGCAAAGTTTTTATAATAATCCAGGCGATCGACTTTCATTTCTACTTCTTTTTCGAGTAAAGATGTTACCGATTCTTTAACAGCTTCTCTAGGTTCGACAAAAAGTCGCAAAGAGCCGCCGTGAATATTCGTTCTTTGAATATCGTTTAGATATAGAGAGTGTCTTCTAAATAATTTATCTAAAGCAGTCACCGAGAAGTAGCAAAGGTGTTGATGATAAATGGTATCGAATTCGCAATGTTCTACCAAATCGACAACATAAGGGCATTCAATTACCGCTACGCCTGTTTCTTTGAGCAGTTTAGCAATTCCTGTCACAAAGCCATTAAGATCGGGTACGTGAGCTAAAACGTTATTAGCTAGAAAGACATCGGCGCTTTTTCCTTCCGAACTCAATTTTTTGGCTAAATCTACTGTAAAAAAGGTATTTAAAGTAGGAATTCCAGCTTTTTGAGCGGTTTCGGCAGGGCCAGAAGCTGGATCGATGCCTAAGACGGGAATTCCATCTTCAACGAAGTTTTTTAGCATGTAACCGTCATTACTGGCAGCTTCAATTACCATGCTATTGCTGTCGAGTTTTCTATCTTTGATGATTGCTTTAGCGCTGTCGCCAAAATGCTTTAACAGAGAAGGCGAAACCGAAGAAAAATAAGGATAATCTTGACAGAATAGTATTTCCGGGGGAACGCTAACCGAGATTTGTACCAATCCACAGTTAGGGCAGAAAACCAAATCTAAGGGGGCTGTATACTCTGGAAGTGCTAATTGGTCTTTAGTCAACAAACCGTCAGCTAGAGGAGTGTAACCAAAAGAAATAATTAAATCTAAATCGTGGTTTCCGCAAGAAAAACAAGTAGGTTTTGAGTCGTGCATTTTGAATAGAAAATAGGGAATATGGAACGAAGAATATTTAGGGAGTAGACAACAGGAAATAGGAACGAAGAATATTTAGGGAGTAGGCAACAGGGAATAGGAACGAAGAATATTTAGGGAGTAGGCAACAGGGAATAGGGAATAAATAACGGCTGTTACCTTCTGCCCTCTGGCCTCTGCCCTCTGCCCTCTGCCCTCTGCCCTCTGCCCTCTGCCCTAAATCTTCCAGCGCAAATTATTGTCTAGTAAATTGTTGCTCAACAATTGTTTGATGTGAGCGATTCTTTGATATTTCGGCCCTTCAAATTCTTCTAGGGTTAAACCTACTTTTTGATAGACATCATATAATTCTTGCGCGCCACGACGAGCATTCCATTGGGGTTGAAATGTAGGTACGGCTTTGAGAATTTTGCTACAATCGACACGATAGCAGCGTTTATCTGGCCCTGCATCTTGAGCGTATTCGATCTGGCAGTTTGGAACTGTTTCTTTGACGATATCTGCTAACTCGCGAACGCGATAGTTATCTTCGTTGCGTCCGACGTTGAAAGCCTGGTTGTGAATTGCTTCTGGTGGTGCTTCCATAACAGCAACAAAGGCTCTAGAGATATCTTCTATGTGAACGATCGGTCGCCAGGGTGTTCCATCGCTTTTGATAAAGATTTTTCCTGTAGTAAATGCCCAAGCAACTAAGTTATTTAGAACTAAGTCAAAGCGCAAGCGAGGTGAGACTCCGTAGGCGGTTGCATTGCGTAAAAAGGTGGGGCTAAACTTGTCGTCTGCTAATTTGCTGACATCTAATTCCACGTTAACCTTTGATTCTCCATAGGGAGTGACGGGGTTAAAAGCAGATTCTTCGTTTAATAAATCTTCGCCACCAGCACCGTAATTACTGCAAGACGAGGAAAAAACATAGCGAGAGACTCCCGCAGCTTTAGCTAATTCTGCCAGGCGTACCGAGGCTTGATAGTTAATTTCGTAGGTTAAATTAGGGTTGAGATTGCCCAGAGGATCGTTGGATAATCCCGCTAAGTGCAACACTGCATCGAATCCTTCAAGATCTGCTGATTCGGCATCGCGAATGTCTTTTTTGATTTCTGGTATTTCGGCAATACCATCGCCAAAAGTACTGCGTTGGTAGAGATCGCTGTCAAAACCAACGACTTCATGACCTTTCGCCAATAACATTGGTACTAAAATTGTACCGATATAACCTTTGTGTCCTGTAACTAATACTCGCATTATTATTTATCCTCCCAAGTTTTCCAGGGCGCTGTGCCGCTTTCCCAAAGACTTTCTAATAGGCGTTTATCTCGTAAGGTATCCATGCACTGCCAGAAAGAATCATGTCGATAAGCCATTAATTGACCTTCTTTAGCTAATTTTTCTAACGGTGCTTTTTCCCACTGGGTATCGTCGCCTTCAATATAATCGAAGATTTCTGGTTCTAGTACGAAGAAAGCCCCATTAATCCAACCTTCTTTGGTTTGATTTTTTTCAGAAAATTCACTAATTTTGTCGCCATCGAGTTCGAGGTGTCCGAAACGTGCGGGCGGACGGACTGCTGTTAATGTGGCAAGTTTTCCGTGCGATCGATGAAAGTCAAGTAGTTTGTTTAAATTAATGTCAGAAACGCCATCACCCCAAGTTAGCATGAAGGTTTCGTTGCCTACATAAGGAGCGAGACGTTTGATGCGACCGCCTGTATTGGTGGTCAGTCCTGTTTCAATTAAATCTACAGTCCAGTCTAGATTATAGTTGTTGTTGTGAGATTTTACTTTACCGTTGCCTAGATCTATGGTTAAGTCGCTACTGAGAGAACAGTAATCGACCATATATTTTTTGATTACCGCGCTTTTATAACCCAAGGCAATCGTAAAATTTTTGAAGCCGTATTGAGAATAGTGCATCATGATATGCCAGAGAATTGGCTGTCCGCCAATTTCTACCATCGGTTTTGGTTTATTCTCGGTTTCTTCAGCTATGCGAGTACCAAGACCACCTGCAAGAATCGCAACTTTCATAAATATTTTTATTTGTACGCAATCTTTTTGTCCGCAATTATAATGATAATGCCTTTCTTAATTCTTGTTTTAAAAGATAGTTTAAAGATGTTAATTAAAGTTTTGATAAAGATAATATGCTTCGATTTTTAGTTTAAATTTAGATCGCCAAAATTATCTAGTAGATA
>JBOFLQ010000043.1:0-15237 GCA_051657945.1 Xenococcaceae cyanobacterium | reverse complement strand
TTGGAGTTGAGTGGAATAAACACAGTACCTCTGGGCAAGAGGAATCTGCCGAGAAATCGGGAAAGCATGGGGAGAAGACCACCTCTGTTGCTCGCTCTGGCAATTTGATGCAATAAGTGGACTTCGATGAGCCATGAATAAGAATCCCCCGCTATATCGGTACTCCGATTAGCGGCGGGAGTATGTCAAGAAGTGCTAGCACTTGTTCGGGAGTTATTTATAAATACAATAAATACAATGACAACACAACCAACCATGACAGAAGCTAATCGCTTACTTCGTCAAGAAGTTTTAGGTTCTCGCCGCTTCAGTAATTTTTTGTGGGCGACTGTTTCGGCGATCGGCGGAATCGGTTTTCTTTTAGCTGGTATTTCCAGTTATTTGAAAATTAATTTGCTAATTGTATCCGATACGACAGAGTTGCAATTTATTCCCCAAGGCATAGCTCTAACTTTGTATGGGGTTGCTGGTACTCTGCTGTCGCTTTATCTTTGGTTTGTAATTCTTTGGAATGTTGGTGGCGGTTACAATGAATTTAACAAAGAAACAAAACTAGTCAAAATTTTACGCAAGGGTTTTCCAGGCAAAAATCGTCTCGTTCAAGTGGATATTCCTTTAGCCGATATTCAATCAGTTCGAGCAGAAATTAAAGAAGGACTCAATCCTAAAAGAGTTTTGTATTTGAAGGCAAAAAAAAGAAGGGATCTTCCTTTAACCCGCGTCGGCGAACCAATTTCTCTGTCACAAATCGAGAACCAGGGCGCGGAATTAGCGCGTTTTTTGGAAGTGCCTTTAGAAGGACTTTAATAATTTTGTCCGCATTCGGGCAGCAAGCAAAAAAAAATAGCAGAGATAGGCTATAACAATTGACTGGAAATGCAGTAGCTCTTGCTACAAAAGCGATCGAATAAATATGAAAACGACTAATCCGAACTTGCCCATCTCGCTAATTTTATTGATTTTAGTTGCCTGTCTGTCTGTGGTCGGATGCGATACACAACAAATCAATTCATCTCAACAAGCTACCGATACTACGAATGCAACGGTAAATTCTACGGTAAATCAAACTAAAAGTTCTAACATGAATAACCAACTAGCAAAACTCAACGGTAAAGCCAAAATCAAAATGATCGTTAAAGGATCGCCAATTGTCATTGAGGTTGACGGCGATAACGCACCGATTAGCGCGGGAAATTTTGTCGATTTAGTCGAACGTGGGGTATATGATGGTTTGGTGTTTCATCGCGTTGTCAAAGAACCACAACCATTCGTAGCACAAGGAGGCGATCCTCAAGGAAAAGATCCCAATTTTCCTGTGAGTAATTTGGGATCTGGTGGTTTTATCGATCCACAAACAAAACAGCGTCGTTTTATTCCTTTAGAAATTAAGCTAGAAGGACAATCCGAACCCACTTACAGTAAATCCATGGGGATGCAAGCAGGTTTTAATTCTCCGCCAGTAGCTTTAAAACACGTTCGCGGTGCGGTAGCTATGGCTCGATCGCAAGCCCCCGATTCTGCTTCTTCTCAGTTTTACGTGGCTTTGGCAGATTTGGAGTTTTTAGACGGAGATTATGCCGTGTTTGGCAAAGTTTTGGAGGGAATGGATGTCGTTGACAAAATTCAGCAGGGCGATCGCATCGAATCGGCTGAAATTATTGAGGGAGCAAAAAATTTAAGTAAGTAAATTTGTTCATGGTTGAGGCTTGGATAACGAGGTTGTTGTTACTGGAATTGGTTTACTCTCTTGTCTTGGGAACTTAAAACAAACTTGGCAAAGTTTGCTCGTGGGGAAGTCTGGAATTAAATTGCATCAGATTTTTCCAGAACTTCCCATTCTTCCTTTAGGATTGATTTCAGAACGACCGATCTCTTTGGATAGTCTTACTCGGCAAGTGGTAACAGATGCGATCGCTGATGCTAAATTAAAAGTTCCTTTGTCTGATTGTGGGGTGGTTGTTGGTTCTAGTCGCGGTTGTCAGTCTGTTTGGGAAGAAATTTTGTCCGCAGATAAACACAGATGGACGCAGATGGGTATGGATTATCTGTCTGTTGGGAAATTTGATTGGTTAAAAAGTTTGCCTAATCGGGCGGCGATCGCTACGGCTGAGTCGATCGGTTCGAGTGATATTGTGTTAGCACCAATGGCAGCATGTAGTACTGGTTTGTGGGCGATCGCGCAAGCAGTGGATTTAATTGAGACGGGTAGATGTCAACGTGTTATTGCTGGTGCTGTTGAAGCACCGATTAGCAGACTGACGATCGCGGGATTTCAAAAGATGGGCGCTTTGGCGAAAACTGGCTGCTATCCTTTCGATCGCGATCGCGAAGGTTTGGTATTGGGTGAGGGCGGGGCGGTTTTTGTGTTGGAGTCGGCGGAGTTAGCCAAAAGTCGCGGTGCAAAAATATACGGGCAAGTATTGGGATTTGGTTTGACTTGCGATGCTTATCATCTCAGCGCGCCCGACATGAAGAGTAAAAGTGCTTTGTTGGCTGTCAAACAGTGTTTGTTAAGAAGTAATTTAAAGTTTGATGAGATTGATTTTATTCATGCTCATGGTACGAGTACTCAACTTAACGATCGCAATGAAGCTGAATTGATTGAATATTTGTTTGGCGATCGCGTTTTGGTTAGTTCGACTAAAGGTGCAACTGGTCATACTTTGGGTGCATCTGGTGCGATCGCTACTGCTTTTTGTTTGATGAGTTTGCGAGATCGACAATTGCCTCCGTGTGTGGGATTAAAAGAATCGGAATTTAATTTAAATTTAGTAGAGGCATTAAGTTGTCATATTTCTAAATTGACACACCAATCCAAGATTGAGAATGTACTATGTTTTAGCTTTGGTTTTGGCGGTCAAAATACAGTCATAGCATTCAAACAGGGAGTAGGGAGTGTGGGAAGTGTGGGGCGGCACTTTGTATTCTGAGGTTTCCTCAGAATCCGTGCCTTGAGTGTGGGGAGTGTGGGGAGTGTGGGGAGTACGGATTAGGGGAGGCACTTTGAATTTAAAATCTCAACTCGTACCTTACTTGTACTTCGTTGAAAATATAATCGTAGGTAAGATTGACGGAGGAATCGCGGTTTAATTCGTAAACGCCTTGGAAGTTGGGATAAAGTCGCGTATAAGTAAAACCAAAATTTTTACCAATAGAAGTAGCTATGTCGTCGCCGAATCTAAAAACAGTTCTTCTTAAAGGCGCGATCGCGAATTGAGTTACACCAAAGTCAAATAGTTGATCTTGATTGCTATTTTGTAATTTTTCTGCCAAAGATAAGAATTGAGTACCGAGGGCGGTAACAATTTCGTTTTCACTGCGCGGTGGATTACTGGTTAGATTTATTGCTGGAGATTGTAAGATTTGACGATCGCTACCATTTCTGAGAGCATTTATTTGAATACAATTAGCCAGTCTGTCTAATTCTTCTGGTAAATATGTAGCTTTGCCTGTAAAAACTCCTGTATTCGAGCGAATTTGACAAGCATTAACCAAATTTACCCCTAAATCGGGAAGTATTTGTCGTGTTTGTCCGTCGATCGCGAGTACGATATTAATGGTTTGAGTACGACCAATTCTAGAGACTTCTTCAGGAATTTCGTTGCTGTCTGTGGATGGCAAACGAACTGCGTCTACTTGGGAAATATCGGTTGTGAGTTGGACATCTAGATTGGGATTGAATATTCCTTGTTGTGGTTCGAAGGCGATCGTACTGTTATAACCGCGTCGTAAGTCAAATCGATTACTTAAAAATTCTACCTGACCGCGTTGTAGTTGTAATGTTCCTTTCGGTTGAATAGTATCGATTCGGTTGGCAATGCCATTAAAAGCTAAATCGCCTTTGACGCGAAATTCATAGATGGGTGCTTCTACGCCAAAGTTATCGAGACTGACTTGAAAATTATTTAAACTTGGGACGATAAGATTATTATTGTTGGCGCTTTGGGTTTGTGCTTGTTTAATTGCAGTCGAAGCAACAACAGTTGTGTCTTTATTTTCCTTACTTGCTGGTACGGTTGCTTGACCGTTTCTCAAGTTGACTTTACCACTAATTACTGGTCTTAAAGCTGTATTAGATAAGGTTACATTGCCTTCAACTTCACCTTCATACAATTCTGTTAAGTTTATTTTTCCTTTGTCGATCGCGATCGTCAGGGGATTGGATACAGCGATCGGGTTTAACAGTGGTAAAACTCCTGCTGCTGATACTTTGCTTTCGGCAAATGTTCCTTGCAGTTGTTGTACGTTTAAAACTCGATCGTTTAAAGCAATTTGGGCGTTTACTTTTAATGGTTCGGCAAAGTAAGCTGTTTTAAAAGTGGCATCTGTTACTGTTGCTGTACCCTTTGCGGTTAAATCGGAAATGGGGTTTGTTTGTCCCATATTTAAGCGTCCGCTAGCATTTAAATTTGCTTCACCTTTGCCGCCAGTAAAGGCGATTTGTCCGTTGGTGACAGCGTCTAGTAAATTAAATGCTTCGGTATCTAATTTCGCATTGACGTTGAAACGATTGTCTATTCCCGATCGCGTTGGTACGGGTAAGTTAGCTTGTAGTTGAATTGAAGAAGGTTCGGTAGTATTAAATTGTAATCTAGAATCTGTATAGTTAAAATTGCCCGCGATCGCGCCGGGTAAAAGACGACTATTGATACTTCCTTCTGTTATGGCAATGTTACCCCGAACTTTAGGATTTTGAGGAGTACCGTCGATCGTGCCATCGACGTTGACGATTCCTGTTGCGTCTAAAGGTACGTTTACGAAATTACGTATTCTATCTAAAGACAGATTTTGAACTTTAAAGTTAGCTGCTTGTTGCTGCGGGAAAACTTGCCCTTGTAAAGATAAGATTGTATCTTCAATTTGAATACTAACTGGTTTTACTGTCAAAGCTTTGTTGGCAAAATTTCCATTGACGATAACTTGGTTAATTGGAATTGGTTGAGTTTGTTCTTTAATAAAACCGATAGGTTCGATAATATTGGGGAAAGAAGGTTGAGGTAGCCATTGCCAGTTATTACCTCTTACCTGAAAGTCAACCAAAGGATCGGCGATCGATCCTGCCAGGGTTACTTCTCCGGTGTAACCGCCTTCAATATCTAATTGAGTTGGTATCCCACCACCTTTTCTCTGTTCTGCTTTTGCTTGAATTTGTCGTTCGATTTTCACTAAAAGATCGATTAAGCGAGAAATTGATGCGTCTGTATTGCCTACAGAAGTTGTAGATACTACCTTTGCAGAAGCATAATCGGGCGTTTTTAATAATCGGCTTACATCTTCAACTTCGAACCAGCGTAAAGTAGTTAAAACGTCTTGAATATAAGCTTTGGGAATATCTAATCTGCCATTTACCTGTCCCGATCGCAAGTTTAAATCGCCCTGGGCATTATAAATACTGTTGCCAAATTGTAAGGAAGCCGATGCCAACCGAGCGATATTACGATCGGAGTCGTAAGCAAAGTTAGCTGCTAATTGTTTCGCTTGCAGATATCCGACTGCTGGTCGATCGATTTTGATATTACCGACAGTAGCAAAATTAAATAAATTGATATTTGCATTTCCCGTTACATCACCTGCAACCGCACCCTCAATTCCCAAGCGAGTAGCTGGCGCAACATTAAGCAACGCCAAAGGAAAATTCTGTACGTCTAAACCAAATACATCGCCGTTGCGTTTTCCCGTTGCAATGAGAGGATCTTTTGTTCCTTCTCCTTGTCGCAAAACGAGATTATTGGGTAAATATGGCAAACGACATTCTTGTGGGGTGTAGGGAAAAGCTTGTTCCCTTCTGCCTCCTGCCTCCTGCCTCCTGCCTTCTTGACAACGTTCGGCAGAAGCAGCAATAACATCTCTTCTACCTCGCAAATCTAAATTTATTTCTTGTGCGTTAACATTTACTCGTCCAGCTAAAACTGGATCGAATTTTCTTTGATTAAGTGCCAGATCGTTTAAACGTAAATTTCCATTCAATAACAAATTACCTGGTGCTAAAGGCGCAGATAATAAATTTTGTCCGCTTAAATTACCATTAAAATTAGCTATGCCTCGTAAATTTACTTGTTGGGGTAACAGTTGGTTGTTTTTCGATGTACTTGCAATGTATCGATCGATCGGTAAATAAGCTAGATTCGAATTAGCAGCAACATTTAAATTCAGGCGATCGATATCTGGTTTGGTTGTCAAATTAGAGACGATCGCATTGCCATTAGCATTTAAAAATTGTCTTCCCGATCGAACTGAGATTGTATTTGCTTGAATTGTTGTAGAAGTATTTTCTAATAACGGATCGATACTACCAGATAAATTTATTCTCGCATTTAATGGATCTTGTAGAGACGCGACACGTCGCGTCTCAAGATTTGGTAAAAGTAAAGACGAATTGAGATTGTTAGCAGTTAAATTCGTTTGCCATTGATTATTATTAAGCTGCCCGATCGCATTTACCGTTCCTCTAGCAACATCCAATCTAGCGTTAGCATTAGCTTTAAAAGTACTAAGATTTAAATTATTTCGATCGGATGCGATCGCTAATAACTGTTGCAATCTTCCTGAAATATTTATTTGACTCGATCGCAAAGCCAAAGGGATATTTAAATTTGGTAAAAATCGATCGATGGGAATGCTTGAAGTATTTGCCGATGCTTGTAAAGTTCCCGAATCTAATTGACTTTGAACGGCAACATTGCCACCATCTACATTTAAATTGGCATTAGCAACACCCGTAATAGTATTTAAATTAGAGAAATCAAAAGTTCCTGCTAATTTGACATTGCTATTGGTTAAATTAATTGGGCGATCGAGATTTAATTGGTTCGATCGCAATTGAGATAAGAAAGGATTCAAGCTAATCGTATTAGCAAGTAAAGATGTCTGCCAGGTTTTATTGGCTAGATTTCCCGAACCCGCAACATTAATTATGCCGCGATCGACATTTATTTGCGTGTCACGCAGAAAGAAATTGTCTCCAGCTAAAAATACTTTACCAGTACCAGTAAGATCGGTTGTCGATACAGTAGAATTAGTTTTCGTCTGCCATTGTAAATTTGCTTGGGGATTATCGATCGTGCCTTTAACTTGTCCGTTAGCAGCGATCGCGCCGACATTGATATTTGAGGGAAGTTTATAGTAGGGAGTAACTAATTTTTCTGTTGGTAACGAGGCATTAAAATTAAATGCTAGAGGCATTTGTTGCGGATCGATCGCCCGATTTTCTTTTAATGACTCAGCTATATTTGTTTCAATAACGCCATTACCCGTAATTTGTCCGCCTGCTGTGGGTATGAGTCGTAAATTGTTGAGGACAAAATTATCTAAGTTGGCAGAAAAATTACTATTAACTTGCTTAAAAATAGTTTTTTCGATGCGAACTGGTTTTACATTTGCGATCGAACCAGTTAGTTGAGGTTGTTTTATTGCCCCATTAAGTTTTAAATTTGCTTGCAATATTCCATCAGTATCGACTGGCAAACTCGTCGGTAAAATGGAAACAAAATTATTTAAATTAAATGGCAAAACATTTATATTTAAGTCGTAACCTTTTTCCCAATTAAGATTACCAGAAACTTTAGCTACTAAATCTCCCAAACTCGCCTGCGTGTTATCTATTCCAACTCTCTCGTTACGAAAACGCAATTCGGAATTAGCTCCAAAAGGTTGAGATAGTTGTCTGGCTTCTCCTTTTAAATTTTGTAAGCTAACTAATCCTTGGATGCGAGTGGCATTAATGCGATCGAACGAAGGAATATTGACATTTAAATTAGCATTTAGTCTGCCATTATTAATATCTACAGGAGAGTTAGGAATTAAAGGAACTAAATTAGCTAAAAGTAAATCTCGAACAAAAACTTTTGCAACAGTTGTTCCCGTTTCTACAAAAGTTTCGCCTTTAATATTCGCTTTGGCTTTGGCAATTGCCGCATCAAAATCGTATTGTACTTGTTTGTTATTAGCAGGATTATATCTACCGCTACCATTTGCCTGTATATTAATTGCCTGTGCGCGATCGTTGTAGGGAATGGCAGTAACTTCTGCATCGCGCACGTTGACTTTGGTATCTAAAGTTATCGATTCTCTTCCTTCTGTTCGATCTAAATTAAGATTGAGCCAAGAATTATTTTTATCCTGTTCGATATATACTTTCGGATTTAATAAAGTAATCTCAAGCGGCAAGGCACGCCCAAACAAAAGGGGCAAAATATTAAAATCTGCTTCGATGCCTTTTAATTGAACGCGATCGGAATCGGTTGACGTAGCGGGAATGGCAGAAGCACCAAATTCTATACTATTTAAAGAAAAACCTTTAACTTCCCCTATATCTATCGGTCGATTAATCGTGTTACTGAGTTGTTTTTCTAAAAAGGGGGGTAGCTTCTCATACACTAAATATCTTACTACTCCATATGCGATCGCGCCGATGGCGATCGTTGCCACACCAATAATTATTGTAGATGGACGTTTTGCTCTCCCTATAAAACGCTGCCAAAAGGTAGCACGATTTTCTTCGGGCGATCGTCTTGGGGTTGGTGTTTGGGGGGGAGTGTTGGTCATCCGTTAGTTTATGTAAGTTTCGCGCAGAGACGGGGCATAATTCTGAGGTTTCCTCAGAATGTAAGATGCCCCGTAGCAGAGGCACAGAGGGGCAGAGGGGCAGAGGTGCAGAGAGGGAGAAATGCACAAGTAATAAGTAATAACGTGGTACACTTGCTACTTTCTCCTAGCCCCTTCTTCAGGTTTCAAATCTAAAATAATCTCTACCGAGATCTAGTTCGACATTCTCGGCGATCGCGATTAATTCGTTTCCCCTAAAAATGCCTGCACCTGTTGGTAAACCATCTGGAGAATTACCAATTGTATAATTTTCTCTAGAACTTCCTAGGACAATGGTGTCATTGTCGGTATTGAAGTCTGTAATTACGGCATAGTCATCGTTACCAGCTTGAGTGTAAAAGTCAATTTGAGGTGTATTTTCACCTAGAAGAGTGTTTGGATTTCCACCTAAAACAAAGATGTCATCGCCACCACCACCGGTCAGGCTATCGATTCCTGTTTTATTGAGTGTAGTAATTTCAATTCTATTACCTTCGTCGATTAATCTGAGGCTTCCACCAGAAAGCAAGTCATCGCCCCCATCCCCAAATAGTTGGTTGTTGCCACCAAGTCCAATGATAACGTCTTTATCAGCACGCCCACCAAGCGTATCATTACCATTGCCACCGATGATAATATCTTCGCCAGAAGTTCCAGCAAATAAATTATCGATACTGTCGTTTAAAATTGCTAAATTGATATTGTCGTATGCCATTTTTTTAGTTTTTTCTTTGTGTCGATTGTCATTGTTGTGTTGTATCGAATGTATCGATCGGCCAATCAACTATTAACTATTTAACCAATTGAGTCTTGAAAATAATTTTGACTGAGATCTAGGGTGGGATTTCCTTCAAAAATGGCGATTAAATCGTCTCCCCTAAATAATCCCGTACCTTCTGGTACGCCGCCTGATGTAGTGCCGATGGTATAATCGTTTTTTCCACTCCCTAAGACGACACGATCTGTATTGGGGTCGAAGTCTGTAATTAAGGCATAGTCATTACTACCATCTTGGTTGTAAAAAACTAGAGATTCACCATCATCATCGCCAAATAAATCGTTAGAATTTCCGCCTAAAACAAAGCGATCGCTACCTGCCCCACCGGTTAAAGTATCGATTTCCTGGGGCGCTAACGATGCATCTAGATTATCGACATCGACATTGACACCCAATGCACCGATAAGAGTGTCGTTACCTTCACCGCCATCTAAAAGGTTATTACCGCCTCCACCAACTAGAAAATCGTTACCGGCGTTACCGCGCAAAACATCGTTACCAGAACCAGCAATAACAGAATTGTTGCTCGAACTACCAGAATAATTGTTATCGATGCTAGCGTTCAAAATTTCAAAACTGTCAATATTATCATCGCTGAGAACGTTAACGAGATCGTTGCCTGCATCGTCACTAGTATCGTCGATCGCGTCGTTGATTTCGTTGCCAATGTCGTCGATCGCATCATTGTTAGTAGTATTAGTATCGATCGCAGAATTATCGATCGTACTGTCAACTGTCCCGCCGATCGAATCAGTCGAATCATTCGTCGGATCGACACCTACAGAAATATCTGTAATAGTGCTGTCAATTGGAGTGGAATTAATTGGGTTTAAATTGTCGATCGCAGAATTGTTGCTAATATCATCATTTAAACCGATCGTGTTGTCAGTTGTTCCATTGAGCGAATTAGTCGAACCGATCGAAGTGTTATTTGTAGCAACAGTGTCAATGCTAGAGTTATTGGTTGTAGTAGTATTAATAGGAAGAGTACTACTTGGTGTTGTGTTTATAGTAGTAGTGCTTACACTCGAACCGAAAAGGTCTTCATCCATTGCATATTTTCCTTGATTTCTGTTTATTGAAGAGGGGTTAGGGGCTAGGGACTAGGGGCTAGGGATGAGGAAAGTAACAAGTGTGCCGCGTTACTTTTGACTTTTAACTTTTGACTTTTAACTTTGCCCTTTGCCCGATGCCCCTAGCCCCATTCCCTATTACGCAGTCACTTTTGCCTTAGACCAAACACCATTTTCATCTTCATCGTATTGTTGATGAATGGTTTCCCATGCTGCATGTTCGGCTTTCATTTCGTCGTTCGATTCGCTATAAACGGCGTTATAACGCTCTACAAAGACTTTTTGAGCCTCTTCTGAAAGATGTGAACGAGTTTCGGGAGATAAATCTTCAACACCGCCACACATGCCTTTGCAAGCACGAGGTAGAATTTGCTCTGAGAGGTGAATTTCTTCGCCACCAGCGCTTTCAATTAGAAGTTGATATTCTCCAGAACGATCGGCGGGAACTTCTGCCATCAGCAAAAATTCGCCAGCTTGTAGGCGAGTTTGATAGATAGCGGCTTTGTCTTCAGACATTCCCAAAGTTGCTAAGGCAGAGACTAAACCAGCACCCGCACTTCCTGCGATCGCGCCCGAAGCAGCACCCAATAAAACAGCGCTAATAGGGCCAGCAGCAACCACTGAACCGATAAAAGGTATAAATAGAACGCCAACCCCGGTAAGGAGGCTTAACAGCGAACCAAACAGCGAACCAAAGACAGCGCCCGATCGCAAGCCACCCAAAATTACATCTTTTTTGGTAATAAAACCGCTGATGCGAGTTTCGGATTCAAAGTTTCTGCCCATAACTGAAATATGGTCGCGAGAAACTCCTCTGTCTAGCAAACGTTTGATAACTTCGTCAACTTGTTTTTGTTCTTTATAAACAGCGGTAATTGTCCGTTCTGCTTTATATTCTTCTGGCATCGAGCTATTTCCTTGCAATTATACGCTTACTTTTTCTTTAATCTCTGAACCAGGACGTTCGCCATTGGGTTGAATGGCTTCGCCTTCGATAAAGGAACGAAGCATCCACGCCATTTCTTCGTGTGCTTCCATCAAGCCAGTCAAAAAGTCTGCTGTACCTTGATCGTGGAAATTCTCGTCACAGCTATCGACATGATCGCGCAAGTTGCGAATAACTTGTTCGTGATCTTTAACTAGGCTTCCTACCATGTCAAAAGCAGTAGGTAAGGTGTGAGGTTGCTCTTCGATCGTGCTATTCTCTAGAAAACCTTGGGCTGTGCCTACTGGGTAGCCGCCCAAAGCTCTTATTCGTTCGGCGGTTTTGTCGATACTTTCAGTCAGAGCCATGTATTGCTCTTCCCAAAGTTCGTGCAAGGAACGAAATTGAGGGCCGACAACATCCCAATGGAATTTTTTAGTTTTGATTAACAACAAATAAAAATCTGAAAGATCGGTGTTTAAAAGTTTGATGACACCTTGTCTTTGTTCGTCGCTAAGACCGATATTTAATCTAGGCATTTTGTAAATACTTGTAATTCAACTTCGTCTTCATTGAAACAAGTTCATACTCGATCGCACATCTGTTAAATGAAAGAGTTATGCGAGTATTTTTTTTTGCTATCTGTCATTAGAAATAGGTCTTTCAGACTCTGAGATATTTTGGGTAAGCTGTTGCACATTTAAAGGGAATAGGGAATAGGGAACAGGGAACAAGAAAACCTTAATAATTGTTTAATAATTTTGAGGATAAGTTCTTCCTTTAGGTATAAGTACATACCCTGAAAAGATTTTTATTCTTGTATTGATGTTTATTTAATCGACAAAAAAGCTATCCATACTCAGCGTTAGACACAAAGCAAAAAACTTAGAGCGGTGAATAATAAAAAATTAATAGCTAATTGTCAAAAGTAGATTGCTAAGTGTTTATAAATATTGGTGTGAAATTATGAGTGAAATGTCCCAACCTAATCGAATTACTTCAAGCGATCGCAACAATTTAAATGATGACGATCGAAATTTAGAAGATGAGAGCGCTCGCTGTCAGTTTTTATTTGATGCTATGCCGCAAATTATTTGGCTTGCCGATCGCGATGGTTCGATTACATATCTCAATCAAGCTTGGTACGAGACGACTGGCTTGGGAATTGAAGAATCTTTAGGTTTTGGGGCATTTACTGCAATTTATCCAGAAGAGCGCGATCGCGCTTTAGATCTTTGGAGGCAAGCGATTGCCACATTTAGCATTTATGAAATAGCGATACATCTTTTACAAGCTGATGGCAACTACCGTCCCTTTTTATTGAGCGCTCGTCCTAGCTCGATCGGTATGGGGGGGGAAGAAGTGCAATGGGTTTTGACTGGTATAGAGACGAGAAATTTTTCACCATTGAAATGTGGCACTAATTATGCTTCAAGACAACCGCTAGAATCAAGCGATCGAGACACAGAAGAAAATCTTGTTAAAGAAGAAGAATTTATCAAATCTCTGTTAGCTAATCTTGCCGATGGAATTGTTGCTTGCGACGCACGAGGAGAATTAATTTTATTTAATCGATCGGCAGAAGAATTTCATGGCATTCCACAAGCGTCAATAAGTCAGGAACAGTGGGCTAATTACTTCGACCTTTATTATGCAGATGGTAAAACACCGATGCAGACTGAGGATATTCCTTTGTTTCGAGCTTGGCAAGGTGAATCGGTGTCAGATGTGGAAATGGCGATCGTACCGAAGCAGGGTAAGGCGCGTACTTTGTTAGCAAACGGCGAACCGATTTACAATTCCGCAGCAAAAAAAATTGGGGCTGTAGTAGCTATGCGCGATATCACCGAATATAAGAAAACAGTTGCAACTTTAAAAGAACGGGAACAATTTTTACAAAGTATTTATGAGGGAGTAGAAGAAGCAATTTTTATTGTAGATGTTACAGAAGATAGAGATTTTCGCTACTCGTATTTTAATCCAGCCGCCGAGCGTTTAACTAGTATTACTTGTCAAGAAATTTTGGGAAAAACTCCAGAACAGATTCTTTCACCTCAAGCAGCAGCAGCAGTAAGACAGCATTATAAGATTTGCGTTGAAGCTGGATCGAAAATTAGTTATGAAGAGTGTTTGCCATTTCAAGGGGAAGATACTTGGTGGATGACTACTCTCAATCCTCTCTATAACGATCGAGGGCGCGTTTATTGTCTGGTAGGCACTAGTTTAAACTTTACCAAACGCAAATTAATCGAACAACAATTAAGTGAAAGCGAACGAAAATTTCGGGCAATTTTTAATAATACGTTTCAGTTTACAGGGCTGATGCAACCCGATGGAACTTTAATTGAAGCCAATCAAACAGCCTTGGATTTTGCTGGAGTGAGTGCAGCAGAAGTAATCGATCGCCCTTTTTGGCAAACGAGTTGGTGGCAGGGGAGAGGGGAAAGGGGAAAGGGGATAGGGGATAGGGAAGAGTTGAGTGAGAAACAAAAACAATTAAAAGAGGCGATCGCGCGGGCGGCGGAAGGGGAATTTATTCGCTATGAAGTCGATGTTTTGAGTGCGGACGATCGCCTGATGACGATCGATTTTTCGATCAAGCCAGTCAAAGATGAAACTGGTAAAGTTGTTTTATTGATTCCTGAAGGTCGAGATATTAGCGATCGCAAACTTGCTGAAGCAAGAATATCTCAACTCAATCAAGAGTTAGAAGGACGGGTAGCACGGCGCACCAACCAACTCGAAAACGCGATCGAAGAAGTTCAAACATCTAACCAACGCTTGAATTTAGCTTTGGATATTGCCAAAATTGATTCTTGGGAGTGGGAAATAGCTACTAATAAAATTTATTGGAACAGGCAACCCAAGCAATTCCTGGGTGAAGGATGGGAAAATTTAGAAAGCAGCTTTCAAGATTGGGAAAATCGAGTACACCCTGAAGATTTACCAAAAGTTTTAGCGGCAGTGCAGAAAGCTTTAGACGAACATCAAGATTATGTTTGTCAGTATCGCGTTGTTTGGGAAGATAAGAGCATTCATTGGCTTGATGCTTTAGGTCGTGCTTATTACGATTCAGCAGGAAAACCTGTCAAAATGATCGGTATGCTTCAAGATATTACCGATCGCAAGCGCGGCGAAGCCGAACGCAAGCAAGCCCAACAAGAATTAAAAGATAGCGAAGAAAGATTTCGCGCTACTTTCGAGCAAGCGGCTGTAGGTATAGCCCATGTAGGTATTGATGGTCGCTGGTTGCGAGTTAATCAAAAACTTTGCGAGATTGTCGGTTATACATCGGAAGAGTTGCTTGAATTGACTTTTCAAGATATCACTCATCCCAACGATTTGGAAAAAGATTTAGAATATGTGCGCCAAATGATAGCTGGCGAAATCGAAACATATTCGATGGAAAAACGCTACATTCGTAAAGATAAAACGATAGTTTGGATCGAATTAACCGTCTCGCTGGTATCTGAATATCAAAATGTAGAGACGCTACATTCCCCTGTAGAGACGCGAAATTTCGCGTCTCTACCACAACCCGTTCCTAAATATTTTATTTCTGTAATTGAAGATATTTCCGATCGCAAACAGGCAGAAGTAGAAATTAAAGAAAAAGCTGACGAATTAACTTGGATCAATCAAATTCTCACCCAAACTACCGCGCTTTTACAAAAACGCAATGAAGAACTCGATCGCTTTGCCTATGTAGCTTCTCACGATTTGAAAGCACCCCTGCGCGCGATCGCTAACCTTTCGGAGTGGATTGAAGAAGATCTTGAGGGCGCGCTTCCTGAAGAAAATCAACACCAGATGAAGTTATTGCGCGGTAGAGTTTTTCGTCTCGAAGGACTGATTAACGGACTGCTAGAATATTCTCG
>JBOFLQ010000042.1:0-29804 GCA_051657945.1 Xenococcaceae cyanobacterium | reverse complement strand
AAAAGAAGGCAACTTATTTCTACAATTAATAGTTCTGCTATCAAAAATTAAGTTTTTGTTCACACTTTTATAAGTTACTTAAAAATCACTTCACACAATCGATATTTGGTCTAAATTGTAAGTCAATTTTTGACACATTCGCTCTTGCTCGATGCAAGCTTTTTGATTTTGTACAGACGTTGAATGCGAAAAATCTGTTCTTGAAAATTTTAACGAGGTTAGGTTTATGGTATACACACCAACAAGTTCCACGGTTAATTTAGGCGAAATTCCCATTAAAGCTAAAAATTGGCTCAAAGATAAATACCCCAAAAATCACCATCATTTCTGTTTGGCTGACTTTTTTGCTTTTCAAAGTGACAAAGGTACAATTTCCGATTGGAATGACGCTCGTAACGTTCTCGTCACCGAAGACTTCATTATTGGTTTAATTCAAGGATTAGAAGAAGAAATTGGTACTGCTTCTCCTTTGATCATGTATAACATTGGCAAGGAATGGGGTAACAAAGATGCCGACTTCTTCAAAAATTGGTTCGAGAAAGAATATGCTTACGAAAAAGGCATCAATCAATATAATCTTCTTTACGTCCTAGAGGCTTGGTGGTGGCCCTTTGTCAGCCAAGGTTGGGGCAACTGGGATGTAGACCTCAGCGATCAAAAGAATGGCTTTATTTTTGTCAATATCTTTGACTCGGCAGTAGCAAGAACTCTGGGCGATGTCGGCAAACCAGTCTGTCATATCTATGCTGGCTTGCTGGCAGGATTTTTTAGTACCTTGACTCAAAAACCACTCAACTGCATTGAAATTCAATGCTACGCCATGGGGGAAACCTACTGTAAATTCCTGATTGGCAAACAAGATCGCATCGATGCCGCTACTTTCTGGCAAAACGAAGGCGCGACTGTTAGAGATATCGAAAAACGCTTGCAACATGGGGAAATTCTGCAATGAACCAACCGACTTCTTGGCAGCGATCGAGCGTTGAAACATTTTTTCAACATTTCCATTGGCAGGGTTCATCTGTGTCAGATTCCTCTCAATTACAGATAGAGCCAGTAAGCGATCGAGCTGTTCCCTGGCAGTGTCTAACGGTCGATCGCTTTTTTCGAAAATGTAATTGGCAGGGGTTACCTCAATCGGAACTAGAGACAGGGCAAGGGCAATTTGTTAACGCTTCTACTTCAGTCTTGCTTTTGTCGGTCAGAGATTTTTTTCGCTCCCTCGATTGGGATGGCAACCCTAAAATCGGCGCTTTGCCAGAATTAACATCTCCTGGGATCGATCTGCCACCATCTGCCAAAACACCGACATTAGAAACTTTAAACGAACTGTTCTAGAGGTAATTTTATGCACACAGACCTAGAAATCGCCATTCGCAAAGCCGAATTTGAATATCTTCAACAACCAGAAATGGATGCCTTGAGACAGTGTGTTGGTTCTTTGCAAGAGCGTTTAGAAATCTACCAATTTCTGCGTGACAAAGAAATTGAGATTTTTCAGCCCATTGCCGAACAATTGTTAGAAACATACTCCGATGGAGACCGACAGCTAATCGAGCGCGCTCTCAAACATTGGCTTTCAGCTATGCGTTACTGCGCCATGGCAATGCTATTAAACAATTCAGGATTCTTGCAACATCGGTTGCTTGAATGGCTCTCTCCTGTAGCGAGCGCTCATCAAATGGAATCAATTAACAAGACTTTGTACGGATTCTTACTGACCAATCTCGGTCACATTCTTTCCAAAAAACAATTGACCATCTTACAGCCCTTTCTCGAACAAGCTAGAGTCAATCTGACTAACGAGTTGGCTTTTCAAACATCAGGAGTATAAAGCATGATTGTAGTTGGCGATTTACTTAAAGACCGTTCTCCAGTTGGCAATTATTTTGCCTTTGATGCCTACGTGCAAGGAGACTTTGAATCCGGTCTGATTGAAAACAGAAATGGCGCAAGACTGATCGCCTTACCAGAAACTTTGCTGCAAGCTATTTACTCTTCTTTAGCTTCAGAGGTTGGTTCGTCCGTAACCCTGGTTTTGTTTAAGTGCGGTCGTTGGTGGGGCAAGAATTTTTATCGACGCTTTACCGAGGAAGTTAGCCAATATTACGGTAAACCTATGGCAAAGATGGAAATGGTCGAGTTTTTACAGTGCTTGAAGCAGTGCTGGAAAACTCACGGTTGGGGGTTGTTAGACATAGACACTAACTATGGCGATCGAGGATTTTTAGTAGCAAAGGTAAAAAATTCTGCTTTTGCTGAAGCTGCTAGCAAAATGGACAAACCGATGTGTACGGTCGAAGCTGGTATTTTGAGTGCGTTTTTCAGTCAACTGACTGGCAGAGATTTGCATTGCGCGCAAACTACCTGCGAATCGATGGGAGCAGATTGTAATCATTTTGTTTTAGGTTTGGCAGATAGACTGCAATCGATCGAAAGTTGGTCTACGATCGACAAACTCAGTCACGCCACGATTATGGAACGCCTTTGTGCTGACAGTTAACAGGTTTTTCCTGACTTTTGTCCCTGTTTTAAGTCAACGATCGCATTGTTAAATTTAAATGTGTTGCGTTGACAAAATCAATTTCATTTTTCCAGTCAAAGAGGCAATCGCCATGGTGAAAATTATTAGGCTCGAACCAATTGGTAGAGATGCAGAAATTGCTACCCACGACAATGTTCTCTCTGCCTTACTATTTAACGAACTAAACGTACTTCAAGAGTGTGGCGGTCGTGGGATGTGCGCTACTTGCCATGTCTATATTCAACAAGGTATGGACAGTTTGAGCGCGATCGGTCGCAGGGAACAACGGACGCTTGAGGTAATTACTTCTTGCAAGCAGAATTCTCGCCTTGCTTGTCAAGCTAAGGTTCAGGGTGAAGGGGTAATAGTCGAACTTCCCTCTGGTATGTATGTCAGCCAAATTGAGAATATTGAGGATTTAATTGGTCGTCGAGCCGAACAAGATATTCTACACCCTTTGACTGGAAAAACTTTAGTAGAGACAGGTAAATTAATTACTCGTTCTATGATTTCTCAGCTTGAGAGTACCAAGACTGAAGTCGGTCAGTATTTGGCAAACAGTTCTTTTACTTAGTAAGTAGATTAAGTCGCGATAAAAATCAACCAATGTTAAAACAACTAGCTCATTTGACAATCGATGCTGATGGTCGCTATGCGACTGATGCAGAATTGAAGTTTATCACTAACTATTTGGATTCGGTCGAAGACAGAATTGAGATTTACGAGCATATTCGCAATTCTGAAGACAACCTTGTCGCCCAAGTTAAAAGCTCAAAGACAATGCTAGCTAATGAAGGTCACAATTTTAGCTATCTAAGTGAGGAGCAAAAAGAGATTTGTACGCGAGATATAAAAACAGTTATACGCTGTAGTGCGGCTGCTATTTTGCTAGACGAACCCGATCGCCTTAAAGAAGCTCTTTTACTTTGGTATTACACCATCGCACGCGCTATTGGTTTTATAGATCATTGTCAGATCGCTTATCAAATTCTGGAAAAAACAATTCAGCAAAAGATTACTCCAGAACAAGCTAAGCTCACCGCACCAATTCTGCGACTAAATCACACCATTCTCAGTCCATAAGGATTAATAGTTACTAGCTTTTTAACTTATTTCAACCGCGATCGACGCATAACCTTGACAACATGAGCAAACACAAATTTTTTAACGTTACCCTAGTCAATCAAGCTAAAGGAATCGATAAAACTCTCAGAGTGGCTGAGGAAGAATATGTCCTCGATATTGCTGAAGAATTTGGAATCGATCTTCCTTACTCTTGTCGTAATGCTGCTTGTTTTACTTGTTTGGGTAAATTGCTAGAAGGTACGGTCGAACATATGCCCAAAGCATTAGAAATGTTAAAGCGAGAAGAAATAGAAGCTGGTTACATTCTTACTTGTGCGGTTACTCCTACCTCTGATTGCAAAATCTTAACCCATCAAGAAGAAGAATATTTAGGCTGAACTCGATCGACTTACCCGTTAATGAGTGCGATCGAACTACACAAATAATTAGGAGTTGTAAAAATATGCAAGAATCCCTAAATAACTCACCAGAAACGAACAATAATCAAGAAACGCTAGAAATGGTGGCAGTTTATGGCTCGATCGCGGGATCGGTTGCTGCGGTTATTTTGAGCGTCATGAATTTAAATCCAGTTGCTTTTGCTACTGCTTCTATTCCTTTATCGGCATCAGCATTCCTCAACTTCAAAAACCGCAAAGAATTGGTCAAAAATTATTTGGAGTCACAGGCAAAACAGGATAACGCGATCGAATCTTTGCAACAGACACAAGCAAATCATATTTCAACGCTGGAGAGTCATACTTCTCTAATCTCGGATCGTGGAATTAGTATTGTGAAATTGACCGAAGAAAATAATTTCCAGCACAAAGCTATTGAAACTCACTCGTCTGAAATTGAGGAAATCAAAAAAGCTACTGGAGAGTTAAAACGCGTTCAAAAAGAAATTGAAACATCCTTACAAACGATGGAAAATCTCGAAATTTTGAGCGCTCAAGCTAATTCTTATACCGAGCAGTTTTATTACAAACGAGGTTCGATCGAGCAGCGTTTTGGCAACGCTCACAAAGCGATCGATGATTTTTCTGAAGCAATTCGACTCAACCCTAAAAACGTCAATGCCTATTACAATCGTGGCATTTTGCGATCGCAGTTTGGTGAAAAACAAAGAGCAGTTGACGATTTGCGTGCAGCAGCAAAATTCTATTTCGATCGCGGCGATCTTGAAAATTACGAACAGGCAAAATCCTTAAGTTTGTCAATTCATGCCATTGAAACGGAAGCAGAAGAACCAACTAAAGCTTCTACTAAACAAGGAGACAAAATGTTGCTAGCAAATCTGTTTGAGTAAATAAGCTGTTGTGCATTTAAATTGCATATTTGGCTGTTCCTTCTGCCTTCTGCCTCCTGCCTTCTGCCTTTTCTCAACCAGCAAATTAAATGCGTGTCAGCTTAACTGAATAATGGACGAACCTGCCAGTTATCAGATTATCGAACCGATCGGTAGGGGGCAATTCGGTCAAGTGTTTCGTGCTATTAATCGTCAAACCGGACAAATAGTAGCTCTCAAACAACTCGATCGCAAACAATTCCCCACCAATCGGTTTCTACGTGAATTGTCTTTTTTAGTAATGCTCGACCATCCCAATATCGTTCAGTGTCATTCTATTGAATACAGCAAAACTGGAAGATATTTGGTGATGGACTTTTTTGAGGGAGGAAGTTTGAGACATTTCCTCACTTCTACAAAAGAAGTATCTTTATTAGAACGTTTGCAATTAATTTGTCACATACTTCAAGGTCTAGAATATATTCACAGTAAAAAAGTAATTCATCGGGATTTAAAACCAGAAAATATTTTACTGAAAAAAGAATCCGATCGATGGGTAGCTTGTATCTCGGATTTTGGTATTTCTAAATGGATTGAATTTAATCCAAACGATCGCTTGACAAATAACGATACTGGTTCTCCAGCATATATGTCTCCCGAACAATTTCGTGGAGAATATTCTTTTGCCTCAGATATTTATGCAGTGGGTATTATTCTTTTTGAATTGGTAGTTGGGGTGCGACCATTTTCGGGATTACCCGACAAGCTTAGAGACGCTCACTTGAACGAAGCAGTAGTTATTCCTGAGACAGTTTCCTTTGTCTTGCGATCGACGATCGCCAAAGCTTTACAGAAGTTGCCCCAAAAACGCTTCAAGTCGGCAACTGAAATGCTTACATCTCTCAAACTGGCGATCGAAATTGTAGCTGCTAATGGGGACGATCGAGGTTTTGGAGACGAACAAAAATCAGTCTGACTAGATCGATCGCATCGAAAAATAATCTATTTATTGTCTCGATCGAAATTGATTAGTTTCAGCAAAAACAAATAAAGATATAGGGCTTGTCAATGCTCTTTAGAGTTAAATTGAAACTACTATTTTTAGGATTAAATAATCTGTAAATTGATAGAGATATTTAATTTGAAACTTTTAATATGCTATTTAAAGTTGACATTTTTGTCTACTTTAAAAATTGTTTGAATCATTGATTTTTTATCGCTCGAAAAATCGAAAGGCTAGCTCTACGATTCAGAGCTTAAATAATCAATAGCGAAAACGATCTTCAGCAATAATTACTAAAAATAATTATTGTGGATTCAAACGATCTTCCTTCTGGTAATAAATGAGAAAAATAATATTATGGAAACTACAAACTTCAGTAAAGTTTATATGGCAGAACGTTATTGCGCTCTAAGCCTGGGAGTTATCTTTTTGTTGTTGGGTTTAGCGGGTTTTATTCCTGCTTTTGTTAGCTTACCCGAAACCAATGCGTCGTTCGTTCCGCCAGATTTAGCTACCAGTTCCTATTCTCTTGGATTTGGTTATTTATTTGGCTTATTTCCCACCAACTTTTTACACAATATTCTTCACTGTATCGTTGGATTGTTGGGTATTGCTTCTTATACTAGTTACAGTGGTTCGCATTTTTATAATAAACTTTTTGCAATATCCTATATTGCGATCGTTCTGCTGGGATTATTCCCCTTCTCCAATACATTTTTTGGTTTTATGCCACTTTTTGGCAACAATGTTTGGTTGAATGCTTTGACTGCGATCGCTGCTACCTATTTTGGTATTATTTTGCCAGCCAAAGCTAGTAACAGCGGCGCGATCGGTAGTATGCAATAAAAACGAAAAAATAGAGCCAAAACTTGATTAGAGTTGGGTTTACTTTGGTTTGACCCAACTTTTTTAATTAATTGCTGGGAATTGCCCTCATTTCCTCAACTCTACCTCATAAAAAATTTAAAAAATATTGGGATCTGTTTCCATATAGTATTCTGCATCTTTGTTCGTAATTAACTTCAATGATTTTCCTTTTTTATTAACCAAAATAGGTTTTTTCAAGCTCGATGGCTTCGCACGACCGTTCATGAGATCGCTGAAAATAAAAATAACTTCAAATTACTCAATTGAAGTTAACCATCTTGTGATGTTAAAAGTATTTTTTACAACGGGATGGTGAAGAGATTTCCCTAAATATTTTAATTCTTGGCTACGCTCATTTAGCAGAGCGATCGAGCGTTGTTATATTATTTATCTCAAACAACAAATAACTAAAAACAAAACAGTCCTGTGAAGATTGAAGGATGAAACATCCTTACAAAAGCGCTATTCCCTATTAATTCGACTTGAAATTGTTTTATTTTCAATCGATTTCAAACTTCAAACTTCACTTCAACTTCGATCTGTTTTAAGCGTTCTTAAGCAAATTTTTCATCAGATTATCTTTAACCATCATCTGTCGAAATACTTCCAAAAGATATTCTTGAGCTTGCTCTCTAGTTAAATCTTTAACCTGATCGCGCAAAACTTGCAATTTGAACTCTTGCTCCATTGTTAGTGTTGCAGGCGTTTCCATAAATTCACTCCTTGAGTCTCTACTCTGTGAATGGGAAAAAGGAGACTTCGTATTGTGTTTAGATTAATTTAGCACTAAGACAGTAAAATGTCTACATTGTCAAGTCATAAAAAATGAAAGCAATAAAAATTTACATATTTAGGATGGAGACACCTATCTTTTGTGTAAATTGATGCTGAAAAAACATTTTTTGTTCTTTTGGAGTAATCAGTAGTCAATAGCACAATAAAAATAGAAACTATGCCTTATGCCTACGCTCTAGCATTACTTCTTTTACAATCTAAATATCAGAAAAAATACGGAGTTGGTAGTTTAATGAACCAGATTGCGGATGCAATGGAATTTTTCCAAAAAAGTGCGGGTAGATGGCGATCGCAAAGAACGACTCATCATCTACCTTTTCGAAGAGCAGAAACTGGCAGTTCCGATATTAAGGTAGAAAGCTTGAGTGCAGATCATCCCAAAATTTTAGAAATTTGTCAGATGCACGATGTCGATCCCAAATTAGCTGTAGGCGGCGCTTTTGTTTGTTGGGATGGTTCGATGGCGTGGGATAAAGAAGACGAAAATCATCAGGGAGATACGGTTTTCGCGCTAATTCCCGATCTTAATAACCCCAGATGCGGCCAGCTTTTGCGTGAAAGAGGCTATGCCGAGATCGTACCTGTTGCAGGTAACTACGAACTAGATGAAGAAGACGGACTAGTCCTGATTACCGAATACGAAACCATGAGTATTATCGAGCGCTTCTGGTTCGTCAACCCAAACGTACGCTTGCGAACGAGTACAGTTCAGCGTTTCGGAGGTTTCAATACAGCTACTTTTTGCGCTGAAGTTCGTACTGAAGACGATTCAAACCATAAAAATCCCGAAAAACAAAACAATACGGTAACCGATTATGCCGTCAGTGGTTGGTAATGGTTAAGGCACAAAGGCAACAGGAGCGGAGGTTGAAGCGACACCGCCTTGACTCGGCGGTGCGTTGCCAGGCGACCGAAGTGAAAAATCTAAAGCATAGAGCCTATAAGCAATGAGCAATGAACCACGAACAACGAACAATAAACAATCCCCTAATTTCTGTAATATTTTGTAATGTTTTTCTGTAGAGTGTTCCTACACCCTATATGATTGGGATTAATAATTTTAATAATTTGCCAGAATATGGAGGTTTAAAAGTTGGCTATTCCTCTACTTAATTACGCGCCAAAAAGTCAAAATGTGCGTGTAGCAGGATATGATGCAGCAGGAGACGAGAAGCCTAGAATTTTTTCGACGGAGAACTTACTTTCTCCTGGAGATACGGGCGAGCTGATTGAAGCAGCTTATCGTCAAATCTTTTTCCATGCTTTCAAATGGGATCGCGAACCTTTCCTCGAATCGCAATTGCGTAACGGACAAATTACCGTACGCGATTTTATTCGTGGATTGTTGCTTTCGAAAACTTTTTATAACAGCTTCTACGAAAAAAATAGTAACTATCGCTTCGTCGAACAGTGCGTACAAAGAATTTTGGGACGCGATGTTTACAACGAACGAGAAAAGATTGCTTGGTCGATCGTAGTAGCAACCAAAGGTATTCAAGGTTTGGTTGACCAACTGCTCAACAGCGATGAATATTTAGAAAACTTTGGTTACGATACAGTTCCCTATCAACGTCGTCGTATTCTAGCTAGTCGCGATCGCGGTGAGATTCCTTTTAACATTAAATCTCCTCGCTACGATGCTTACCATCGCGCGATGCTTGGTTTCCCACAAATCATTTGGCAAAGCGAAGTACGTCGTTATATTCCTCAAGACAAGAAACCCAAAGCGGGCGATCCATCTCTCTATTTAGATATGGCTCGCAGTTTGCCTACCAGAGCGAACACTCCTCCTAAAGTTTCTGCGATGAATATCAGCTTGGATAAAGTACCTTATCGCAAATAGTAGTTAATATCTAACTACTTTAAGTTCTAAATAAGGGGAAGTTGCGGCTTGGCGATTTGATTTAGTTTAAGACTGAGTTGAGTTGTCGATCGGTAACTTCCTCTTAATAGTTTTGAAGTGCTGAGTTTCGAAGTGCCGTAGGCGCAAGCCGAGTCGTTAGGCAGTGCTGAGTATTAACTTTTAACTTTTGACTTTTCCCTAACCCCTAACCCCTAATCCCTAGCCCCTAACCTCTATTTCTAAGGCGTAAGATATCCAGAAGCTTGTTAAATTCCGTATGTGGGGGGGCGATAGCTTCGATCGATTTGTTAGAGATGGGATGTTGTAAGCTTAATTTCCAGGCGTGAAGAGCTTGACCTGAAAGATTGACACCGATCGAGCGACCAGAACTATAGATAGGATCGCCAACGATCGGATGACCGATACTAGCGCTATGAACGCGAATTTGATGGGTACGTCCTGTTTCTAGACGAAAATGTATTAACGAATAATTTCCCAATCGTTCTACGACTTGCCAGTGAGTCACGGCATTTCTACCACCTTTTTCGAGGGGAACTATTGCCATTTTCTGGCGATCGACCCGATGGCGACCGATAGGCATGTCAATTGTTGCTCCATCGACGCTAGGAGAGCCATAGACAATACCTAAATACTCCCTTCTAGCTGTTTTAGCTTTTATTTGTGATTGTAGGTGTTGATGGGCAAAATCAGTTTTAGCCACAACGATCGCGCCTGTGGTGTCTTTATCGAGTCGATGGACGATACCGGGGCGCTGTACGCCACCAATTCCTGCTAGATTGTCACAATGATGCAGCAGAGCATTAACCAGAGTACCAGATTCGTGTCCTGGAGAGGGATGAACTACTACTCCAGCAGGTTTGTCGATAATTATCAATTGGTCGTCTTCATAGAGAATAGACAGAGAAATCGCCTCTGGTTGCAAATCGAGAGGTTGAGCGGGAGGAATAACAAGAATAAGGCGATCGCCCGTTTGTACTTTAGTTTTTTTGGCAGTACAAATTAGATCGTTAAGTCGAACGTGACCCTCTTCAATTAACTTCTGTATTCGCGATCGAGATAATTCTGCTAATTGTTGAGACAACCAAATATCTAAGCGATCGCCCCTATCTTTTACTTGTAAACTAATTTCCATCTCCTCTAACTCCTGTAGAGACGCGATATATCGCGCCTCTACATCTGTATACTAAATTTCCCCATCTAGCAAATCTTTAATAACCTTGTGTTCGCTCATTTCGCGATCGGGAGGAGGGGAGGTACGAGTATCGGTAATCAACCAATCGAGGGCTGCTGCTTGGAGGTCGATGGACGAGCCTGTTTTATCGACGCAATAGCGTCCAAACACTAATTTATCGACTAAACGGACTGGCCCTAGGCGAGAATATTGGAAGATGACGCTATTATCGACAGTTGCGCCGCTACAAATTTTACAATTAGGGCCGATCGCAGAAGGGCCGACAATTTTCGCTCCATCGTCAATCTTCGTCATGCCGCCGATGTAGACAGGGCCTGTAATATCTACTTTATCCCAATTAACAGCAACGTTTAAGCCTGTATGAATACCAGGAGCAACTTCAATACCAGGAATAGAAACGTTTTTAATTTTTCCTGAGAGAACGCCGCGAATGGCATGCCAATAGTCGGGAACTTTACCGATATCGACCCATTCAAAATCCATTGGCACAGCATAAAAAGGAGCGCCTTTTTCTACTAGCATGGGGAAGAGATCGCCGCCAATATCAAATTCTCGATCGGGAGGAATAAAATCAATAACTTCTGGTTCGAAAATATATATACCAGTATTAATATTTGTACTTAGAGCTTCTTCAACCGAGGGTTTTTCTTGGAAAGATCTAATTTTGCCATCTTCGTCAGTAACAACTACGCCGTAACTAGAAACAGCTTCTTTTGGTACTGACTTAGTGACGATAGTCGCGATCGCGCCTTTGTCCTTGTGCCATTTTAAGGCTGCTGTCAAATCTAGGTCGATTAAAGCATCACCACACAGAACTATAAAAGTATCGTCGAAAAATGGGTTGAAATCTTGAATGCGTCTGAGTCCACCAGCAGAACCAATTGCTTTACCAACTAATTTACCATCGACGATATTACCTTCAAAAGAATAGGCGATTTGTACGCCAAAACGCTGTCCGTCGCGGAAATAGTTTTCGATCTCATCGGCTAAATGACTGACATTTACCATGATTCGATCGAATCCGTGCTTTCTTAAGAGTTCTAGTAAAAACTCCATTACTGGCTTTTCCAAGATTGGGATTAATGGCTTAGGAATCGTATAGGTAATGGGACGTACGCGAGTACCTTTACCAGCAGCCAGAATCATGGCTTTCATGAAAGCATCTCCTCAACTTTTGTTTAAATATTTATTATTTATATCAGTCTGACCGACAAATCTGTTAATTTAAGATGTTTTGGTCGAGTTTTCGCAGACCACCAGAAAGAATTTCTTCGGGGCGATCGTTGACTAGAGGTTTTATCTTTAAATCTTGATAAAACTCCTGTTGATACAACTCTACTTTAGATTGGGCAGACAAGAGTAAAAGCGCCCAAAACACGCCAACACGTTCGCCTTTGGGACTGTGTTCTAAATGCTCTCGGTTGCTATTGCCGCGATCGCCAGAAATATTACTGTCGCACCACCATTCTAAAAGTCGATCTAGATCTACACTATCGTGTTCTGGCAATAATTTTGGTAAATTAGAACATAAGAACATTTCGAGTAGCTGGGCGACTTCAGTCAAATTTTCATCGTGAGCTAATTGTTCGATCGCGCGCATAGTGTCGCGACGAGAACGATGGTAAGTTGTGGTATTTTTAGAAACATTTGTTTCTTTTGAGGCCGTTTCAATTTCTGCGGAAATTTGTTCGAGTTGCTCGATTAGTTCTTGTAAAGTAACTTTGCGCCTGCGTGCTGGTGGTGCTGCTGCTCTGCGGCGAATGTGATGTTCGAGATGAAGGGGAAGTCTGAGTTGACGATCGCCGTCGGGAAGTAGATCGAAATCTAATAATTCTAGTTCTTCTGGCGGTTGTTCTTCTTGCTGTAAGAGATCGAGGGTATCAGCTTTTAGTAAAACTAACATCGATGCCCATAAAAAAGCTTGTCCCGATTGCGGTAAATCAGCATGGCGATCGCACGATTGAGGATCGTCAATTAATCCCAATTCGCTTAAGAAGCGATCGATCGCAGCGATCGGATCGACATCCCAAGGATCGATTTCTCCATTTTGCGCCATGTCAATTAAAATAGCGATCGCGTCTTTTGCTGGTGTTGTAGTCATTTAGAATCCGATGAATATTGCCGATTTACGACAAAACTATACTCGTGCTGGATTAACTGAAGCAGAAGCTGCTGCCGATCCCTTTCAACAATTTCACACCTGGTTTCAACAAACATTAGAAGCTCAATTATTAGAACCTAATGCCATGACTCTCGCTACTACTACCGCTGATGGAAAACCAACAGCGCGAATGGTGTTACTAAAAGATTTCGACGCGAGAGGATTTGTATTCTATACTAACTACGAAAGTCTCAAAGGACAGCAATTAAACGAAAATCCTTTTGCTGCATTGGTTTTTTGGTGGGCAGAATTAGAACGTCAAATCAGAATTGAAGGGCAAGTAGAAAAGATTTCTAACCCTGAATCTGATGCCTATTTTCATAGCCGTCCGATCGGTTCACAACTGGGTGCTTGGGTATCACATCAAAGTCAAGTAATTGACAGTCGAGAAGTATTGGAAACAAGGCAACTCGATTTAGAACAACAATATCGAGATCGAGAAATTCCCCGTCCGATTCATTGGGGAGGTTTTCGCGTCGTGCCTTCTGTTATAGAATTTTGGCAAGGTCGTCCCAGTCGCCTACACGATCGCCTTAGATATACTTTGCAAGCAAATGGTAGTTGGTTGAGGGAGAGGTTATCGCCTTGAGAGGGATTAGATAATAGCAATATCGATAAAAAATCAAAGTTACTGCAAGGAGCGATCGCATTATGACGGCAAAATCCCAAACTTCTACTCTTTACGATCGAGACTTCAACCTCTGGATCTTAGCTACTGCCGAACAACTGCGATCGCGAGATGTGGATAATCTAGACTGGGACAATTTAGTCGAGGAAATAGAAACATTGGGTAGGAGCGAAAAACAAGCTTTAGAGAGTAACTTGCGCGTTTTATTAATGCACCTACTTAAATGGAAATATCAGCAGGAAAAAAGATCTAATAGCTGGCGATCTACTATTCGAGAACATCGAAAAAGAATAGAAAAAACTTTTAGGGACAGTCCTAGCCTCAAACGATATTTTGATAAGGTATTTGATGAATCTTACCAGGATGCTAGAGAATTAGCTGCTGATGAAACAGGTTTTCCTCTCGATACTTTTCCCAGTAATTGCCCTTTCGATCGAAATGATTCTCTCAACCCCGATCGCTTGCTCGACTAAATCGCAAAAGAATCAAATTCTAGTTTTGAGAGTCACTCGATCGATCGGCAAAAGCTTTCAACTCGATCGCGTCGTGACTGCAAAAAAGGCGTACGTCTTTACTAGAATCGAGCGATAACTCGCGTAGCCGATTTTGATTGAGCAACCGAGCCTTGCGATCGACCTCCATCATCCATTGATAGGCGCGTAAACCTGGTGTACACTGTTTTTGTGAGTCCATCTCATGTCGGTAAAAATAGGCATCGCCTGCGTGCAGCAGCCAACCCTCAGATGTATCGATGGCGATACCAGCATGACCTCGCGTATGACCGACAAGCGGAATTAGAAGAATTTCGGGTGGTAGTCCTTCAAGATCGCGTACTGCCTCAAAGCCAAACCAAGGTTCACCTCCTGCTGAATAATATTTCCAGTGCTTGACTTCATCCCACTGTTTCGGACGATAGCGACGGGAAGCTATAAGTCCATGCCGATCGCGTGCGGCATCGATTTCAGCTTGCATGACGTGAACTGTTGCGTCGGGGAAATCCTCCAAACCCCCAGCATGGTCGAAATCCAGATGAGTAAGTATGATATGACGTACGTCTTTTGCGGTAAATCCGAGTTGTTCGATTCGATCGACAGCCGTATATTTTCGATCGAACTGAATATTATTAAAATGAATGAAAAACGGACTGAGTCGAGAGTAAGGCGACTCGATATCGCGTAGTCCGAAGCCAGTATCGATAAGAACTAGTCCTCGATCTGTTTCAATCAGCAGACAGTGGCAAACTAAATGAGCTGTCAAACCTTGACTGAAGCCATCAAATAACGCCCCACCAATCGGACACATGCAACCGCAATTGAGATGATGAATTCGCATAAATTTTTCGTGACGATTTGAATTCCTCAAAACCATCCTAACTATTTGAGATTGCCGACTGCACGATCGAAAAGCGATCGACTTCAAACTTACGAGAGTCAAACTATTACAATAGTTAATAAAAGGAACAATACTTATTTGTTAAATTCTCAAAGGTATTAAAATATTTATGGCACCAGCCGTTTTAATAGAGAACCTTAAAAAAAACTACGGTAATACAGAAGCCGTTAAGGATATCTCTTTAAGCATTCAACGAGGAGAAATTTTTGGTTTACTCGGCCCTAACGGTGCGGGAAAAACCACAACGATCCGTTGTTTGTGTACCCTTGCCAAACCCGATGCTGGCAAGATCGAAGTTTGCGGAATTTCTGCTGTAGACAATCCCAAAGCTGCCAGAAGAAGACTCGGTTATGTCGCTCAAGAAGTGGCGATCGACAAAGTTTTAACAGGCAAAGAATTGCTAGAATTGCAAGCCGCACTCTATCATCTTCCTAAAGTTACTGCCAAACCAAGAATTGAATCTTTATTAGAGTTACTTGGTTTGGAAGAGTATGCCAACCAAAAAACAGGTACTTATTCAGGCGGTTTGCGAAAACGTCTCGATTTAGCTGCTGGGTTGCTGCACCAACCAGATTTATTAGTTCTCGACGAACCTACAGTAGGTTTGGATATTGAAAGTCGTTTTATTGTCTGGGATTTTCTGCGCCAACTCAAAAAGGCAGGAACGACAGTATTAATTACCAGCCATTATTTAGAAGAAATTGACATGCTAGCCGATCGCGTGGCAATTATCGATCGCGGTTTAGTAATCGCCGCAGGTACGCCAACAGATTTAAAAGATAAAGTCGGAGGCGATCGCGTTACTCTCCGCATTCGTGAATTTTCACCGTCAGAAGAAGCAGACAAGGCGAAAAATTTATTAGAATCTCTTCCTTTCGTTGAAGAAATTATTGTTAATACAGCGCAAGGAAACTCTCTCAATTTAGTCGTAACCGCACAAAGCAACCCACTCAGTCAAATCGAGCGATCGCTATTAGATGCGGGTTTACCTATTTTTAGCATGGCGCAATCTCGTCCGAGTCTCGATGATGTTTATCTAGCGGCGACAGGAAAAACATTAATGGACGCAGAATTAGCAGCAGCAGGAAGTAGGGATTTGAAAAAAGAACAAAAACAGCAAATGAAATAAGTAAGGGAGGCGGGATTTTCTGAGGTTTCCTCAGAAAAGCTTACCCGCCGTGCATGGCAGTGCCATGCCCCTACAAAAATTTTAATAAGGAAAAATAAATATGAGTCAAACCATCGCACCATCTAAAATTGAATCGATTCTTTCACCAAATTCCACTAGCGATCCTCAGATCGATCGCTCAGAAAATGCTTTTGGTGAATTTATTCAAGAAACTCTTGCTTTAACAAAACGTCTATTTATTCAACTGCAACGTCGTCCTTCTACTCTGGCGGCGGGGATTATTCAACCATTTATGTGGTTGATATTATTCGGCGCGCTGTTTATTAACGCACCGCAAAGTTTATTTGGCAACGATATGAATTACGCTAGATTCCTTGCGCCTGGAATCATTGTTTTTACCGCCTTTTCTGGTGCGTTGAATGCAGGTTTGCCAATTATGTTCGATCGCGAATTTGGCTTTCTCAATCGCTTATTAGTAGCGCCGCTATCGACTAGATATTCAATTGTCGCTGCTTCAACGATTTATATTATTGCGTTGAGTTTCATTCAAACAGCCGTAATTGTCGCAGCTAGTGCATTTTTGGGCGCTGGGTTGCCTAGTTTGCCAGCTTTGAGTGCGATCGCGCTAATTGTCTTCTTAATTGTTTTAGGCGTAACTGCGTTGAGTTTGGGATTAGCTTTTGCACTGCCTGGGCATATAGAATTAATTGCAGTTATATTTGTTACTAACCTTCCTTTATTGTTTGCTAGTACGGCGCTAGCACCACTCAATTTTATGGCTGGTTGGTTGCAAGTAGTTGCCAGTCTCAATCCTCTGACTTACGCGATCGAACCAATTCGTTATTTATATCTCAATAGCGAATGGACTTTGAATAGCGTCGTCATGAATAGTCCCTGGACATCGATTAGCTTTAGCTTAGTTCTTGTCATTCTGCTTGCTTTTGATGCTGTCGTTCTATTTGCAATTCAACCTTTGTTGCGTCGCCGTTTTGCTTGAGAACAATTTATCTTTTGAGGCATCAAAACCATGAAAACTTTAATTTCTTTGCCAAAAATTACTCTCAGTCTTTCTCTTGGCATTATACTCGTCGGAATTTCTGGTTGGGGACAAGCTAGTTTGGCTCAATTTACCAATAGAGATTCAGAAGGCTATCAATCTAACGAACAAGATGCTTTGTATGGTTCCGGTTCGGATGGATTTAATCCGATGGAATTAATGCACCGCGCTAATTTAGGTAACGGTAGAAGTAGCGAAGAATTCGATCGCGAGTCCCAAGAAAACATTTCTAATTCTGCTGCCGATTTTAGAAAACAGCAACTAGAGAGAATCAACGGTCAAAATTCGTCGCCGCCTTCAACACCAGCAGCGATCGAACCAACAAACAAATAACTATTTGTAGGGGCATGGCAATGCCATGCCCCTACGAATTTAATCGGCAACAGCTAAAATATCTCGAGCGTGATTACAACATTGTCATGCCCCTACGAATTTAACCGACAACCGCTAAAATATCTTGAGCGTGATTACCAGTATTTACTTGAGCATCAACGTGAGAAATTTTGCCTTCACCATCAATAATGTAAGTAACGCGCTTGGCATAACCACCGCCTTCCACATCATAGGCTTTAGTAATTGCGCCATCGGTATCGACTAAAAGATTGAAAGGCAAACCATACTTCTCTTTAAACATTTTATGAGAGGCTTGGTCGTCCATACTAACGCCCAATACCACCATATCTTTGTTTTGATATTCGGCAAAATTATCGCGGAAGCTTTGCGCTTGTTTGGTGCAACCGGGGGTGTCATCTTTAGGATAAAAATACAAGACAACTACTTTCCCTTTCAAGTCCGACAATGAGACGGTGTTGCCTTCATCGTCTATGGTAGTGAAGGATGGTGCGACTGTACCAACTGCTAACGCCATAGAGTCTAAGTTCCTAAATTTAATATTTATTCATTTTTTACTGTAGCGTAACTCGTTGTGCGATCGAAATAGAACACCTATACTGTGGTGCTTTGTTGGAAATATACAACTGTTGGTAGACTCAATGTTTGATAATACTCGTCTTTAGGTCAATTACGTTTCAATTTTCAGTTGTTAGATTGTCAATAGAGAACACCAAACTATTAGGAGTTAATTATGATTGGTGAAGATCGACAACCTGGAACTCAGTACGATCGAGAGTATCGAGCAATCAATCCCGAACAATCCTATCCTCGTTCGGTAGATTCTACCACTACCACAAAAACAACTAACATAGAACAACAACCTGTTAGCATCAAAGGCGCATCTGGCAACATCCCTAAAGACGCATTTGGTAACCCGATCGCAGGTGCATCTGGCAACCCGATCGCAAGCGCATCTGGCAACACCCCCAAAGACGCATTTGGTAACCCGATCGCAGGCGCATCTGACAATAAGCCAGCAGGTAAAGGCATCAATCCCGCTTTAGCAGGGGCATTAATGGGAGGATTGATTGGCGCTAGTTTAGGTGCGTTAAATGGCGCTTTCAATGGCAAAAAAGCCTCTCAAGGGTTTAACCACACCGTAAAAGGTGTCGGTTCTGGAATTAAAAATGTCGGTGAAGGTTTAAGCTATACTGCTAAAGGCTTGGGACAAGTAGTCACCAGTCTCGGTCAAGGTATTTCCTATTCTGTAGTAGGTGGCGCGCAAGACGCGATCGAAGGAATTGGTGAAGCAACCAAGCAAGCAGCAGACACAGTCAAAGATACTGCTCAAAATATTAACTCTGCTGTTGCCAATACAGTACAGGATACCGCTCAAAATATTAATTCTGCTGTAGCAAATACAGCCGATATGGCTAAAGGTGCAACCGACATGGCTACATCATCTGTAGCTAATGTAGCTAACACAGCAGCATCCTCAACCGATGTCGCACAGTATTCTCAACCAATTGAAAATCCAAGAGTTGACGAACTAGCCGATCGCACCGAATATAATGCTTCCAGTACAGCTATGTCTGACGAAGAAGGCATGGTTGCTGCGCCTGACGATCGCGTTATCGTTCGTTCTAACTTTTAAAACAAAAACTTTGTTTGCAAATTGAATGTTCCCGATCGGGTTTTCATTTGCACTAGATAAAAAACACAACGAAATGTAAGCAAGTTGAACAATAAGTAGAGACGCGACATGTCGCGTCTCTACCTTCTACGCATGTCGCGTCTCTACCTTCTACGCATGTCGCGTCTCTACCTTCTACGCATGTCGCGTCTCTACCTTCTATTTAAGTTATAAGTTAATCGACAAATCGAAAGGAGAAAAAAATGATTAATAGCACTCAACTTTTAACTGATGATATTAATGTTGACAACTTTACAGAAGAATTCGATCCCGAGAATCCTGAAGCAACCACTACAACCACTACCAATAAAGAAACAGGAAGATTTCTAACTGGGATATTGATAGGCGCTACTTTGGGTGGAATTGCCAGCATTTTGTCTAGCAAAAATGCGATCGAACTAATCAATCAAAATATCAAAAAAGTAGGCAACGCAGTTAATAAAACAGCCACAAATATTAATACTACTGTCAAAGAGGTTGGGGAAGCCGTTCAAAATGTTGCCGTAGTTGTTAACGATACTTTTCAAGATGTAGAAGCAACATTTAAAACTACAGCCGAAGACGTTGGCGTGACAGTAAAAACTACAGCAAGCGCTGTTAAAAATACCACTGAAAACGTTAAGGGAACTGTGAAAACTACGGCAGATATTATTAATACAGTCAAACAACCCATGCAAAACATGGGAAACCAGCCTACTAATAATAGTAATGAGAGTGAAAATGAAACTTTATATAAATTAGTTCCGATCGAATAACAACAAAATAAAACATGTTTGCCATAAATGATTGTAGAGACGTTCTGTCAGAACGTATGATTGTAGAGACGTTTTGGCATAACGTCTCTACAGGCAATCACAATTAAAAATTAAATTATTTTCGCGCCAAGGGTTTTTTGTTTTGTGCCGCAGAACTAATAGTTTGCTCGATTCTTGTCAATCTTGTTTCTGGGCGTTTGGCGCTTTCAATCCAAAATAATATATTCTTTTTGACTGTTTTACTAAATGCTTGAAAATATTGGTTAGCAATCTCGTTCGCTTCTAAAGCTAGCCTTAAATCTTCTGGAATTGTTAAAGCTTCGATCGCATCCAAACTAGTCCACGATCCATCTTGTTTGGCGGTCTCAATTTTTGCCAAACCAGCTTCACTCATTAAACCTCGATCGATTAGTTCTTCGACATATTTTTTGTTTGATTTCGACCAGACGCTGTGCGGTTTTCTGGGTGTAAATATTTGCATGTAGCGTTCTTCGTCTATGGATTTGACTTTACTATCGATCCAGCCAAAACATAAAGCTTCTTTAACCGCTTCACTGTAGCTAACACTTGTTTTGCCACTTTTAACTTTATAGTAAACGAGCCAGATTCCGGTGCAAGATTGATGGTTTTTTTCCAACCATTCCCGCCATTGTTGACGATTTTGTGCAGAAATTGTCTCTAATTGGTTTTCAAATTTGAGCATGACAATAAGTTTTTAAATTTTTTTCTCAATATCTAAGTATTAATACTCTCTACATTTCTCTCAAAATATATAATATAATATAAATAATTAAACGAAGTCGTTACGAGTTTAAGTTGCAAGCTATGACAAACCCAACTATAGAAAATTTAGTCATCATCGGTTCTGGCCCTGCTGGTTATACTGCCGCAATATATGCAGCCAGGGCAAATCTCAAACCTGTAATCTTTGAAGGTTTTCAAGCAGGAGGATTACCAGGCGGACAGTTAATGACCACTACAGAAGTAGAAAACTTTCCTGGCTTTCCCGAAGGTATTACAGGGCCGCAATTAATGGAACGGATGAAGGCGCAAGCAGAACGTTGGGGATCGGAATGTTACACCGAAGACGTAATTTCTGTAGATTTGAGTCAGCGTCCCTTTACAGTACGTTCTGAAGAAAGAGAAGTCAAAGCCCACAGTATTATTATAGCCACGGGTGCAACTGCAAAAAGATTGAGATTGCCTAGCGAGAATACTTATTGGAGTAATGGAATCTCTGCTTGTGCGATTTGTGATGGTGCGACTCCGATTTTTAATAACGAAGAATTAGCAGTAGTTGGCGGCGGTGACTCGGCAGCAGAAGAAGCTGTTTATTTGACTAAATATGGTTCTCACGTACATTTGTTGGTACGCAAAGACGAGATGCGCGCCTCCAAAGCAATGCAAGATCGCGTTTTAAACAATTCAAAGATAACCGTTCACTGGAATACCGAACCCGTCGATGTTTTCGGTGAGAATGGTCGCATGACTGGCATAAAAGTTAGAGATACTAAGACGGGTGCAGAAACAGATATTTCTGTCAGAGGAATGTTTTATGCGATCGGTCACAATCCCAACACTTCTTTGTTTCAGGAACAGTTAGAATTAGACGAAGTTGGCTATATTGTGGTTAAACCAGGCACTACCGACACCAATGTTGAAGGTGTATATGCTGCTGGAGACGTACAAGACCACGAATATCGTCAGGCAATTAGTGCGGCGGGAACTGGTTGTATGGCGGCGCTATCGGCAGAAAGATGGTTATCTGCCAATAATTTGATTCAGGAATTCCATCAGTCAGCAGACGCAGAAGATTATCAAGAAAGAGTCGTAGAAAAAAATACTGCCGACACAGAAGAAACTTTCGATCTTAATGCGACTCGTCACTATGGTGGTTTTGCGTTAAGAAAACTTTTCCACGAAGGCGATCGCCTGTTAATGGTTAAATACGTTTCGCCTACATGTGGCCCTTGTCGCACTCTCAAACCTATTTTAGACAAGGTTGTAGACGAGTATGAGGGCAAGATTCATTTTGTCGAAATTGATATTGTTGAAGATCCAGAAGTGGCTAAAATGGGTCAAATTGTGGGTACACCAACGATTCAATTTTTCAAAGATAGAGAATTAGTCCACGAAACTAAAGGCATCAAACAAAAAAGCGAATTTCGTCAAATAATTGAAAATTATCTACCACAAGAAGTTGTCGTAACTAGATAAAAAGCGCTGTCCTCAAAAAAGAGGGGAACAATTAAAATTCCCCTCTTTAAAAATTGATTAATGGAGTCAAAATCCCCGTTTTCTTTTCTTGGCTGTTACCTTCTGCCTTCTGGAGGGGCTGGCATCGGAGGTTTCCTCCGATGTTTAAACGCCCCGTCCTTCTGCCCTCTGCCCTCTTTTTAATCGATCGAAATCAATTATTTAAACCGTATTAATTAGATAAAAAAACCCTATTTAAGTCTCGATCGATGTTATTTAATATTGATATGGCGATAAAAAAATCTGACAGTAAGATTAACAATTGTCATGGCGATCGCTATAATGATTAAATCGAGTACAAAATTATTTGCACTAAAATTTTTTATTTGTCCAGTAGTTAAACTAGCCTCTAAAAAAAATGCTGGTAAAATAATTCCACAGATAAAAAATAATATTTTTATTAATAATTTTTCTGGCAAATATAAGTAAATTATTCCTAAAAAACACCCTAAAGGTATAAATATAAAATTATAATATAACAACATAAAATTGTTGATATTGTAAGATTTTTTCGGTAGTAAATAACTCATCAAAACCGTGCCTGGTACTATTACTAACCTTTGTGACTTGTTGGGAGTATCGACATAAATTTGTACCACCGAATTAGCATAAGTAAATAGCAAACGATGGGGTATGAGATCGGCAAAAACATTTGGTACGCTTATTTCAGGTTGCGTTCCCCGATCCCCAGTCAAAGGCGTTTTGAGCCGAAAAATAAGATTGTGTCGGTCTTGTCCGATCGTAAAATTACAATTTAAAGGACTGCCAGAAAAAGAAATAATACGAGCGGGGCCAGTTTGTTCGGGATCGGTAGTAGCTACTGTAGTAAAAATACTAAATTGAGATGTTTGAGCAATTTTTTCTTGTAAAAGTGTTGCAGGTATAGCAGTTGAAAGCCAACTTTTCTTATTAAATAAAGCTCCCTGTTTTGGCTGTTTTTCAATTGTTTCTCCCTGCCAAATTAGCTTGGATAAATAACCCGTTCGATCTAAATATTTGCCTTTTTCATTTAAGTCATAATAGGCGATCGCCGTGTCTTTTAGTGCAACTAGAGAAGATTGAGAAGATAGAAATCGATCGACTCGATCGCCGACGATCGCGCGATCGCTAATTAAAAGTTCTGAAATGTATCCTTGAAAAGGTCGATCGCCTGTGTTTTCATTACCAATCAGTAAAGGAAAATTTTTATCCCAAACTTTGAGCGTAGCAAATCTTTCTAGAGGCATCGACAGAAGACATTGCAACACCAAATAACCGAGAAAACTGGCAATTAACCACTTCAAAACTAAATTACTATTCAATCTCGACAAGATTGTCCATCTCAATAAATAAAAGCATAACCAACCTAATACACCACCCAAACTATTTGCCGCAACATCCGCAGGTGATGAAATTCTCGTTGGCAAAAAAAGCTGTAAAATTTCGACAAACATTGACAACCCAGCGCTAGCCAAAAAAACGACAGGTAAAATTATTTGCCAAGCTAGTTTTTTGTTGTGCAGTAAATAAGTTAAGCTAATTCCCCAAGGCAGAAAAAAAGGAATATTGACCAGAAAATCGCCAGGAGTAATTAAGTTATTAACGTTATTGAAAATATGTTGCCAAGAATCCTTGCCAATCTGAAAATTGAATGGAAACAAGGTCATCAACAACACTAACAGAAAACTGCCGACAACCATCCCAACAGTCGATCTTCTCAGCAGTTGACGCAATGAAATTGTCGATCGCTCGGTGGAATTTTTTAACAAACTCATTTTCTCCTTTCCTCAAATTAAAGGATAGGGGATAGGAAATAGGGAACAGGGAACAGGGAATAGGGAGTAATGAGTAACTCGTCATTGAGTAATGAGTTTTTTACGTCACGACTTCTGTACAGACGCGAAAACGAAGTTCTTCTGAAAGAAGCAATTTCGCGTCTCTACGACTTCTGACTTTTAATTGCCCCTCGCCCTATGAACAATGAACCATTTTTAGTCTACCACTGCGGTTTTTTTGTCAATAACTGGCTTGCATCACTAACATTTAAAGGTTTAGAAAAGAAATAACCCTGTCCGTATTCACAATCTAACGCTTGTAGTGCCTTCATTTGTTCTTCGGTTTCAATCCCTTCAGCTACTACATCCATACCCAGTTTATGAGCGAGTAAAATAATCGTGCTGACAATTTCGGAATTTTTGACACTTTGATTCATATTGCTAACAAAAGAACGATCTACCTTTAGAGTATCCATAGGAAAGCGGTGCAGGTAACTAAAAGAAGAAAAACCCGTCCCAAAATCATCCATACTCAAACGCAAATCGAGTTCTTTTAAGCGATCGAGAATGGCGATCGCCTCTTCAACATCGTCCATAACCATACTTTCGGTAATTTCTAGTTTCAAACTATGGCGAATCAAACCCACTTCATTTAAAGTGCTAGCAATTTGTTCGACGAGATTGAGTTGAGAAAATTGACGACCAGAAAGATTAACACTAATCATTATTGGCACATGACTAGGAAATTGTTCGTGCCACAGGTGCATTTGCTGACAAGCTTGTTTGAGTATCCATTGTCCCAAAGGAATAATCAAACCAGTTTCTTCTGCTACAGGAATAAAATCACCAGGAGAAACAAAACCGCGACTCGGAGAATTCCAGCGCACCAATGCCTCAAAACCAGCAATCTGACATTTTTTCAAACAAATAATCGGCTGGTAATACAACTCAAATTCTTGATTGACGATCGCCAAACGCAAGTCATTTTCTAATTGTAAACGGGTTAAAGCCTGAGCATGCATACGTTTGACAAAGACTTCGGGATGCTTTTTACTCGATGCTTTGGCTTTATACATAGCAGTATATGCATCGAGTAAAAGATCCTCAGCAGGCATGTCTCGATCGATATGGTTAAAAGCAATACCAATACTGACAGTCGTAAAAGTTTGTTGTTGTTGCAGATCGAAGGGTAAATTTAATTTTTGTTGTAGTTGCTTGGCAACTTCGATCGCTTCGGTGGCATTACTAACAGAATTTAAGACGATCGCAAATTCATCCGCCCCCACTCTAGCCAACAAATCGCTAGAATCGATAGCAGCTTGAAGGCGTTGGCTGGTAGTCACCAAAAGCAGATCGCCAGCTTTATAACCCAAGCCATCGTTAATTAATTTAAAGCGATCGAGGTCGAGACACAAAACGGCTAGAAAAGGCTTTTGATTTTTATTGAGTTCGATTTTTTTTAGCTTTTTGACAAGCAGTCTACGATTGGGCAATCCCGTCAAAGCATCGCGATCGCTAGTATAAAGAGTCTTATAAGCCAAAACGCCACCACTAGTCATCAAAAATGCTAAGGCAGGAGGAATTAAAGGAATCCAGCCAGCTTGAGCGAAAAATAACAAAGATATTGCCAACAAAACTGCCATTGCAGCAGCGATCGTAACGGCGACATGTAAAGGATGCTGCGATCGCCAGATTAAAATAATTCCCAATCCAGACCACAACCAAATCCATAAAGCTTCCTGCCATTCTTGCCAAAACCACAACTGAGGTCGATCGTCTAAAACATTACCTAGAATTTGACTGACAATTTGAGCATGAATTACCACCCCAGGAAGCAAAGATTCAGTTTGGTTAGAAATAGATACAGGAGTCGAAAAGATATCTTTTTGACTCGGGGCGGTAGTACCGATCAAAACTATTTTATCTCTAACTAAATTGGGATTTAATTTTCCTGCTAGGACATCTGTAAGAGTGACTCGATCGACTATCTGTCTGGAACGATAATCTAGTAAAATTTGCCAGCCAACCACTTCAGATTCTGGTAATTTATAACCACCAGCATCAGCTTGTAGAGGAGTAAAGACAGTATTTCCTATTTTAGCTGAATTAGATTTTCCTTGAAATTGTAGCTGTCTGTCTTCAAGATATTGCAACACCAAACGCAGTGCAAAAGAATAATATTTATCCGAACCTACTTCTGTATAAAGCATTCCGCGACGTATATTGTTATCGGGATCGAGAATTAGATTGTTAAAACCAATTCTTTCTGAAGGAACACTAGGCGGAGGAGGAACATCATGTTCGTTAGTTCCAACTGTTGCGATCGCGATAACATTTTTTGCTTGCAGTTGTTGTTTTAGCTTGTCGTGACCGGGAAATTGTGGAATGTCGCGATAAACATCCAAACCGATGACTTTAGGTCGATCTTTTTGTAATTTGGCTAAAAGTTGAGCGATGGTGCGATCGGCAAGCGGCCATCTTTTAAATTTTTGAATATCTTGCTCGGTAATTTCTACTACTAATAAACGAGGCTCTGTTTCTGATTTGGCTCGCCAGAGAATCATGCGATCGTAAGCATGTAATTCTACAGCTTCTAATGCTCCAATATGTTTGAGTCCAACTAAAGCAAAAGTTATTAATAAACTCGTCAACAATAAAGGAAACAAAAAAAATTGCGATGGTATATATAACTTTTTTGTATTAGTCCAATATTTTAGAATTTTTATTAATAGCAATTTGCTAGTTTTTGCTGACACAATTATCTATTTGCCTCTCTAATAACTAAGTAAAATTACTGCCCTTTAAATAAAATTACCGAATAATATTTAATTGTTTAAGTCAAATATAAATTATAGATGAAATTAAAACCTTTGTTAGTTGTTTAAACTAGACATTTACAAAAATAAAAGCTTAATATTGTAAGGAAAAATATGTAAAGTTTTAGATCTAAATATGTGGAAATTTATCTCGACAAATAAACTTTTTTCAGGTATTGGTCTGGCTTCTTTAATAAGCTTATCGATAGTTGGTTTGGGCGATCGAGTTCGAGCCGAAACTAACAACAGCAATGCCAAAAGCGGTTTTCCCACTCGCCAAGTTGGAGGCGGAACGAGAGATGGAAGTTGTAGCGCACAAGGCGATTCTTTAAAAGCTTTAACACCAGATAACTCTGTCGGCATGACTACCAAAGCATTGCCAGAATTATTTTTTTACGCACCCAAAACATCTCAACCACAACAAGTAGAATTTGTACTTAGAGACGCAAGCGATCGCGCCGTTTATGAAACTACTAAAACAACTAGTACCGAGCGCAACGGCATTTTTAGCATCGACATTCCCAGCACAAAAGAATTAAGTCAATTAGAAACAAACCACAACTATCACTGGTACTTATCAATGATTTGCGATCCACAAAATCGTGCCAAAGATCTTGTTGTCGAAGGCTGGGTTAAACGAGTAGCAATCACACCAGAAGTCGATCGACAATTAGAAAAATTAGCACCTCTAGAACGAGTTAATCTCTATCAAAAAGCCGATATTTGGTACGATGCTCTAGCTACTTTAATAAACCTCAAACGTTCTCAGGTTAATGACACTCAAGTACCAGAAAAATGGCTTGAATTATTAAATTCCGTTGGCTTAGAAGAGATTGCCAAAGAACCGATTATTAATTAAAAAATAGGGCAATGGGCAATGGGCAATGGGCAATGCTGCACCGGGCAATGGGCAAAGGGCAAAGGGCAATGGGCAATGGGCAATGGGCAATGGGCAAAGTCAGAAGTTAGAAGTCGTAGAGACGCGAAATTGCTTCTTTCAGAAGAACTTCGTTTTCGCGTCTCTACAGAAGTCGTGACGTAAAAAATTCATTACTCATTACTCATTACTCATTACTCATTACTCCCTATTCCCTATTCCCTATTCCCTATTCCCTATTCCCTATTCTTTATAAATCAAAGAACGAACAAAAAATACAGGTAAAGCTAACATGCGTTTCCAGCGCCATGGTTCTTTGTAAAGTCGATACAACCACTCTAAATTATTATTTCGCAACCAGCCTGGGGCGCGAGTTTTTGTACCAGCCCAAATATCAAAACTACCACCAACGCCGATCCAAGTAGCTTCTGGACAAAGACAACGATGTTGTTGAATCCACATTTCTTGACGAGGAACGCCCAAACCAACCAAAATTAATTTTGGTTGGTTTTGTTTTAGCGTTTGCAGCCATTCTCGTTCTTCCTCTAAAGATAAATAACCGTGTTGAGCAATAATTTGTAATTGGGGTATTTTCTGTTGCCAAATATTGGCGGCTGTTTGCGCTACTTCTGGCGCACCGCCATAAAAATAAACCATACCAGGTTCGTCTAGTAAAGTTATTTCTTTTATAACAGAAGCAGCAAGATCGATACCAGCACAACGTCGTTGTTTTTTTCCTCTCATGCGTAAATAAACAACAACGCCAGCACCATCAGGGATAACCAAATCTGCTTGCTGAATTATTTTGGCTAAAGCTGGATTTTTTTCTGCAAGCATTGCCATTTCTGCGTTGAGAGTTACTACGTGAGTACCTATTCCCTGACGCAATCGATCGATCGACCATTGGGTATAATCATTTAAAAGATGTACCGAAACATTCAGCACGGGAAATTGTTTGGGTACGTGCGGTATGTTGTTCAAACTCAATCTCATCTTTTTTAGATACTCATCTCGGCATACCTATCTTAGGTTAGAGTTAGTGAAAATGGCGATACAAAATAGGGAATAGGGAATAGGGATTAGGGAATAGTGTAAAATCACGCATCCAAGGTAGAGACGCGATATATCGCACGGCGGGTCATCGGTCATCGGGACGTTTAGTCCCGATGCTGCGATGACTTCGTAAACTTTTCACTCGGAGACATCATTAAATCCCGCCTTGTCTCTACAGCAGTGTTATTACCTAGGAATTAGGTTTAAAGCCGCGTTGTTCGCGCAATATGTCAAACATCTATCTCTTGCAAAATAGCGATCGCTTGTTGGCACAGATGTTCGTGACAGTTTCCGTTGCTAGCCATTAAACCGCCCCACTGTTTGACATCACCTTTATTGTAGGTAAGAGGTTCGCCACTAAAGTGAGTAAATTTCCCACCAGCTTCGGTCAAAATTAATTCTGGTGCGGCAAAATCCCAATCTTTGGGTGCAGATTTACCAGATAGAGAAATATAAACGTCAGATTGCTGTTCGAGAATAGTTGAAATTTTACAGCCGACGCTACCGACGTAGTTACGAGTTTTAAAAGGAAGTTTGTCTAGGAGTTGTTGAAAGCGATCGTCTCTGTGGGTGCGACTGGCAACTAAATATAGTTCTTCAGGAGAGGTGCGATCGGATACTTTAAGTTGTGTGGTTTTACCGTCGCGGGTTTCCACAAATGTACCTTTACCTTTAACTGCATAATAAAGTTTTTCTGTTTCGGGAACGGCAACAACTGCGAGTATGGGGCGATTTCCATCGGTTAGAGCAATATGTACTGCATATTCTCCTGTCTTGTCGATAAAGTCGCGCGTACCGTCGAGAGGATCGATAATCCAAACCCAGGGCTGAGTTAGAGGAGTTGTCCCTTGATAGGTTTCTTCGCTCAAGTAACCAAATTCTTCCGTGCCTAAAGCTGCTTGTAATTTTTCGAGAATATAGTGATTGGTAGCGATATCGGCAGCAGTGACAGGGCCATCTTTTTTATCTTCGTTAACATTCAAATTGGCATCGTCGCGATAATAGGAATGTAAAATATCTGCTGCACCCCAGCCAACGGAACGGGCGATCGCTAAAATTTCATCTAGTCTTGCAGACTCAATAGTATTCAAAATTAATCTCTCTCATATTAATTATAACTTTCAGAATTATGACAAAGATCGATCGATTTTGGAGTTCGAATAATCTATCTTTTTTACGATCGCGCCAGCATCGGCAAAATTATTTGTTTCAATCCCTATAAGGGTTTTAGTTGTTTTGCAACCTATACCATAAATATCTGTTGCTAATTGATACGGATTTTCTGTGTTTCAATCCCTGTAA
>JBOFLQ010000041.1:0-15917 GCA_051657945.1 Xenococcaceae cyanobacterium | reverse complement strand
ACCAATCGTTAAGAATAGCAATGTCATGAATGGCTAGATCCCATAATACGTCTACATCCTGTCTGACTGGCGCTAAATGAATTCGCGTTGCATAAGCGTAACGAAATTCTCCTATTTTTCCCGATCGCGCTATTTCTTTACCTTTGATAACGGCGGGATGAAATAAATAAGTATGATCGACAAAAAGCTGTAATTGCTTTTGTTGTGCCAAACGCGCCAATTCGAGACATTCTTGTCGATCGAGAGTTAAAGGTTTTTCTGCTAAAACATGATAGCCGCGATCGAGCGCATCGCGAATTAGAGCATAATGAGTCGAAGCGGGAGTGACAACTATAACGGCATCAATTTTAAAATTGGCGCGATCGCGTATCGACTCCCAAGCATCAGAGAGTAATGTTTTAGTTTCATCGATGGCAAATACTTCTCGACAGTAAGCCAGTCTCTCTGGATGGGGATCGACGATTGCTACTAATTCGACGAGAGGGTGTCCAGAAAAATTACGAACGTAGTGTATTCCCCATCTCCCCAATCCTAGAATAGCAATTCTGATTTTCATCAACTCCTAGCCCCCGCCCGCACCGCACTGACTGCATTTTGTTTGCGATCGAACCGAGAAGAAAAGGTTTCGGTACAAGTATCGATCAATTCTTCTACGCCATTGACTGGAATAATCAAAGTTTGCAGGCGATCGGATAATTGTGCGACTGTCATATCATCAAGAAAGCGACTATCTCCGTGTTTCAACATCATACTGGGCAATAAAACGCCGTCACCTAAATCTTTTCCTTGCAAACCTGACAATAAATCGCTACCAGTCAGCAAACCCGTCACAGAAATTTCTTGTCCCCAATAATCACTACGTAAGGCTACTAAATCGACTCTCAATCCTTCTACTTTATTTAGTTGTGCTACTAATGGTTGAAACGCCATTTCAACCGCATTTCCTACTACCCATGTCAAATGACGAGGTTTTTCTAGTTTTTTAGGCAATCTTTTAATCGCAATTTTATAAAAATGTTTTATAAATTGACGAATCGAACCAACACCATTGCCAATTTGGGGATAACTTTCGTAGTGCGATTCTGAAGGTAGATCTTGTTGTGCGATCAAATACCATTCGTCTGCCAACCAAGCAAAAGTGCTTCCCAATTGGCGACGAAATTGTTTTTGAAGTTTTTGCACTCGATCGATAACTTCTTCTGCTTTAGCTCGATCGACAGAAATTAATTTATCTTGTTGTGGTCGAAAACGAGTTAAACCAACCGGAACGATCGCAGTAGAAATAATGGTGGGAACTTCACCTTTATGAAAAGATGCTAAATCTAATAAAGTTTGCTCTAAGTGTTTGCCGTCGTTAATATCGGGACAGACAACTACTTGAGCGTGCAGTTGCAATCGCTTTGATTGAAACCACTTAAATTGTTCCATAATTTGTCCCGCACGAGGATTCTTGAGCAGACGAATCCTCACTTCTGGTTCGGTGGCATGAACGGAAACGTATAGCGGAGACAAGCGCATTTGCTCGATTCTCTGCCATTCTTTGGTTGTTAAATTGGTCAGAGTTAAATAGCTTCCGTAAAGAAAACTAAGACGATAATCGTCATCTTTGAGGTATAAGCTTTCTCTTTTTCCTGGCGGCTGTTGGTCGATAAAACAGAACGGACAGTTATTGTTGCACTGAATTAAGCCATCAAACAGGGCGCTTTCAAATTCTAACCCCAAATTGTCATCGCAATCTTTTTCGATTTGGACGCGATGAATTCTGCCAGTAACATCAATTACTTCTACATCTAAAAATTCATCGGCGCAAAGAAATTGATAGTCAATTAGATCGCGCGGACGGATATTGTTAATTGAAACGATGCTATCTCCAGGTTCGAAACCCATTTCTTCGGCAATGGAGAAAGCAAGTACTTTACTAATTCGGGCGGGCTGGATTGATGCTTTACTCATAATTAGTAATAATCTTGACGAAGCTTGAAGCGTCGCGAAACAAAATAAAATTTACACTTTGCCCATGATACTGGCGAATATAATTTTAATTCGCAATTTTAATCTAGATCTAAAAAACTAGTTAAATAGTTTTTTTGGTAAGAATTTAAATAACGTTTTCAGGTTCGATCGCAACTTGGTTGGATTTTTAATGCTTATATGTTAATCTAAAAATGCAGGGTATTATAGAGATAGTGTGACTTAAATTTACAATTTACGAAAAATACGCTGCGGCTGCTGAAAACAAAATCTTAAACACTTCAAACCAAGAAAAAGCAGACGATCGAATAATCTGCGACAGATTTTTTATGCAGCAGTTCAAAAAAATGTTTAGACTTCTGCGAGCTTTAGCTCGTCAGGGTTTAGACGTAACATATCGAGATAAAGTATATTCGGTTCGCCTCCATAATTCTGCCGACACACCGTTAGCTGAAGTATTACTACCAGAAAATTTAAATCCAGAAGGGAAAGCTTTGCAACAGCTAGCTAATTTAGCTGCTGTTTGCCATCCTCAAGGTGGAAAAGTGTTACGTGCTTGTGCGACACCAGATTTTCATCCAGGTGATTCTGGAGTGGCGATCGGTTCGATCGTGCAAACGCAAGAAATGGTAATTCCTAGCGCGATCGGTTCGGATATTAACTGCGGAATGCGCTTACACGTCTTTGACTTATCTTTAGAAGATTTTTTAAGCCAGCGCGATCGCTTTGTCGAACTGATGAAAGGCGATTACTTCTTCGCTACTCGCGATGTCAGTATGAGCGCTAAAACTGCCCGTGCCATGTTTCGACATGGTATTTTAGGATGGTTAGAAGCGATCGCCGCCGAACCGATGGGTAGTATCGCAAAATCTAATTTCAAACAACTTTGGCAAGAGATCGATCGCGTCTATTTATCTGGTTCTCTCGATGGCGATATTAATTACGCACCTCCAGAATTAATTCCCGAAACAGGAATAGTCCGTGACGGAGATTTAGCGACGATCGGCGGTGGCAATCATTTTGTTGAAATACAGAGAGTTGAGAAAATAGAAGACAAAAATCTTGCCTATGCTTGGGGCATAAAAGAAGGACAACTTGCTTTTATGGTTCATTCTGGTTCGCGTAGCGTCGGCAAATATATCGGTGGTATGTGGCGCGATCGAGCTTGGAAAGCTTGGCAAATTGGGCAAACTTATCCCACATCTCGTCTTTTTCCTCTTTCTACTGTCGCTACTCCCGACTTAGTCGATCGATACTTAAAAGCCGAAGCAACCGCCGCTAATTATGCATTTGTCAATCGCTTGTTGTTAGCCGAACTGTTGCGCTTGCGCTTGCGTGAAGTTTATGGCGACATGGCAGCGCCTTTAATTTACGATTTACCCCATAATATTACTCTACCAGACAAAAATAGTTGGATAACTCGTAAAGGTGCTTGTCCTGCCTATTCAGGACAACCAGTAATCATTCCTGGTTCGATGGGTTCGTCTTCTTATTTGCTAGTGGGTTTGGGTAACGATCGCTTTTTATCTTCTGCTTCTCACGGTGCGGGAAGGGCAAAATCGCGTTTTGAAATGTCTCGTCAAGGTGCATTTGTTGGCGATCTCCTTTCGGTCGTGCGAAGCCATCGAGATTTAGGTTTAACTGGCGTTGATTGCGTAACTTTGAAAGAAGAACGTCGCTTTGAAGAAGCACCTGCTGCTTACAAACCAATTCAACCAATTATTGACGCTCAAGTTGAAGCGAGAATGGTTAAAGTAGTAGCAAGATTGCAGCCAGTTTTGACTTTTAAAGCTTAGGAATTAGGGGATAAGTAACGAGTAATGAGTAATAAGTAATAAGTAATGGGTAATAAGTAATGAGTAATAAGTAATGAGTTTTACAACCATTTATTACCTGTTGCCTATTCCCTTTTCCCTTTTCCCTACCATTTTAACTTTGCTGCATCAATTCCTTGTTCTCGTCGCACTTTTCCATCTTGTTCGAACCAATCAATAATTTGTTTATGAGTTAAATCTTCGATCGCAATATCTAAATCTTGGGCAATTATTTTTAATAATCTCAAAGATGAAATAGTTAATCTGGTTAAAAATTTCTCAGAAGAACTTAGCAATGCGGCATCCACATCTGCTGATTCATCTGCGCTTAGAAATTGCATTTGGGATTGTGTTTGTTCGTTCATAAAAAAGGGAATAGGGAATAGGAGTAGGGAATAGGGAATAGGGAATAGGGATTAGGGAGTAATGAGTAATAAGTAATAAGTAATAAGTAATGAGTAATGAGTAATGAATTTTTTACTTCTGAACGTCACGACTTTCGATCTTGCCCATTGCCCGATGCCCATTGCCCGATGCTCATTGCCCATTGCCCATTGCCCTATGAACCATAACTTAATTACTTTACCTCGATCGAATACCCGCAACGATGTTCGCCGTTGTTGATCCAATGGGTACGTTCGATCGTACAATCGGGTAGGACGGCAGCAAACATTTCTAGTTCGTGACCGCAAACACTGGGATAAGATTCTGCTACTTCGGAAATAGCACAGTTATGTTCGGCAAGTAGAAACTTTTCTCGGTTTTTAACTTGGTGTAACTCTGCCATGTAGCCTTCTTCTTGACGAAGTTTGACTAGGTTGGCAATTCTTTCTTTGAGAGAACCAGTTCCCAGGCGATCGCGATAATCCATCGCCTTGCGTTCCCATTGTTTGCGTAAGACTTCTTTTACTTGTGTTTCTCCTACCGTTTCGACTAGCGTATCCAAAAAGGAAACAGCAAACTCGCTATAGCGATGGGGAAACAGTTCTTTCCCCTGACGACTAAGTTGATAAATATGCTGGGGTCGTCCCATGCCAGTTTGTATTGATTTATGAACAATTAACCCTTCTCCCTCTAGTTCGTTGAGGTGACGGCGAATTGCTTGAGGACTGATATCTAGAGATTTAGCTAACTCATGGGCAGTTGCTTGACCTTGTTTTAGTAAATATTGAAGAATATCTTGTTTGGTGGAAGGAAAGCCAGTGGTCGTCATCGTCCTACTGCTGAATATGTTTATCGTATAACTGGAAAAATATTAAAAAAAGTTAAGAAATTTATTTGACTTTGACAACGTCTTTATTGTTAATGTAACCTACAATAGACTAAAACAACAAATTTATTGTTTAAGTTTGATAGTATAGATATGTAAAGTTCCGATCGAAATCGGCATCTAATCCACATTGTACATAGGCTTTGTTTGGTAAGTTCAGACTTACTCCCACAAAAAACACCGAGTGCGAGAAATATTTTTAAGATGAGTGCTTCCGTTAAAACATTAGTTAACCAACCCTACAAATACGGCTTTATCACAGACATTGAGTCAGATACCATTGCGCGTGGACTCAATGAGGATGTCATTCGACTCATTTCTGCCAAGAAAAACGAACCAGAATTTATGTTGAATTTTCGCCTCAAAGCGTATCAACAGTGGCAGAAAATGACCGAACCAAAATGGCCACATGTTAACTATCCCCCGATCGACTATCAGCAAATTATTTACTATTCAGCGCCCAAAAAGAAAAAAGAACAACTCAACAGTCTTGATGAAGTCGATCCGACTCTTTTAGAAACATTTGAGAAGTTGGGTATTCCCCTCTCCGAACAAAAGCGTTTGGGTAATGTCGCTGTCGATGCCATTTTTGACAGTGTTTCGATCGCCACTACTTTTAAAGAAAAATTAGCAGAATCGGGCGTTATTTTCTGTTCGATTTCTGAAGCGCTGCAAGAACATCCCGATCTAATCGAAAAATATCTCGGTAGTGTAGTGCCGATCGCCGATAATTATTTTGCGGCACTGAATGCTGCTGTTTTTAGTGATGGTTCGTTTGTCTTTATTCCTAAAGGCGTAACTTGCCCGATGGAATTGTCAACCTATTTCCGCATCAATAACGGTGATACAGGACAATTCGAACGTACTCTCATTGTGGCTGAAGAGGGTGCTTCTGTCAGTTATTTAGAAGGCTGTACCGCGCCGATGTATGACACCAATCAACTGCACGCTGCTGTTGTGGAATTGGTAGCGCTAGATAATGCCGAAATTAAATACTCTACCGTGCAGAATTGGTTTGCTGGGGACGAAAACGGCAAGGGGGGTATTTATAATTTCGTTACCAAACGCGGTTTGTGTAAGGGCGTTAATTCTAAGATTTCTTGGACTCAAGTTGAAACTGGTTCGGCTATTACCTGGAAATATCCCAGTTGTGTTTTAGTTGGCGATAATTCTGTCGGTGAATTTTATTCGATCGCGCTGACCAACAACAAACAGCAAGCCGATACGGGTACGAAAATGATTCACATCGGCAAGAATACCCGCAGTACGATTATTTCTAAGGGTATTTCGGCGGGTAATTCTCAAGGTAGCTATCGCGGTTTGGTGAAAATTGGCGCTAAAGCAAAGGGTGCGAGAAATTATTCTCAATGCGACTCGATGTTACTTGGCGACAATGCCGAAGCGAATACTTTTCCATACATTCAGGTAGATAATCACACGGCTAAAGTCGAACACGAAGCCTCTACTTCTAAAATTGGCGAAGATCAATTATTTTATTTTGCCCAAAGAGGTATTTCTGAAGAGGATGCTATTTCGATGTTAGTTAGCGGATTTTGTAAGGATGTCTTGAATGAATTGCCGATGGAATTCGCGGCAGAAGCCGACAAACTTTTGAGTCTGAAATTGGAAGGAACGGTTGGATAATTGTTCGTGGTTTGTGGTTCATCTTTCATCGCTAGTATTTATAAATTTATTAGCGATGAATTCGATCGAAGGTGATTTTGAGATCGATCGCAGATTCAGGAGTAATAGTTTATGGTAACGGAATCACCAAAAAACTCAGTAACCAAAGATGATAATCTTTACGAAAGGGATTATTATCTTTGGTTAGAAAATACTGCCCAAATTCTTCGAGAACAAAATCTAGCTCGACTAGATATTCCTAATTTACTTGAAGAAATCGAAGATATGGGCAAGAGCGAAAAGAGGGCAGTCTTTAATAATCTAAAAATTTTGCTCATGCACTTATTAAAGTATAAATATCAACAACAAAAACGTTCTAATAGCTGGCGATATACAATTACAGAGCATAGACAGAGAATAGAAGCGGCTTTTGAAGATAGTCCTAGTTTAAACAAATATTTTCTTGAAAGTTTTGATAAGTGTTATCAAAATGCCAGAAAATTGGCAGCAGATGAAACGGGTTTATCGATCGATATTTTTCCAGTTCAATCTCCTTTTGCATCTGAAGAAACTCTTAATTCAGATTATTTACCCGATTAATACACATACTTAGTTGTTATTGAAATATTAATACAAAAAAGCAATGAGTGAAATTATTTTATCTATCCGTAATTTAACTGCCAATGTTGACGGTACGCCCATCCTTAAAGGTGTAAATTTAGAAATCAAAGCAGGTGAAGTTCACGCGATCATGGGGCGTAATGGTTCGGGAAAAAGTACTCTGTCCAAGGTGATTTCTGGACATCCAGACTATGAAGTTACTGGCGGCGAGATTATTTATAAAGGAGAAAATATTCTTGAAAAAGAACCAGAAGAACGTTCTTTGATGGGAATTTTTCTCGCATTTCAGCATCCTTTAGAAATTCCTGGCGTTAGCAATCTAGACTTTTTGCGCGTCGCCTACAACGCCAAACGAAAACATCAAGGATTAGAAGAAATTGATACCTTTGATTTTGAAGACTTGGTTAATGAAAAGCTAGAAATAGTCAAAATGAATCCTAGCTTTCTCGATCGCAGTCTTAATGAAGGTTTTTCTGGTGGCGAGAAGAAGCGCAATGAAATTCTACAAATGGCAATTCTCGAACCAACCTTAACTATTTTGGATGAAATTGATTCTGGTTTGGATATCGACGCATTAAAAATTGTCGCCGAAGGAGTTAATCAGTTAGCTACTCCCGACACCTGTTGTCTGGTAATTACTCACTATCAGAGATTGCTAAATTACATTCAACCCAATTTCGTTCACGTCTTCCAAGATGGCAGAATTATTACCAGTGGCGGAAAAGAATTGGCTGTTGAATTAGAAGCAAAAGGATATGAATTTTTAGAAAATGTAGAGACGCGAGATCTCGCGTCTCTATCGGCGGAGGTAGGCGTGTAATGGCTGTTAAAATTCCCTTCGAGACAATTATTAAATTAGAAGAAACTGGTATCGTCAAAGATACTTTTTTGACTGGTTTACTAAAACAGTGTGCGATCGATAATTTTGTTGCGTTGTTAAAACCAATTAGAGAACAAGCAGCTAATTGGGTATTGCGTCTGCAAACACCTACCAAACATGATGAAGACTGGCGCTTTACCGATTTATCCGATTTAGTTGCTACTAATTTTTCTGCATGTAGAGAGGCGAGATCTCGCACGGCGCTTGATGTGGCGACGCAGGTTCGCCACCCGCGCCTTGTCTCTACCTTGGGTTCGATCGCATCAACACCATCCACTTCTCAAAGTCATCTGGTTTTTGTTAACGGAATTTACTCTCCAGAATTATCCAATCTTTCTGCACTTCCTGAAAGCGTATTCGTTGGTAATTTAACCCAATTACCAGAAAAATATCGAGCCTCTATCCAAAAATATCTTGCCAAACAACACGGCGCACAAGAAGTTTTTACTGCCCTCAATACGGCTGGTTTTGCAGACGCAGCAGTAATTTGGGTAGATGCTAACGTAGTCTTAGAAACACCAATTCATCTTATCTTTCTTTCTGTTGCAGGAGAAACACCAAGCTTTTCTTTTCCCCGCACCTTAATAGTAGCGGAAAAAAATTCTAGTGTATCTGTCATTGAGGAATATGTGGGTAAGGAAGAAGGCGTTTACTTGACTAATGCCGTTACTGAAATTTGCTTGCAAGATAACGCCGAAATAAATCATATTCGCCTCCAACAAGAAACAGAAAAAAGTTATCATATAGGTAAGAGCGCCGTTTCTCAAAGTCGCGACAGTCGCTATACTCTCAATGAAATTAACTTGGGTGCGAAACTATCTCGTCACAATCCAGAAATATTACAGCAAGGCGAACAAACCCAAACCAATCTTAATGCTTTAACTGTAATTAGTGGCGAACAAACAGCAGATACCCATAGTATTATTGCCCTAACCAAACCTTACGGTACTACCAATCAACTGCATAAATGTATCGTCGGCGATCGCGCCCATGCTGTTTTTAATGGTAAAGTTTTCGTCCCAAAAGAAGCCCAACTCACCAACGCCGCCCAACTCAATCGTAATTTATTATTATCTTCCAAAGCGAGAGTTGACACCAAGCCAGAATTACAAATAACTGCCGACAACGTTAAATGTTCTCATGGCGCAACCGTCAGTCAACTAGAAGCAGAAGAAATATTTTATCTACGCAGTCGCGGATTAAACGATAATGATGCCCGTAGTTTATTAATTGATGCCTTTGCTGCCGAAATTATAGATTTAATTTCCATTCCCTCTTTACGAGAAAAACTATCTCGATCGATAGTCACCAAAACTAGTAATTAGCGTCCACAGATAAATACAGATAAACACAGACGATCGATCTATCCGCGTTCATCTGCGGACTAAATAAAAAAAATTATGACTCTTATAAAAGAAAAAACAATTGCAGCCAAAATTCGCGGTGACTTTCCCATCCTCCATCAACAAGTCAACGACAAACCTTTAATTTACTTCGATAGCGCTGCTTCCTCCCAAAAACCAAGACAAGTTTTAGATGCTTGGCGCAACTATTACGAACGAGATAATGCTAACGTCCATCGCGGCGCGCATACCCTCAGCGCTAGGGCGACAGATGCTTATGAAGGCGCTAGAGATAAAGTAGCTAAATTCGTCAATGCTGCTTCTCGTCAAGAAATTGTTTACACGCGCAATGCTACCGAAGCCATCAATATAGTCGCTTATAGCTGGGGATTGGCTAATTTAAATCCTGGAGATGAAATTATTCTCTCAGTAATGGAACATCATAGCAATCTCGTTCCCTGGCAAATTATCGCTCAAAAAACGGGCGCGGTAATTAAATATGTCGAACTAACTGAAACTGAAGAATTTGATTTTGAACATTACCAATCCTTACTTTCCGATCGAACAAAATTAGTTGCAGTCGTTCACATTTCTAACACTTTAGGCTGTATCAATCCCGTTGAAAAAATTATTGCCAGCGCCCATGAATTTGGAGCTAAAGTATTAATTGATGCTTGCCAAAGTGTTCCCCACATGACCATTGATGTACGAGCAATGGATTGTGATTGGTTGGTAGCATCTGGTCATAAAATGTGCGCTCCTACTGGTATTGGTTTTCTGTATGGGAAAAAAGAATTACTAACAGAAATGCCGCCATTTTTTGGTGGCGGAGAAATGATTTCAGAAGTGTTTTTAGATCGTTTTACCTGTGGAGAATTACCCCACAAATTTGAAGCAGGAACACCAGCGATCGGAGAAGCGATCGCCCTTGGTGCGGCAGTAGATTATTTAACTAATTTAGGCATGGAAAATATTCATGCTTATGAAGAAGAATTGACTGCTTATTTGTTTAAAAAACTCGATGAAATTCCCAATCTAAAAATTTATGGCCCCAAATTAGATGAAAATGGTAAAGGTAGAGCGGCATTAGCATCATTTAACGTAGAGGGAATTCATGCTAGCGATTTGTCTACCTTATTAGATCATGAGGGAATTGCCATTCGATCCGGGCATCATTGCACCCAACCTTTGCATCGTCTCTTTAATGCCTCTGGTAGCGCTAGAGCAAGTTTATATTTTTATAATACACGCGAAGAAATAGATGCGTTCGTTACCGCCTTAACAGAGACGATCGATTTCTTTAGTAACGTGATGGAATAAATTTTTGGCTAAGGAAGTGTTTACTCAAAAATATTTTCAGTCTCCAAATAATTTGGGAAAGTGTTGGCAACGATCGCCGCCTGGGTGCGATCGCGTACATTCAAGCGACCGAGAATATTTGAAATATGGTTTCTTGCCGTTCCCTCAGAAATAAACAACTCCTTAGCAATTTCTCGATTGCTAGCGCCAGCAGCAATCATCTTCAAAACTTCTTTTTCTCTGGGAGTAAGTTCTAACAAACCTGGTGGCGGTTGTTTCAAATCATCTGCTTCGCTTGCTAGTTTTCCTGCGATCGCCTTTTCCACAATTCCCGGACCAAATTGAGTATAGCCTTGATGGATTGAATGAATTGCCTGTGCTAGTTCTTCAGTAGGCGTATCTTTTAATAGATATCCTTTTGCCCCAAAACTAAGAGCTTTGGCAACATATTTAGTATCATCAAAAGTTGTCAGGACAAGAATCTTTGTCTCTGGAAATTGTTGACAAATTACTTTAGTAGCTTCTACTCCATCCATGACAGGCATGCGGATGTCCATCAAGATCACATCTGGCGCTAAAGATTTTGCATGTAAAGTTTTGACCTGTTCGATCGCGCCTTTGCCATTATTTGCCTCGCCTACTACCTGCAAATCTGCCTTCGTCTCTAACAAAGTTTTCAAGCCTCGACGAATAATCTCTTGGTCTTCTACGAGTAATATTTTAATCATACGTTCAGCCTTGGAAATCTTGCTTTAATCGTACAACCAGCATTGGGTTGACTTACTATTTTTAGTTGCCCCTCTAAAGCAGAAATTCGTTCTCGCATCCCCTGAAGTCCAAATCCAGCTATGTTTTTATCGGTAGAAAATCCTTTACCATTATCCCGAAGCGTGACTAATAAACCAAAATCGTTAGTTTCGATCTGAATTTGAACGGCAGTTGCTTGTGCGTATTTGTAGATATTGGTTAACCCTTCTTGAATGAGTCGATAAACTGCCGTACTGACTTGGTTGGATAGAGGTTGAGATAGATTAATCCTTAACTGTGGCAGTATTCCAGATGTGTGGTGAAATTCCCGAACCAGATTAGCGATCGCGTCTTCTAACAATTTACCTTGTAATGGATCTTGCCTGAGATCGGAAACAGAGACGCGTACCGATCGCAGCGCTTCGGTACTAAGTTGTTTTGCTTCAAGCAAAAATTCATAAGCTCGTTCTGGATCTTTGTGCCATAAAGTTGACGTAGTCTCGATTTGAATTTTCAACGCTACGAGTGCATGTCCGAGGGCATCGTGTATGTCGCGGGCAATGCGATTTCGCTCTTCTAATGTCGCCATTTCTTTGATACGCTGGTTAAGCGCACGCTCCTTTTCTAAAGCTTTGAGTAACTGTTCCTGCAACCTGCGAACGATTAATTGATTTTCAATTCGGACAAGAACTTCTTCAACTTGAAATGGTTTGGTGATGTAATCTACTCCACCTACCGAAAACGCTTTGACTTTGTCGAATACCTCATTATTAGCGCTGATAAAAATTACTGGAATATTTTGAGTTTGGGGATTGTTTTTTAGATGCTCGCAAACTTCATAGCCATTCATATCTGGCATGTTGATATCGAGCAGAATCAAATCTGGAGCAGCCGCTCGTACTCCCATTAATGCCGTCGAACCATTTTTTACGCTGCGAACTTCATACCCGCGATCGCTGAGCATTGCTGACAACAGACGTAGATTATCTGGTGTATCGTCAACGATCAGTATGTCTCCTTTGGAGGAATTAGGATCGGGCATTACGAGTACACCCCTAAAAGTGGAGTTTAGCTATTTTGTCTGAATCGAGTAGATTTACTGGCAGTAATTTAGATAACTGCGCTCGTGTTCGAGAAGTTTCTGCAAACGCGTACGTCTAATTATACATGACAAATGCCATGGTGCGATCGTGACATTTGTTCGATGCGATCGAGCATTCTTCTTAGATAAATTAAAGCTGTCAGTGGTTCGGCGGATTTAACCTCGATTGCAATTGTCGATCGGCAAGGTAAAGATGCTGAATCTCAAATAAGGAGTTTAACCAAATGAACTTTTTCGAACCAGTTGAATTAACAACAGATCCTATAATTGCATCTCAATTTACCCCACAGCCGATTTTACCTCAAACGAACAAACAAGCAGACCGAATCGGACTTTCTTTTGAATGGCTGTTATTGATTTTTTTTCTGATGAGTTACATTGTAGGCGCATACCGTTATAGAAAACATCGCCAACAAAAAGACTTAACTCGATCGCAAAACATTCAAATGCTTGAAAGAATGTGGATGATTTCGTCTAATAGATAAAGCGATCGCCTCTGTATTTATTTTTTAAATTTTAAGAAAAAGCACTATTTTTAAATAAACCAAAAATATTTACTGCGATCGAGGCAAATGTTTCGATCGCATTTTTTATCTATTTATCAAACTGCTTTGGTTAGGTGTTAGAAATTATCTTAATTATGATTAATATAATAATCTCCACAGATAGCCTAATCTTGTTCATCCTGTTAATCCTCTAATCCTGGTTTGTATTTACAGGATTAGGTTATTGGTTAGGTGTTAGAAGTTATCTTAATTATGATTAACATAATAATCCTCACAGATAGCTTAATCCTATTCATCCTGTTAATCCTCTAATCCTGGTTTGTATTTACAGAATTGGGTTATTGGTTAGCTACAAGATTTATTTTGATGATAATTAATATATAATTCCCACAGATAGCCTAATCTTGTTCATCCTGTTAATCCTTTAATCCTGGTTGTTGTTTGGGGTTGAAGATTTTTTTATATTGTAGACTGGTCGCTCCGAAGTTTATTAGTAAGCCAACAGGAAAGTTATAGGCAACTACGTAGTTTTTTGCTTGTGCTAAGTGGACGTTTTCTAAGTTGATTACTGCTTTTAATTCGACTATTACTTTATCTTCTACGGTAAAATCGGCGCGTCTCGTTCCTACTTGTATTCCTTCGTAAAAGATGTTTTGTTCTACTTCTCTACCAAATTGCAACCCGGTTCTTTTTAGTTCTATATCAAGGCATCTTTGATATATTACTTCTTGAAATCCGTTACCTAATATGCTGTGAATTTTCATACAGCAACCGATTATTTTGTAGGTTATTTCTTCTAGCATCTGGATCGGGATTTTGAGGATTTACGGAATTTACAGGATTAGGTTATCGGTGGGTTGCAAGATTTGCCTGAATTATGTTTATTATTATGATTCCCACAAATAGCTTAATCCTGCTCATCCTGTTAATCTTTTAATCCTGGATCGGGATTTTGAGGATTTACAGGATTAGGTTATTTGTCATCCCGTTAATCTTGTCATCCCATAGATAACTTAATCCTATTCATCCTGTTAATCCTTTAATCCTGGTTTGTATTTACAGGATTAGGTTATTTGTCATCCCGTTAATCTTGTCATCCCATAGATAACTTAATCCTATTCATCCTGTTAATCCTTTAATCCTGGTAACGATCGCAATTAAACTACGTTGTGAATCCAAACACGCAGAATAACACGAAAATCCTACAAACGACAGGAATAGTCAACAACAGGAAAATAAAAGTTAAACTTTTATTAAATCTCAATTCTTAATTATTTCCTCGCTTTTTGCTGGAGTCAAAAAAACAATAAAATGCAAGATCGGTTACACGAACGCGATTTTTATCTATGGGTCGAACAGATGGCGACTGCTTTGAGAAACAGAGACACTAATGCTATGGATTGGAATAATCTGCTCGAAGAAATTGAGGATATGGGCAAATCGGAAAAGCGATCGCTCGATAGTTATTTAGAGCGATTAGTAGAACATATTCTTAAATTAAAATATTGGGAAGCAGAGAAAGAACAAAATTACAAACATTGGCAAGTTGAAGTAGTTAATTTTCGCAACCGTATTTATAGGTTATTAGATCGTAGTCCCAGTCTAAAAAACTATATGGAACATATTTATCCCAAAATATTTAACGATGCAGTTTCTGCTCAACAAATTGAATTTACGATACCTCAAGATAATTTTATTGAATTGAAGCAAATTTTAAAAAAAGATTATTTCGGCTAAACAAAATTGAGTTTTGTCTAAGTAGTCTCAAACTAAATTAAATTAATTTTTAACGATCGATTAATAACTCAATCCTGTTCATCCTTTAATCCTTATAATCCCGGTCAAATAATTGTTAACTTTACTTTCTAACTCATCAACCCTAATAGTTAACTCTGACAAAGTCGCCTCATAACGTTCGGCTAATTCCTTAATTCGTTGCGTTAATCGTTGAGAAATTCTATCTAATTCGGTTTTAATTTCTTGCCCGATCGTTGCCAACCATTTATCATTTACTACTAAAGTTTTTATCTCTTCTTCTGTTAATTTTTTGTAACGCTCTAAAAGTAATTTGTCTAGTTTCTTCTGAGCATCCTTAACTTTTTTGTCTGCCTCCGATTCTTTGTCGAATAAAGCTAGATAATTTTTTAAAACCTCTAACTCTTCACCCCAATCCAAATCTTGCTGTAATTCTTTAATACGAGCTTGAACATTGCTTTGGTAATTTTGCCTTTATCGTTTTTAACCTCTTCTAAATAACCCTCTTCTCCCGAATGCTCTTCTTCCATATCCTCTTTATCTCTAGTTATGGCTTCTTTATCTGCTTCTAACTGCTCGATTTTAGTTTGTTCGACTGCGAAATAACGATCGATAACTAAATTTTTGGGAATGAGATCGCAGTCCCATTCGTCTTTTTTCGGCTTACGTTTATTATCTAAAATGGGATAAACTTCTGCCCTCCAACCATCCTCAATAATAAAATAAACATCATTCCCCCGAAACAACACCCCATGAGGCAAAATAATTGCACCTTTCCCCGTACTTTTAAGAGAACGAATTAAATGCAGTAAAAAAGCATAGTCGCCATTTTTAGCGGGAGGTATACCTTGAAGAAGGCAGGAGGCAGGAGGCAGAGGGCAGAAGGATCGATTTCCGTGGGATTCCGACCCGCCAGCAATCGAAGACCGCCAACTTTTGGTTTGGCGGGGGTCTTGAACCCAAATGCGAGAAAGACAATGGGGCTG
>JBOFLQ010000040.1:0-5183 GCA_051657945.1 Xenococcaceae cyanobacterium | reverse complement strand
TCTTATCTTGTATTATATGTAGTATAAATTGAATTTTTCTATATGTCTTACGAAAAATTAAAACTGTCAACGGCAACACCTGTCTTATCTTGGGCTAATCATGCTCTTAGTGCTGATGAAACCAAAATGGCGAAGAATGTAGCATCTCTACCATTTGTCTTCAAACACGTTGCTTTGATGCCAGACGTACATTTAGGTAAAGGTGCGTTAGTTGGTTCGGTTATTGCAACAAAAGAGGCTGTCATTCCTGCTGCTGTGGGTGTAGATATTGGTTGTTTTGTTGGTGAAACACTTATACCTGTAGTTGATGGAAAATCTTATCCAATTCAACAACTTGCTGAGGCAGGAAAAGAATTTTATATCTATTCTTGTACTACGACTGGACGTATTGTAGCTGCTTGCGCGATCGCGCGTTTGACTCGTCGCAATGCATCTTTAGTAAAAGTAGTTCTCGACAATGGCGAGGAAATTAAATGTACTCCCGATCATCTATTTATGTTGAGGGATGGTACTTACGAAGAAGCCTGTAAATTAAAACCAGATACTTCTTTAATGCCTTTTTATTCCAAATGCGATTGCGATGGCAATACTTTAATTCAGCAAAATGATTCTGGTAAATGGCAAAAATCACATTTGCGATCGCCCGTAGGGAAGGTCGCGTCTTCCGAGGAAACCTCGGAAGCGCGTGACGACCGCAGTGCTACGCAATCGAAAAAAAATTTACCTTGGCAATCTCTATCATTTGAAGAGGAGCGCTTATCGGAGGTGTCCTCCGATAAGTATTTGCGCTCCGTAGAGGATAGAGTAGCTATTTACAATCATAAAGTTGTTGGGGTTATTTCTATTGCAGAACGCGAAAATGTTTACTGTTTGAGCGTTCCAGAATACAATAATTTCGCTCTCAAAGCGGGCGTTTTCGTTCACAACTGCGGTATGGCTGCGGTAAAAATGCCTTTTAAAGCGGATAAACTCGAAGGAAAGCTCAAAAAAATTCGTCTGGATATTGAAGCTGCTATTCCCGTTGGTTTTAACGCCAATAAAGAAGTCGAAACCGCCGTTACTAATTGGCAGGGTTGGAGTGATTTTAAAGAATTGCATACTGGCGTGCAACGTTTTGATGACAAAGCTTTAAAGCAAATGGGTTCTCTCGGCGGTGGTAATCATTTTATCGAATTATGCATCGATACTGAAGAACAAGTTTGGTTGATGTTACATTCTGGTTCGCGTGGTATTGGCAATCAATTGGCGCAATGTCATATTTCGACGGCGAAAGATTTGGCAAAACTAGCAAGTTTATCTTTACCAGATTTAGATTTAGCTTATTTTGTGGCGGGAACACCAGAATTTGCTGCTTATTGGCACGATCTACAATGGGCGCAAGATTATGCTCGTTACAATCGAGATATCATGATGGCTCGTTTTAAACACATTGTCGAGAAGCATGTGGCGGGAGGTAAGCCTACTAAACCCTTGTTATCGGTGAATTGCCATCATAATTATGCCGAGAAAGAAGTGCATTTCGGTGAAGAAGTTTACGTTACTCGCAAAGGTGCAGTACGCGCCAGAGAAGAGGATTATGGTATCATCCCTGGTTCGATGGGTGCTAAATCATATATCGTTAAAGGCAAAGGACATCACGATAGTTACTGCTCTTGTTTTGTTGGCGAAACAAAAATTTTGACTGAATTTGGTTTGATGTCGATCGCAGATGTATACAATTGTCCTACTAACATCAAATTAATTTCTTATAATCAAAAGCTGCAAAAATTTGAGTTGAAGAATATTATCGACAAAAGTGTCAGAAATGCTAAGGTTCACCAGTATTCATTGTCCCAAACTAGACGCAGATTAGACAATACAATAACCTGTACTGCCGATCACCCTTTTGCTACTTACGATCGCGGAGTATTGACATATCGATCGGTCGAGCAAATTGCCTTATCTGCTAGTGCCGTAATTGTTCCCACACAGATCGATATTCCTTCTAACTTGTCGATCGAAGAACAGGATATTAATTTCTATTATTTACTTGGCGTTATTTTGTCTGATGGCACAATCTGTTTTAAAGAAAGGAACAATGCGCCTAAGATAGATAATCGACCTCGTGGAGGGAAGTACCTACAAGCTTACATTCGAGTTTATCAATCGGTTGCGATCGCTAAACAACCGTTTATGGAGCATCTAGAAAAACTATTTAAATCTTACACTTCTAAAGTATCTGTAAGAAATCAAAAACCAAGAACCGTTAATTTTCAAGGACGTTTGATGCAAGGTGAGGGATTAGTTGAAATCACAGTAAGCGACTTGGATTTTGTAGAAAAAGTTCAAAATCATCTGCCAAATTTAGCTAATATTTTGCTGAGCAATCCTTTTTTGGCTATTTATTTTCTAGCAGGATATTTGGATGGCGATGGAACTCACAATAAGGGAATTTTATCAATTAGTGTAGGGAAACAAGCTATGTTTTCTTACCTTGTTAGCGCTCTATTATCTTTAGGTGTGGCATACAAGGTTTATCCCAATCGAAATAACTATGTTTTAGAGTTTCGAGATAATCATGTGCTGAATAAATTACGTCTTATTTGTCAAAGATTGATAATTGACGAACCTCCTCAAAGACTCTACTCGGATAAACTATTGCTGGCTTCAACAGTAGCAGGAGGACAGCTAACCTGTAAAGATTTAAATTCTTATGCAAAGTCTGGCAAAATGATTGCGATATCTAAATTTGAAGGTCAAGCGATCGACCCAAGCTTAGCAATGAATCGGCTAAAAGCAATTGCATTTAGCAATGAAATGCCAGTGTATAACTTTACTGTGGAAGATAATCATAATTATGTAGTTTTTACTGAGTATTACACACCTATTCTCGTTCACAATTGTAGTCACGGCGCTGGGCGATTAATGTCTCGCAACAAGGCAAAAAATCAATTTACCATTGACGATTTGATCGAACAAACTAAAGGAATTGAATGCCGTAAAGATGATGCTGTCTTGGATGAAATTCCTGCTGCTTACAAACCGATCGATGAGGTAATGAAAAATCAATCAGATTTGGTAGAAGTAGTAGCAACTTTAAAACAAGTCGTTTGCGTTAAGGGTTGACGATCGAGAAAGAATAAGCGATCGGCAAGCAATTATTAATACCAATTGCTTGCTATTTTTTTGTCGATCGAATCATAACGATATTTTTTGAATCAACCTTAATAAAACAATGTAGTTCCTACATTATTGGGAATTAGACAAACATCAAATTTAATTAAGTAAATATGTATTGTCGTTAAAAAAACTTGATTAAATAAATAATTATTGTTATAAATTTTAAAAATTCTTATCTTGACGAATAGCGATCGTCAAAGAAAAATTAGTAATTTTTCTTGAAAATCCTTGTTTCTGTTTAATTAGTATTGTAGTCTTGCGATTAATTATTTAAGTGATTAAACTAGAAGCATTAAATTAATATTTCAATATCGATAAATAAAGACAAATAAGCTCGACATTTATATAAATCCTTAACTATTATTTTATTGGTAACTATACATAACCAATAAGTTAAAGAAAGGAAATCGAATTATGGTTGATAACTATGACAGCACTACTCAAGCAGTAATTAATAAAAAAGACGAAGATTTAACAGTTGATGAAACAGTTAAAATTAATCGTCAAATTAATAGGTTAAAAGGAAGTTTGACGATCGCAACTATTCTTTTTGTTGGTACGTTGGGAGGTTTAGCGTGGTTTTTTTATAATTCTCAACAAGAGTTGACACAACAAGTTAATTTAATTCAAAAAGATCGCCAAAATCTCGAACAAATTAACTCGGTAAAACAGCAAGTACAAAACCTCGAACAAAAAATCGGTTTATTTGCTGGACAACAAGAGCAATTAGCCAAACAAATCAAATCAATTCAGGGTACTCAGCTTCCTACTTTTACCCAACAATTAAAACAGTTAGACAGCAATCTCAATTCTCTTCGCCAACAGAGAACAGAAGTAGTTGAAAACAAACTCAAAGAAATCAACAGTCAACTACAAAAAATAGACAGTAATATTAAGAAAAAATAGGGAATAGGGACGCGATCGATTGGCTTCGCACTACCTACGGTAGCTCGCGTCTCTACAAAAGTTACGCATATTCGCATTTTTTAAAGCCGTGCGGCAAATAAGTTTTCAGCTTAGGTAAATACTTGTGTAGGGGCTTATCAAGCCATTCGCCCCTACTTACTTTTGACTTTTGTACGCAGACGATAATCAATTCCTCTGACTATCTTAATACGATCGCCGCCTCATGTTTTTTTGCCAATCTCCGATCTAAACATTAACAACATTTGGATCGGGTTCGCAATCGAGTAATTATTCTCTGCTTAAAACTTACATTAAATGACTGAAAATATCGGTATTTTTTCATAGTTAATAATGGCTTTGCCTAATTTTATTTAAGTAATTTACTCAAGAAATTAAGCTCGTTTAATTGTTTTTACTGAAAAATTTAAGTTTCATTTATCAAAAATAGACGATCGCTAAAAACTCAGACATACTGTAATAGTTAGTTTTTTCCTGGCTTAAATCTACCTTATTGATTTAAACCCCTTATTTTAATAACTAATTAGTAGGCAAAATAGTTATTGAATAAAGGTAATTTTTACTGTTTTTTTTCTTAGTCGAACTAACAACACTAGAATTAAAATCGGAGCGAAAATTATGTTGACATTAAATATCGATCGAGATACACATTTCAACACAAAATTACTAAATCGTGGCATTGTTTTTATTGATTCAGCCGTAGAAAATTTTCAGACCTTGATGGCTGGAGTTGTAGCAGGAAACGAAGTAGTACTCCTTGACTCCAAACGCGATGGCGTGCAACAAATTAGTGAAATCCTGGCAAAACACAACAACCTCGACAGCATTCATATTGTCTCTCACGGTAGCCCTGGCTGCGTAAAACTAGGAACTGGAGAATTAAATTTAGCCAGACTCGATCGCGATCGACACCTAATTCAAGATTGGAAAGATAGCTTGACAGACAGCGCCGAGGTTCTTATTTATGGTTGCGAAGTAGCAGTAGGTGAAATAGGTTCGACTTTTGTCAGAAAACTCAGTCAACTAACTAATGCTAGAGTTGCAGCTTCTCTTACCCTCACAGGAAATTCTGCTTTGGGAGGAAACTGGGTGTTAGATGT
>JBOFLQ010000039.1:0-44755 GCA_051657945.1 Xenococcaceae cyanobacterium | reverse complement strand
TACAAGCGATCGCCAAAGAAATTAAAATCCGCATCGAAAAACTATCTGGATTCGTCGATGTTACCGCTACTTACGAAAACGAAGAAGTAAACAAAATTATTCGGATCGATCGCCTCAACGGTAAAAGAGTCGCCTATATTAGTGCTAATTTAAGTCAAGGCTTGGGTCTTGGCAATGCTACCGATATGGTATTAAACGAAGCGAAAAAGATTATACCTACTGATTTTAGACTCGCTTTAGATGGTGAATCCGCTCACAGCGATACAGTATTAAGTAGTTTTGCCAGCACTTTGGGATTCTCAGCTATTTGTATGTTAGCGTTTCTAATCTTACCTTTTGGTCGATTACTCGAACCAATTGTCGTTGGTTTATCCCTTCCCCTTTCAATCGTCGGGGCAATGCTAGCGCTACTACTAACTCAAAGTGACTTTGGTATTATTTCTCTAATTGGCTTAGTCTTTTTAATCGGTATTCTCAATAAAAATGCAATTTTGCTTTTAGACTATACCAACCAATTGCGCCAAGAAGGTTTGAGACGCGATCGAGCCATTATTAAAAGTGGTATAGTGCGTCTGCGTCCAATTTTAATGACGACAGCTTCTACTATTTTAGGAATGCTACCGATCGCCCTAGGTTTGGGTACGGGTGCAGAATTGCGTCAACCTATGGCAGTAGCAATTATTGGTGGATTAGTTACTTCGACTTTACTGAGTTTAATTGTAGTGCCAGTACTTTATACCTTGTTAGAAGATGGCTGGTTGAAGTTAGTGACAAATAAATAAAAAGATCGAAACTTATGCAAAATGAACTTATTTGCACTGTATAAAGGATTAATGATTGGTGATGAAATATTTTGTTGATTCTCAAGCTGTTAATAATCTTGCCGAGCTTGCCGAGCGGTATCCCGAATTAGATATCGCATCTGTCGAAACTTGTTTGGCTTTTTTGCAAACTACTGCCGATGTATATAGAGCATTAGAAGTTCATTTTGCTCGTTATCATTTGTCGATGGGTAAGTTTACGTTACTGATGCAATTATTACAAGCTGGCAGGGGCGGCTTAGCTCCTTCCCAATGTGCCGATCGCTCTGGAGTCACTAGGGCAACAATTACGGGACTTCTCGATGGGTTGGAAAAAGACGGTTTGGTAGAACGCAAGCCATATCTAAATGACAAAAGAAGACTTTATGTTCAATTGACAGAAAAAGGCCGCCATTTACTTAATAAAATTCTACCAGATCATTTTTGTCGTACCACAAATTTAATGGCAAATCTTTCTGAAACTGACAAACAGACATTGATAGGACTTCTAGCAAAACTGAGGGCTGGAGTACCAGCCATGTTAGAAAAATAATATAATTAGGCGACTAATTATTAGTCGCCTAATTAAATAAAATGAATAAACTAACCCTCAAACAAAAAAACTGGTTGCTGTCCTTTCATATTGCTGTTGGTGGAATTTGGTTTGGTACGGCATTGGTAATGGTTGCGATCGCATGGAAAAATCAATATACTGAGAACGGAGAATCGTTGTATGCTATCCACTCAGTACTAAAATTATTAGATGATTTCGTAATTATCCCCTCAGCAACTTTGTCTTTACTTTCTGGTGCTTTGCTTTGTGGATTGACCATTTGGGGATTTATCAAACATTATTGGGTGATAGCTAAATGGATCGTGACGGTAGGTTTAATTGTTTTTGGTACGTTGTGGCTTGGCCCTTGGACAAATGCGATGACCGCTATGTCTGAGGTCGAAAAACTGCAAGTTCTAGAAAATCCTATTTATATGTTCGATCGCGTTGCAGTAATTATTGGTGGTATTTTGACAACTTTATTTTTACTAGCAATAATTGCGATCTCGACCTTAAAACCTTGGGGAAGAAGAAAGGTAGAAAATCGTGGATGAATTTATGTTGGCGGCGATCGACAACAAGTAACATCGCCAGTTTGAGATATTAAGGTTTTTCCTGCTAACTTATCTGCTAAAATTAGTGTACGATAATGCGTACATTAATCTAAATTTATCTATGCTTCCCTACGAAATCACTTCACCAACAGAAGCAAGAAATGGTTTGTTTAAAATACTGGAACAAGTCGCAGAAAACCATCAGGTATATCTAATTCAACGCCGTAATGGAGAAAATGTAGCTTTAATTTCCGAGTCAGATTTAACCAGTCTTGTTGAAACAGTATATTTATTGAGATCGCCTGCTAATGCCAAGCGTTTATTAGAAGCGATTGAAGAATCAACCTCTGGCAAAATTAAGCCTCAAACTATTGAGGAATTAAAACAGGAGTTGGGCATTGAAAGAGAAGAAGAAGAAGAAAAAAGCTGAAATATCGGAAGTTCAAAAGTTTAAAGTTAGAGTACCTGGTTTTAGTTCTAAATTTAAAGAAGATTTAGCTTGGTGGTTTAAACACGATTTTAAAAAAGCCTCCAAAATTATGGATATGATTACTGCTGTGATGCAAGATCCATTTCAAGGCATTGGCAAACCAGAACCTTTAAAATATATGGAATCCGATCTTTGGTCGCGTCGAATAGATTTAGAACACAGGCTTATTTATCGTCTAGAAGATACTCAAATTGATTTTTTAACTTGTCGATTTCACTACGAGTAAATGTATTTATATCCTTAAATTATGGATGAATTCATGCTGGCGGCGATCGTCGAAGCAGAAATCGGACTTGCTGAAGGTGGAATACCGATCGGTTCTGTCATAGTTTATCAAAATAAAATTATCGGACGAGGACACAATCGTCGAGTGCAGCAAAAAAGCGTTGTCTTGCACGGCGAGATGGATGCACTGGAAAATGCAGGTCGTCAGCCAGCTTCAATATATCGTCAATGCACCCTCTATACAACCCTATCCCCCTGTCCGATGTGTACGGGGGCGATTTTACTTTATGGCATTCCTAAAGTCGTTGTTGGTGAAAATCAAACCTTTATGGGTTCGGAAGATTTATTACGACAACATGGAGTCATTGTTGAAGTAATTCAAGACGATCGCTGCATTCAATTGATGAGAGATTTTCTTGAAAACAATTCCGAATTATGGAATGAAGATATTGGGGAATTACATTAGCCACGAATAACCAGAAACATCTCGTCTCGGTCGATCGTAATAATTTTCGAGTTCTTCAGTTATGGCATTAAAATTAATGCTACCAACGAGAAAACGGTTTTGGGCGTTGCTGAATCGCGAACTTTACCGATCGGTTTTGATTAATGAAAAATACTCTCAATTACTATTGCAATTATATAGCAACAATGCTAAATTGTTTTTCAGTGTTCTTCTCTCTACTATTTTGGGGCTAGGAAGTTTGTCTGACCTACCCCATTAAGTTTTTTTAAGGCAGTCGAAGCTCCAATATCGCCTTGACTCGGCTGTGCGTTGCCAGGCGACCGAAGTAAAATAGCTATTCGAACACTCCGCAGTCATCTCGATCGCGGTTGTTGTTGCAGATAAATTAGCTGCGCTCTTTGCTAAATTATTGAGAAATTTTATGAATAAATAAAACAAAATTTGAGGCTAGCTACAGGACGTAGCGATCGAACCAAAAAAAGCTAATACATAGGATAGATGAAATAGATTTTTACTAGTTTTATCTTCAATACAGGTAGAAAATACCTGTTGAAAAAGTTGCCACAAATCTCCTTCAAACAGAAACGATTTTACGGAAAAATCTAAGTAACAAACACATTCAATTAATTAGGAGTAAAAATGTCTCAAATAGCTCTTTTCTACGGCAGTACAACAGGTAAAACTCAATCGGTAGCGGAAATGATTCAGGAAGAATTTGGCGGCGAAGATGTCGTTGTTCTTCACGATATTTCAGAAATACAAGATGGCGAAGAATTCGGGCAATATGAGAATATTATTATTGCTTCGCCTACCTGGGATATCGGTCAATTACAAAGCGACTGGGAAGGTTACTACGACGAGTTAGACAATCTCGATTTTTCTGGAAAAAAAGTTGCTTATTTTGGAACGGGAGATCAGATAGGATACTCAGAAAATTTTCAAGATGCGATGGGAATTTTGGAAGAAAAAATTTCTAGTTTAGGTGCAAAAACTATAGGCTATTGGTCTACTGATGGCTATGATTTTGAAGCATCTCAAGGGGTAAAAAATGGTAAATTTGTCGGTCTTGCTATTGATGAAGACAATCAGTCCGAATTAACTGAAAAAAGAGTTAAACAATGGGTGTCACAATTAAAGACTGAATTTGGTGTTTAGTTTTTTAGTAATTGGTGATGGGTCATTAGTAATAATAAAAAATACTCACTACCAATTACTTACTACTTATTACTCAATATATAAATTACTACAGAGAAAATAATTATGATTCAATTAGTCTGTTTTTTTAGTGCTTGGTTATTAATTATTACTTCCATTTGGCGAGTTGGAAATACTCTTAAAAATGGATATGCTCATGTAAAGAAAATGCATAGTATACCCTGTGCTAATTGTCAGTTTTTTACTGGAGATTATCGCCTCAAATGTACTGTTAATCCTATGAGCGCACTGACAGAATCTGCACTCGAATGTCGAGATTATCAATCTAATGTATCTGGTTTTTCTACGGATAATTATTAAATTTATGTTTGGGAGCTAAGAAACCATGTCCAGTCAACCAGATGTAATCTGGATTAATGCCAATCCTAAATTTAAAAGGTTTGAGCAACCAGTTTTGCGTCATCTTTCCCAACAAGTTTCAATCGCGCATTGGGAATATATTCAGCATCAAGACGAACCGAGTTCTTTAGATATCGCTTTAGTATTGCTACACGATTATCTTAAATTATCTGACCATCCGATTCATATAATCGGTCATGGTACGGGAGGATTGTTAGGACTCCTCTATGCGCGAAAATTTCCAGAGAAAGTGAAATCTTTAACGCTTTTAGGTGTGGGGGTGCATCCGGCGGTTGACTGGCAAATTCATTACTATGCACTTAGAGAAATTTTACCTTGCTCTCGCGAGATTATTCTGGCTCAAATGGTGCAAAAATTATTCGGTTATCAAAACAAACATAATGTTAAAGGTTTAATTGAAATTCTTGATGAAGATTTAAATACTTCTCCATCGCCCCATTCACTTTACAAGCGAATTAGCGTTACACCTGGAGGTGTAACTATGCCTCTAATGGTCTGTGGTAGTAATGATGATACGATTGTCGATCGCAATGCCTTGAATGGTTGGCAAAATTGGTTCAAAGAAGGCGATCGCCTCTGGGAATGTTCCCAAGGGCATCACTTCTTTCATTATTTTTATCCTCAAAAAGTTGCCAGACAAATTCTTAAATTTTGGCAATCTTTACCAAATATCGATTGCGAGGCGGTATTAAGCTTTAACAAAAGTCCATTCTAATAATTGACGGGAAGAATCGCGCAACGCTTGGATTAAACTGGCATTGTCATCAAATTTTATCTGAGGAAGATAGGTTGCTTCAACGTTAACGGTAAAACGTTCTTGTTCGAAACACCAGGGTGTGACAACAATTAATTTATCTTGTCGTTGAAAAATATCGTAGCGCTTATCGTCATGTGCTTTACTAATTTCTAGCGATCGCTCGTCGTCGGGAAGTTCTTGCATACAAAGAATTAAAGATAGACGATCGCACCATTGCATAAATGCATAAGCGCGATCGACATCGTCTTTAGATATTCCTAATTCTTCGCGCCACTGTTTTTGTAGTTCGATCTGTTCGTCTAAAAATTGTTTTGCTTCAGAAGATTCAGAAGACTTGCTAGCATTAAGACGAAATTGATGCATCGAGTTTAATAAAGCTATCCAACGCCCTCGATACAAAGCGTTTTCTAAATGTTTTCGCAAGCGATCGAAATCAGTATCTTCCTCAAAAGTAAAGTCCATTGGCGCGCCAGCTTCGGTAAGACAATTTTCTTCCCATTCTTTTTCTAAGTCGTCGTGATGGGATATTGCGGCGATCGTTTCGTACAATCTAGGTGGTGCGTCTTGTCTGCGCCATTGTCCGGCGATTTGTGCTGCTAGCAAAGCGTGGGCGCGATGGTAAATGACTTCCCAGCCATTTTTTGTTGGATTGACAATCACAATTAATCTTAATAGCTCCAAAAATTACTCTAAGAGTTAACTTAAACTGTGGCATTCCTCCAACAAAACTAACTTAGGGATGAATTTCTAACAATTCACATGGTCTTTCCAAATACCGTGAAAACTGTGAGGAATAACACTAGGTAATTCCAATCGACAAACTGGTTCATCCTCTAAACGATCGCATCTGTAAATCCTTACCTCACTTGTATTAGTATTGCCGTCATAAACCACTGTTAATAACCAACCGAGTTCGAGATTATTTGGATCGGGTACATAAATTGGTTCGGAAGGATAACGATTTTCTCCCAAATCGGCGATCGCAAGACTTCCAGTTTGCCGATCGAAACGTGCGATCGCGCCAAAGATTTCTCGATCGCTATCTGCACCGTCTCGATGCACTGCTAAATGTGTATAGCGCCAGGGTTTTCCTACTTGCTGTTGGGGTACGATCGGAAATTCACAACCGCGATCGAATAATTTTCCCTGTTCGATAATTTCTCCTGTTTTGGGGTTGAGACAAATTTTCCAGAGAGTACCTTTTGCTGGGGTTTTAATTTCTCCAGTAGCGACTTCTTTTAAATTTTGATTGGTTTGAAAATCTGGAAAACGAACTAATTCGACAATAACCGAATTATCTAATTCGACGTAACCGTTAGCAAAATGCCATTGATACCAAGGATCGACTATATTTTTACTGACTAAAGTTAGGGTGTGGCGATCGATAACTAAAATTTGAGTTCCTAATTCTGGTTTCCATTGCATCGAATCACTAAAACTACTCAAACCGATCGCCGCAGGAAGTAAATTAATTCTCACTGGCGGTACGAAAAAGATTAAATAGTCTCCCGCCATGACAAAATCGTGAATTAAAGGCAATCCATCTAATTTGACAGTACCTTTTTTAAGAACTTTACCAGTGGGATTACAACGATAAAGATTGAGAGTAGCATTCAATCCTGGGGAAACACCAAAATTATATATTTCTCCTGTTTCGGGATCGATTTTAGGATGAGCGGAAAATGGATCGCTATTTTTTAAGTTAGATAAATCTTCTGTTCCCCAAGTTGCTAAAGTTTTCAAATCTAGCGCGTGAGGTTGTCCACCTTCCCATAAAGATAAAACGCGATCGCTCAATGCTAATACTGAAGTATTGGCTGCGTTTTTAACTGGTTTAAACCAATTGTTCCAAAACCCACCAGGTACAGTCATGCCATAGTTGGGAAAAAGAAATTTATTAGCAGCAGATTCTTTTAAATAACCATCTGTTTGCACGTAACGATAAACGGCAGTTGCGCCTTCACTCGTAAAATTTACGCACAATATTGCTCCATCGCCATCAAACCAATGACCGACGCGAGTGTTTCCTCTTTCTAATCTAGCCGGACCATTGCGATAGAGACTACCTCTCAATCCTTCTGGAATTTTACCAGATAGAACGGGTAAAGGAGTGAGAGGAAATTCTTTAGCTGGTTGCGCGATCGCACCTGCCCAAGCTTTGCGAGTTGAAGTTTTTATTGCTGTTGTCATAAGTATCTAGGGAAAGGTGAATGTATTGGTTAAATGTAGATACAGAAGTGGTATTCTTTATTTTCTAGTCGATCGATATGAAATATAAAATCGTGTTATAAAAGTCCGATCGGGGTTATACCGTTGCTTGTCCTGGTTTGCCTGGATGTCGATCGCAGGGAGAAAGAGAAGGAGCAATTGAAAATATTTAAGATGCTATTCAACAATTTTTAAAAACAATAGAAGAACTTTTTCACGGTGCTGACATTCGAGAAATTAAAGTTTTTGTCTAATTATGCCAAAAATTCCAGGCATTAATCATCTTCAAGTAGTCAAAGCTTTGACTACTAACTTTCTTTCTCAATCAAATCGCCTTCTTCAATTTTTAGTTGATGCTATTAAAGATTTGACTATATTAAAGATTTCATGATTTTAATTTTTCAATATCTTTCTTGCGATAGAAATTGGTTTGGCTGAGTACGTAATTAGTTTCGATCGCAAAGCGTGCTTGGAAACGCGCAATCGCGATTAATTATAATTTTTTAAATAAATCTTTTTACACTCTAAAAACTAAAATTACTTTAATTGGTTATGAATTTTTCGATCGCCACCCAACCAAAGTATCCAAACTACGACGACAATCCAATGAATTATTACTGGCGACCAAAGAGAACCAGTTTTTAGATAAGCGATCGTACAAGTAATTCCTAAAAGTGTTGCCAAGAAAAGAAAAATGGAATTTTTAAAAGTGTTGTGTTTGACAAAAATGTTGAGTGGGTGGTAGATAACAAATAAAAATAAGCTCAAAACAAGATCGAACCAGAGTTTTGCATTGACAATATTTTCTGTGGGATGGGGAATCAGTAAAACTCTAAAAAAAAGTTCTTCTAATAAAGCTGGTGCGATAAAAGCTACGGTTGCAACAGTTAAAATTTTTTGCCAAGATAATTGACTTTCAATTATAATAAATTTCCATTTTCTTCCGATAGGAATAGCAACTAAACCGTAAATAAGCAACAATATCGTTATAATTAACCAATCTCGATCGCTAGGAATTGACCAAAAAGCTGTAGTGATTCGAGTTAAAATAATATTCATTACATAACAATTTAAGATAATAAGTAAGCAAGCTCAATTATGGCAAATCTTTAGGCGAGCGACGAGCGAAATAATTAAATTTGTAAGAAGTTTGAATTATGAATTATTTAGTTATATACGATGGCAATTGTAATTTGTGCGTGACTTTTGCTCGACTATTAGAAAAGTTCGATCGCGGACAAATATTTACTTACATTCCCATGCAAGATGAAGAAAACCTGAAACAATTCGGGATTACCTCGGCAGATTGTCAGATGGGGATGATTCTAATTGACGCTCAAAATCCCGATCGCAGATGGCAAGGAAGCAATGCTGCTGAAGAAATTACTCGTTTGCTACCTTTAGGAGATGCATTTATTGCTGCTTATCGTGCCTTACCTGGAATGAAATTAGTTGGCGATCGCGTTTACGAACAAGTGCGCGATAACCGTTACCAATTGTTTGGTAAAAGAGATTCAACTTATTACTCTGCTTATAGCGTTGGTTGTACTAGCGATGGCAATTGCAAAAATTAAGATCTTGACACTCTCCGCCCTATAAGTGCGGGGATTCTTGGTTCACAGTCCAATCTTAATCTCGCAGGATCGCTCCAACGAAACCAGAGGATCGAACTCCCCAAGCTTATTTGATTCGGTCTGCCCGACCGTACTTGAGGACGCGATATCGGAGGAAACCTCCGATATTACAGCCGTCCGTAGAGCTAATTGCAGAATGTTTATTCCAGCGTTTACGTCTCTATCTGCTACAAATCCGCAGTGCGGACAAACATGAGTTCTAGTAGATAGAGCCGATCGCACTTTTTGACCGCAGTTAGAACAATTTTGGCTAGTGTTATGGGGTGGGACAGCGATTGCCAACTTCCCATATTTATAAGCAAAATAATCCAACCAACGACGAAAAGTAGACCATCCTGCATCGCTTATCGACTTAGCTAGTCTTCGATTTCTTACCATGCCTTGAACATTTAAATCTTCATAAGCTACCAAATCGTTAGATTGGATATAACGGAGTGCAACACGCTTGCAAAACTCGAATCGCTGCCTACTTACCTTTAAATGTGCCAAAGCATATATATTTCTAGCTTTGTGATAATTTTTAGATTGTGGCTTGCCTTTACGGAATTTTTTAGACTTTTTTCTATTGAGACGGTTTAACCTCTTTATATTGCGGGGCTTGTATCCCAATTTTTTGGTCAATTTTAAAAATGAAATTATTTTGTTCGAAAATTCGCTAAAATCAAAAATATTCACCACCAAAAAACTAACCCAAAGATAGAAGTAATTTATTTGGTGAGACGTAATTTAAAAGATTACTAACAAAAGTTTGCTGCAATCGCTTATAAATCAAATCAATTTTATTACGCCTTTTATGCTGAAAAAGCAAGTTTTTAGTGACACTTTTATTAGTGTCACTTGCTAGCGGGCAGTTTGGCGAAACCGGTCAATAATGTACTTGTGTGTGAGGAGAAAGTGTGAACGAAAAAGCTCTCGGAGTCGAAACACGGAAAGACGCCCAAGAGCTTTTTCTCTTCCTACAAGCTTTTGATTATTAGTGATGTGTTGCATGTATTAAGCCATTAGCTACGTTCTAGGTTTAAGACATCAGTCGATTTAATTAGGTTCATACCCGCATCAGCAAAACGTTGAAAAGCTTTATCTGCCGAATCTGAAAAATCAACTATGTCGGGAATGACTACAGCAGAAGTACAATCTTCAAGTAAATAAATTTTCTTGGCCAGATTTCGATTGCGAGCTAAAATTTCTGTTAACAAATCGTCGATCGTCCAAGCTACACAATGACTTTTGGCTTGACCTGCAATAATGACAGCATCAAAGTCGAGTAATTTTTCAATTAATTTACTATTTTTTGTAGCGATCGCCTTTCCATCTATACCTTCTAGAATTTCTGGGCGCAATACAGAATAATTTTCAGTTAAAGGATTGTCGCCTTTGATTTGAAAATCAGTTTGAGTATTTCTAGCAATATTGTGGAAAAAAATCGCTTCTTCGACAGCAGAAACTAAAGCATGACCGATACCTCCCAACATAGAATGATACGGCCAAACTATTAAAGGAAATTTTCCTGTTTCAGTCAGTTTTTTGACATAATGCAAAGCATGTTGTTGCAATGCCGCATAATTTCCCCCAGCAAGGCGATCGGCAACGGCAGGATTGACTTGCCAAGTTTGCTTCTGTAAATCTTCTAAAGTAATTACCGTCGTCACAGGAGGATGTTCGCCAGTATTGTCAACCCAAAAAATGGGGTGAAAAATTTGCATGACGGTATGAGTATCCATCGTTGGAATAATCTCGGTAATGATGTTTAGATGGCGATAGATGAACTCGCACAACCTAATGTTATCCTCCACTGCACCCATCTGCGATTGCCCTGCCACAAACAATTCAAACTCGGGAATACAAAAAGTATTCTGTACGTCGATGAGTAACAAGCAAACGCGAAATTTGTCTTGAGAAGCTGGTGTAATTTGATGTTGTGCTGCCCATTTTCGAGCTTCGATCGCTCTTTCTTGATAGGGAACTCGCCATACTTGTCCTACTTTTTGTGGTTGAAAAAAAGAGGGAATTGATAATATTTTGTTCGAAAAAATATTCATAAGTTTTTTAAAAACGAGTAGAAAAGAAATATTTTTATGGCGATCGCGTCGGCAATCGATTCGCTTAAACCATAAGTAAAACTTTGTTAGTCTGAGCGTTCGCTTTAAAAATTTAAATGTATTTTTATTGTTTACATTACTTAATTAGAAAAAAAAATAAACGTAAAAAATGCGTTTCAGGGTTATAATCAAAGAGAGCAATTCAGGGGACAGTGTGTCAAAAAATCGCTACGCAATTGATACAACACCGATTCTAACGTAAATTTACAGCTTATTGACAGGTTTATTGACAGGTAAAAAAAAGGCACTCGACCGACTAATTTTCAAAAGAATGTAAACCGATTGTAAAAAATATTTGACAAATAGGATTTAATTAGTAGCTGAAATTTTAACTAAAGCGATCGATGGTAGGGGCAATGCCTTGAGAAAAGCCCCTATATTAGTTTTTTACTCTTGCCTATTCCCTGTTCCCTGTTCCCTATTCCCTGTTCCCTGTTCCCTATTCCCTATCCCCTCCATTCGCGATCGATCTTTAATAATCGCGAACCAAATGTCAGATCGTGCGTTAAAATCAGCTCCAAAAGTAACGATATAGTATCTACCGCTAGATATAAGCTGGGTTAAATGACTGGTTTTCTCGTTTTTCTGACTATTTCAACGGCGCTGTTTAGTATTTTTGCTTTGGGTTTAAACTTGCAATGGGGCTTTACTGGCTTGATTAATTTCGGTCACGTTGCCTTTATGACGATCGGGGCATATACAACTGTGTTGTTAAGTTCTCAAGGCGTTCCGATTATTATCGCTGTTATTATTGGTGCTGGACTTGCTGCTTTGCTGGGATTGCTGATTGGGACTGCGACTCTACGTTTACGCGAAGATTATTTGTCGATCGTTACCATTGGCGTTTCTGAATTATTAAGGCTAATTGCACTCAATGAAGAACAGATAACTAAAGGTGCTTTTGGTGTTTCGCGTTTTCCCATTCCTTTAGAAAAATTACCAAACAATCCCATAACTCAAATATTAACCATAGGAACGCTAACTTTGTTGGCGATTTTTGCAGTTTGGCAATTGTGGCGCAATACAAATAGACAGTTAAGCCAAGTAAAACAAATTCAAAACAAAAGCTATCGACCTCAAGGTAAAGTTGGCTCGATCGCCTGGGGAATAATTGCTTTCATTCTTATTATGGTTGTTTATATCAACGGCGCGATCGCTTTAATGGATGGTAACTACAAAGCGCGTTTGATGTTGTTGGTTTTACTAGTATTGGCGCTAGTTTATTCTGCTTTAGAATTACTGGTTCATTCGCCATGGGGAAGAGTTTTAAAAGCAATTCGCGAAGACGAAGAAATTCCTAGGGCATTGGGTAAAAATGTGTTTTGGTACAAACTGCAAGCTTTAATGTTAGGCGGCGCGATCGCTGGCATTGCTGGGGCATTCTATGCATGGCAGTTAACTACCGTCTATCCAACTAATTTCGAACCGATCGTCACTTTTAATGCTTGGACGATCGTCATGTTGGGAGGTACTGGCAATAATGCAGGTACGATTTTAGGTGCAGTTTTAGTTACCGCCTACGAAACGATTACTCGTTTTAAAAGTTTGATTCCTTTTTTAGCCGCGATCGACGATCGCGTTTTGGAGTCATCGAGGGGAATGTTAATTGGTTTAGTTTTAATGTTGTTGATGATGTGGCGACCTCAAGGTATTTTAGGCAAAAAAGAAGAATTGACTTTGGGAAAATAGTTTATGGTTTATTAGACTTCTTGCAAAAATTAGAATTTTTTTAAAGAGTCCACAGATGAACGCAGATGAACGCAGATAAATAAGGAAAGACACAGGCAAAACTTATATTTAATGGTTTTATGCCAAATGTCTCTTATTTATTCTTTAAATTAATCAAAAAAAACAATCGACAATGAACCATGAACGATCGACGATCGACAATCAACAATCGAGATTTACTTGTAGCTAACGGATTATACAAAAGCTTTGGTGGAATTAAAGCAGTTAATGACGCACAGATCGGTGTTAGACATGGTAGCATCACGGGTTTGATTGGACCAAATGGCGCGGGAAAAACGACTTTGTTTAACTTGTTATCTAATTTTATCCATCCCGATCGCGGTGAGGTTTTTTTTGATGGTCAACCAATCCATCAATTAAAACCCTATCAAATCGCCCAATTAGGCTGTATCCGTACTTTTCAAGTAGCTAGGGTGCTTTCACGTCTATCTGTGTTGGAAAATATGATTTTGGCAGCACAAAAACAAACTGGAGAAAATTTTTTTAAGGTTTGGTTTTCTCAAAAGCAATTAAGACAAGAAGAAAGATCGAACAAAGAAAAAGCTTTAGCAATTCTTGAAGCAGTCGGTTTAATTGAGAAGGCGCACGACTATGCAGGCGCATTATCTGGAGGACAGCGAAAGTTGTTAGAAATGGCGAGAACTTTAATGACTGAACCCAAACTAATTTTACTCGACGAACCTGCGGCGGGAGTAAATCCTACTTTAATCGAACAAATTTGCCAACACATCGTCAACTGGAACAGACAAGGAATCTCTTTTCTGATTATCGAACACAATATGGATGTAATTATGTCTTTGTGCGATCGCGTTTGGGTTTTAGCAGAAGGTAGCAACCTCGCTGACGGTACGCCACAAGAAATTCAAAACAACGCACAAGTTTTAGAAGCTTATTTAGGGGAATAGCGCTCGATCGTGGTAGTAGGTAATAGGTAGTGAGTAGTGGTTAATAGTGATTAAATTTTTAGAACGACGAACAGAAAAAAATTTTTTAACACTGAAACAATCTGCAATTATAAACAGCAATATATTTTTTCCCTGCTTGATGTGGTTGTTAAGCCGTGCTGTTACTTTTATTGCCATTTTAGGAATTGCACCCCTATTACCCGCACCACCCGGCGCAATTCAACCAGATTTTGGTTTGGGTGTTTTTTGGTCATGGGATAGCGAACATTATGAAAACATTGTTCTTTACGGTTACGAATTTTTTAAAGATGGCAAAGAACACAATGTCGCTTTTTTCCCGCTTTTTCCTCTGTTGGTTCGCGGTTTGATGCTACTTGGTTTACCTTTTGAAGTAGCTGGAATTTTGGTAAACAATTTAGCATTTTTAGGTGCGTTAATTGTTTTATATATTTGGATGGATGAATTTTATGGTAACAAAGTTGCTAAGTGGACAACAGCATTTTTAGCTTGGTGTCCTCTTTCTCTTTTTGGCACGGTTATCTATACCGAAGGGTTGTTTTTGTTTTGTAGTACGGCGGCGTTGCGTGCTTTCGATCGCCAAAAATACGGCGAACTAATTTTTTGGGGAACGCTAACTACTGCTACTCGTCCTACAGCATTAGTTTTTCTGCCTTCATTAATTCTTGCTGCTTGGTGGCAAAAACGTCCTAAAATTGCTTACATTGCTAGTGTAGCCGCAGGATTTGGTTTACTCGCTTTTGCTGTTTATTGCTGGTTTGATTTTGGCGATCCGCTAGCATTCATTCACGCACAAAAAGGCTGGCGACCAAATTTAGGTTTCGATAGCTTTGGTTGGTGGCGAATGATTCAAAGAATCGTCGTTGGTAGTTCTAAATGGACTTTAGCTAATCCCCAACCGATTTTGCATTTACCTCAATTTATAATAATTTGCAGTCTTTTTTACTTGTTATGGCGCAATCGCCAGCGTTTTTCGTCAACTAATTTTGAAAATGGCATTTGTGCTTTATCTATTTGGGCTTGGTTGTTGGCTGGCGATCCCCTCACTAATATGATTTTGGTCATAGGTGGTGGTTTGGCAATTTGGCAAAAGCGCGATCGCCTCAGTCCAGTCGTTACTATTTACGGATTGTCGGCGCTAGGGATGCTGATTGCTTCTGGAGGTACGATGTCTCTCAATCGTATAGCTTACGGTATTGTTCCCATCACGATCGCTTTTGGTATGTTACTTTCTTACAAACCTCGTTGGGGTTATGTAGTGATGGGTGTATTTACTATCTTTTTAGGCAGTTATGCCGTTCGTTTCGCACAAAATTTATGGGTAGCTTGAATGAACTACCACAACTTACATGGGGAATTCTTTTCGACATTTTCGTTCAAAAATTATCCAAAAAGTATTTGCCAAGCGACAGTGTAAATTGACAAACATGCGATCGCGTGACTTAAATAGCCAATCCAAATCGATCGATATCTGCGATAACATTCCGACCAAATCACCCCAGCAAAGAAAACAGCCAAACTTCCCATAATCACGACTTGCCAGTTAACGTAAGCTGCCAAAACAATTATGTGGTGAATTGTGAACGAGAAAGCGCTAAGAAATACAGCAGTTCGATCGCTCGATAAATCTTCACAGCGACGATAGACAAACCAACGCCAAAAATATTCTTCAAACAAAGAATTAATAAAAGCAAAATAAACACATCCAATTAGAAAAACTTGTCGATCGATAGTACCTATTTGTTGTACTTTGTTGCGAATTTCGATTGCGTCAATCCAATTTTTAGTGAATAACCAATAAATTGCTTGGATTCCGCCAAACATTAATAGCCCTAAAATGCTGCCAAAAATCCAATCACGTCGCTTTATCTTGGGAATGCTTAAAGATTTACGTTCGACCCATAATAGCCACACCAGAGGCAAAAATAGCAACCAAATCTGACAGACGATCGGAAAAATTGTACCGAGCTTTCCAGCAGCGATCGACAGCGATGCGATCGCCCAAATACTAGAAAATGGGACAGAAAGAAAAAGAGCAATTAGGGCGCGGCGACGAATAGACACATCAATTTCTCTCTTGTGATTGAGGCGAAAGAGTAGGCAAAATTTATATTCTTTTATTGTAGGGAAAATGTTCATTGTTCATTGCGAACAGGATCGAATAGATATGCCACCCGATCGACGATCGGCAACGAACAAACAAAGCACAGATAGCTACTAACTAAATATTAGGAGAATAAAATAATGAGCGATACAAGTGTTACCAAAGTAGATTCTCAATCTTCCCCAACAGGAAAGATGGGGCAAAAATATCTTGCTAATGGAACTAAAGTTTCAATGCGACTGTGGGAAGACGAACAGCCAGGAGAAGCTAAAGAACAAACCCAGCGCGATTATGAAACCGTTGGCTATGTAATTAAAGGTAAAGCCGAATTACATTTAGAAGGACAAATGGTTTTATTAGAAACTGGTAATTCTTGGGTTGTGCCGCAAGGAGCAAAGCATACTTATAAAATTTTAGAATCTTTTACTGCGGTAGAAGCAACCTCTCCTCCTGCGGAAGTTCGCGGACGCGATCGAGCGTAGCAAAATCGAGGGAAAATTTTTAAAAAGTTGGTAAAAAAGCCGATCGACAAATGTACAAAAATAAAATTTATCCATTACTAACGTTCATTGGCATCGCGTCTGGAATCGTCAGTGGCTGCACCAGAGAAATTTCTAGAGAGGTTACTCCCCCTCCAAATACTTCTGCTCCCACCGTTAACGTACCACAACGCGAAAATAACCGCCCTCTTTCCCCAACTACCGACGATACTAATTTTGTCGTGGCAGTAGTAGAAAAAGTCGAACCTGCGGTAGTGCAAATTAACACTTCCCGAACGGTTAGAACTCAAACACCTCAACTACCACCAGAAGTTTTTAACGATCCGTTTTATAGACGTTTTTTTGGCAACAATCGACCGACGCAACCTCAAGAACGAGTCGCGCGCGGTATTGGTTCTGGGTTTATTATTAATTCAAACGGTCAAATTCTCACCAATGCCCATGTTGTCAACAATGCCGATACGGTGACTGTAACTTTAAACGACGGGCGTTCTGTTGAAGGAAAAGTTTTGGGTCAAGATTCCGTTACCGATCTTGCCGTCGTGCAAATTCCAGGCAACAATTTGGCAACTGTGGAACTTGCCGATTTTGAAACTGTCAGACCCGGACAATGGGCGATCGCGATTGGCAATCCTTTGGGGTTGCAAAAAACTGTTACCGTTGGTGTTGTCAGTGCTACCGATCGCTCTGCTAGCGCCCTTGGTATTAGCGATCGCCGCATTGGTTTCGTACAAACTGATGCTGCTATCAATCCTGGAAATTCTGGTGGTCCTTTGCTCAATGCTCGCGGCGAAGTTATCGGCATCAACACGGCAATTATTGGCAACGCACAAGGAATTGGTTTTGCTATTCCGATCGATTCGGCACAAAAAATTGCCCAAGAATTAATTGCTAATGGAAAAGTCGAGCATCCCTATCTCGGTATTCAAATGCTGCCCCTTACTCCAGAAGTCAGGCAACAGCTCAACAATTCTCCCGACAGCAATCTTCGCATCCAAGCCGATCGAGGCGTTATTGTCGTTCGCGTCGTTCCTAATTCTCCAGCCGCGCGATCGGGAATACAGGCGGGCGATGTCATTCAATCGGTTAATAACCAACCTGTAAACACTGCTGAGGAAATTCAGCAATTTCTCGAACAGAATGGCGTGGGTAACAATTTACAAATTTCAGTGCAGCGGAACGGACGAAGTTTGTCGTTAACTGCAATACCTGAGCCGCTACCCCCGCCAAAAGAGAATTAAACGATGCGATCGACAAAATATTTATTCTGCGATGCGTCGCACGGTAAGTTTGTGCAAAGGCAAACTGAGAATACAGGCACAAGTTAACAGAAAAGAAAAAATTGCAGTTAATTTAACACTTTGTACGATCTGCCATTCTTGAGGCAAATCTAACTTTAAAACACCGACAGCAACACAATAAACTAACCAGTAAGCAAAGGTCATTTTAAAAAGTGTTTCTTCTGTGTCATCGAGTTCGTTTGGTTGAGCTTGTTTATTTCCAGATAGTAACCAAAGCCCAGCAACACAAGCAAACAAGGAAGTTAAAATTAAATAATCGTGCCAGATTAAATTGACTGTTGACATAATCTGTTTCTTATAGAAGATTTTTGAATTGTCAATCAGTCTAAAGAATTAGTGTTTCAGAGTCTCAAAAAATTTACAAACTGCAACAAAATTAGGGAATGGGGCAACGGGCAAAGTCACGCATTCACGCATTCACGCAGTCACTTGCTACTTGCTACTAGCCGTCTCGCCCCTAACCGTCTCGCCCCTACTCCCTCTTCCCTAGCCGTCTCGCCCCTAACCGTCTCGCCCCTAACCCCTACTCCCTATTCCCTAGCCCCTATCCCCTAGCCCCTAACCCCTATTACTTTATCGTTCGATTTTGTGTCCGGCAGCAACAATTAATTGCTTAAAAGTTTCTTCTGAAGCTTGTGATTCGATCGAAATTTTCTTGGCATCAGAATCTATTTCTACTTTGGCATTTGGTTCGGAAGTTATAATAGTATCTTTTAATTCTTTGGCTGCTTCTTTACCGTTCAAAGTTGGAATGTGAAATTCAAGCATAAATAAACCTCGCTAATTACTACTAATTAGATATTTAATTTAAATAATATAACGGCAATCTCTTCAACAACCCTCTCGTTAGTAAGATCTTAATTCCAAGTATTGAGTACATCTTTAACCAATACTTCTTTTAGCCATATTTGGAAAACAATTAAAAGAGGAATCGCCAAAAACAAACCCAAAAAACCAAAGAAACTAGCAAAAACTATTACCGCCAAAATTGTAAATACTGGTAGTAAATTAACAGTTTGTTTCATAATAATAGGTACTAAAACTAGACTTTCAAACTGTTGAATGGCTAAATAAAGTATGACTACAGCACCCGCTTTCCAAGGTGCATCTAAAAAAGCGAGTAACATTGGTGGAATAATACTTAAAGTTGGGCCGACATTGGGAATAAACTCCAATAAACCTGCAAGTGCCGCATTAACTAAAGGTATTCTAACTCGAAGCACCGATAGCCCGATAAAACTCAAAAATCCGATCGCCAACATTGCAATTAAAGTACCGCGAATCCAACCCACCAAAGAATGCTCGCATTTAGTCAAAATTTCATCGACTCGTTTTCGATAAAAAGCAGGAAATGCCAGAATAAAAATGCGACGATATTGAGCGGGATTTGCTAATAACATAACGCTCAATACTACAAATAATAATAATCCGATAACAGCAGCAAAGGAATTATTGAGGACAACGAAAAAGTTATTTAATAATTGATTTAGTAAAGTTTGTAAATTTTGAGCGATCGTATCGATTCCTTGCAAGCGATCGAGCATTCTTCCTGGAACTAAGTTGAGCGCCCAATCAATCCATGTTTGTACTTGTGTAGAGATTTTTGGTAACAGAACGATCAACTGTTGCAGTTGTTCGACTAAACGCGGTACGATCGCAGCAAAAAAACCGACAACTAAAATTAATAAACCAAGTACAGCGATGGCGATTGCAACACCTCTTTTGAGATGATATTTTTGCAATCGTTGCACTATTCGGTTCATAATTGTTGCCAAAACTACAGCGGCAAAGACTAACAAAATAACTTGTTTAATTTGCCACAAAATATAAAGAGAAATAATTAAAACAAGTAAACCGAGAAATTGCCCCAAATGCACGATTTCATCTCCGTTTTGCCGCCAATATTTGAAATTTTGCCGAACGTTATATATCTAACGTAACTGTTTTGTTGTGCCAAAAACATCTCTCAAAGGATGAATTTGTTTAAAACTAAAGGAGAAATTTCAATCTTTAGATGTAGCTGGCGATCTCATGAACTGTCGTGCTTCGCCATCGCAATTTCATAAACATAAAGAAAAAAAGCCCAAAAGCAAGAACGAGCTAGACTGAGTTTGATGCTCCTCAAGCGGCTCGATATGAATAATAGTTTATTGATGGAATTACGAGAAGTTAGTTTAACAGCTTCGATCGGTTCGAGTTATTTAATAAAAAATATTTCTTTTAGTTTAAATAAGGGCGATCGCTTGGCGCTTGTTGGCGCTTCTGGTGCTGGTAAAACTTCGTTGTTGCGTCTTTTAAATAATCTTAGTTCCCCTTCTACCGGTTCGATTTATTTTGAAAATCAAAATCTAAATCGAATTCCAGCAACTCAACTACGTACTCAAGTTGTTTTAATGCTTCAAGAACCAAAATTATTGGGAATGACAGTCAAAGAAGCGATCGCTTATCCATTAACATTACAAAAACTACCAAACTCAGAAATTCAACAACGTCTGACAACGTGGATCGATACACTTCGCATTTCTGAAGATTGGTTGGACAGAAACGAATTACAACTATCTCTCGGACAAAGACAATTAGTAGCGATCGCTCGTGCCTTAGTCATGCAACCCAAACTTTTACTCTTAGACGAACCGACTTCAGCATTGGATCTTGGCATCGCCGATCGCTTAATTGAAATTTTAAATAAATTATCTAGAGAATGCCACACCTCGATCGTAATGGTCAATCACCATCTAGAACTAGTCCAAAAATTTGCCGATCGCGTTTTATATCTCGATCGCGGACAATTAATTCAAGATATCCAATGCGATCGAATCGACTGGCAAAATTTGAGACAACAAATTGCTCAAACACAAACAAACATCGATCGAGAATGGGATGGTTAGAAAGTCAACTGCGTCGTCCTACTCCCTATAAAACCTCTTGCATAAGTCCATCGCATCCAAGCTTTATCTGCCTGCATTTATCTGCGTTCATCTGTACGGCGTGCCAAGACAAATCTGAGGAGACCTCAGATTTGCACGCCTTGTTTATCTGTGGACTCTTTCAAAAAAAACTAAAACTTTAGCAAGAAATATTTAAAATCAATTCAGCTAATTCTTGAAAACCATTACCTTCAGCTCGATCTGTAATAAAAATAGGCTGATGTTGTAATTGTTCCCTGTAATGAACCAGATTAGCAACACCAGCAGATAGAGTTATTTAACCCGCGATCGCATGATTAAATCTGCTAATTCACAAAATCCTTCACCTTCAGCTTTACTAGTTATATGTATGGGTTGATGTTGTAAATATTGAAGGTAATGGTTGATATTGGCAACGCCTACAGAAATTGGAAATTTATTGCGATCGAACAAAGATTCATCATTTGGACTATCACCAACAGTTACAACTCGATCGGTAGTTAATTGAGGAAAATTTTCTTTTAAAACTTGTAATAAACTATTAGCTTTCTCTTGTCCCATTGGTTTAATATGGCATTGAACATTACTAAAAGTAAAACTCCAACCCTGTTGTTGGCATAAATCGTTCATTTCTTTTAGTTCTAAAATAGTTAATCCTTCCACATCAAAAGTCCAATCTGTAATGCGAAAAGTATTATCGTCAGATTCTTGAATTTGAGGATATTTTTCTTTTATAAAATTAAATGTTTTCCAAAGTTTTTGACGATGTAAATAGCGATCGGGAATGAGAGTTAAAAATTTAATTGCTTCTCGATTTTTTCGCTCGTTACTATAAAAAATTCCACCATTTTCTGCGATCGCACCCTCAATCGGCAAATAATTAAAAATAGCATTTACCCATCCCGCCGATCTTCCCGTCACAATTAAAACAATTATGCCTGCTTCCTTTAATGTTTCTAGTGTCTCGATCGTCGCAGCAGTAAACCTTCCTTCAGTAGTAAGAGTACCATCCATATCTGTAGCAATGAGACGAATATTTTTCAGACGATTGAGTATAGCAGGATCGAGCATGTTAGAAAAAATTAGGGATTAGAAGTCAAGACAGATTCATTTGTCATAGCGATCAATTCTGCGCTTGATGATTCATCGGTAGGGATAATACTGGCAACTCCGCAACTAAGAATTAAAGATACTCGATCGGTAGACGACGTAGTTTCTTCTGACTCAGCAAGACGAGTGCAAGGGATAGCATTGACTCGCGCTACAATTGTTCGTGCTATTTGCATAGCTAATTGAACTTTTGTCTTGGGTAAAACGATCGCAAATGTATCTTTTTCGTAACGAGCGATCGTACCGCGATCGTCAATGACAGACTCGATCGCTTTCGCAATTTGACGCAAAAGCTTTGCATTAGTTTTTGGATTAACATCGCGATCGAGTTGCGATCGATCGACAGTGACAAAAATTAAAGCAAGATGACGACTTGTTTCTCTGGCAACCTGCCACTGCTGTTCTAAATAATTTTGAAAATAACGATGGTTGACAAAGCGAGTCGAGCGATCGAGATAAATTTCCTGTTGAAATTTGCGCTTGCGTTCGCTAAGGAGCAGTAAACTCATAGAAGCGACGGTAGCGATCGAGGGAGCAATTACAGGAATCCACCAACCTGCCAAAAAAATGAGATAACCTATGCCAATAACGCTACCTCCTGCAACCAAACCAAAACTTAAAGCGATTGTCGATCGCTTTTTGTAGTATCGTTCCAAAAAAATTCTCGCCAATACCGTACCAATTGCCGACCATCCCAAAATCCAGAGCCATTCTTGAGACTCCCGCCAAAATTTTAGTAACGGTCGTCCGTCCAAAGCAGCACTGATGATTTGACTGGCAACGTTAGCATGAATAAGAACCCCAGGACTATTAGCAGCCAGATCGGCTCGATTGAAACTGTAGGGAGTTGCAAAAAAATCTTTAAGACTGTCAGCATTAGTACCAATTAATACCAGGCGATCGCGAATTAGTTCAGAGGGGACTCGATCGGCTAAAACATCGGTAATTGAAACAGTCTGAAAATTCTCGGGCGTACTGCGATAGTTCAACATAATTTGATAACCACCCACATTAGTACCGCCGCCAAAATTGCCAGCATAGCCGCCCGCATTTGCTGTTAGAGGGGCAAACAAGGCCTTTCCCAATTGATATTCGCCATTATTGCCAACAGGCTCTAAATGGATGCCAGCAGCCTCCAAATAAATTAAAGCTAAGTATACTCCCAGACTGAATAATTCACCCTCCTCCGTGCTTACTGAAACTAAAACTCTGCGTAACTTGCCATCGAAATCGAGGGCAGTATCGGTAATAGCTACTTGGTCTAGTTCTTTTAAGAGCGGTGGTGGTGCAACTGTGTTTTTGCCGACAACTTTTTCAATACCAATCAGATTGGGTGTATTTTGATAAACTTCTAGTAACTGTTTATGTCCTGGTTCGACTGGAATATCTCGATAAATATCCAGACCGATCGCTTTGGGATTGTATTTTTGTAAAGTCGTCAACAATTGCGCTAACTTGGCATCAGAAATCGGCCACTGTCCCAAACTATTAATATCACTGTCGTCTATAGTAACGATCGCGATCCTTCGATCGATTGGTTCTAAAGGTCGCCAGCGAAAGGCGCGATCGAGGGCTTCTAGTTCGGCTCTTTGAAAAATGCCTACCAAACTGCCAACGATCGTTATTCCCGTCACACCGATGGCAAAAATCGCGTTTTTGCACCATTTTTTCCACCTTTTCGGCGCGAGCGATTCCAAACTGGGCAAACACTCTAAGTCATTTGAGCTCGACTTTTGTAAGTCGCTCGTAGCAGTCAAATTTGACAGTGAATCGGCTCGACTTTTCAGGGGTGCTTCTTTAACCAAACCAGCCATGAGTAGATGACTCGCCACTTTTCGAACTTGTTCTATAGGTCGATCGAGAGAAAGAGCCATTTCCTCAAGAGATTTTTTTCCGTTGGCGATCGCCCACAACTGCGATTCTAATGGCAATAATTCTAAATCTGTCAGCCCCTCTGGCATGGTGCTTTTTAAAGAGACCTTGCGATCGGGTAATCTGTTTTCATAAATTTCCCTTTTGTCAAGGAGTCGCAACCCATTAAGAACGAGCTGAGCGGCTCTAATGCTACGCCCCGTCATTTCCAACCATGGCATCTCGATTTGATTGTCTTGGGCGATTAGTTCGGAAATTTCTGTAAAAATGAGGCGACCAGAAGTGAATTCAAATAATTTATAAACTCGCTCGAGTTGAATTTGAAAGATCGAGTCTAATTGTTCTGAGTTGACAAGCTTCATTTTGCTCAGATACACGCCCAACGGTTCGCCTTTAGGACAAAGGCGATCGAGGTTTTCTGAGATTAGTTTACCAATCCAACCCCTACTTTTAATCAGCGCGATCGTTTCTAAATTCTGACGATAGCTTCGCCTACTTGTCAACGCGCAATCGCGATTGGAAATCTCCCCCTGTTCTAAGGCGAATTCTCTTCTGATTTCACAAATTGCCACAAATTTACCTCGATCGAACCACAAGTGATAAGAAACTTTCTTGTCAGCGCCTTCAGTTTCAGTTGAGGTTGGTTGAGGTTCAAAAATCAATCGTCCCGATTTGACCTCTAAATCGATCGAGCTAAATAGCTCTGGTAAAGAAATAGTCTCAAGCGAGACATTAATAGTCATATTTCATCGGGCAATGGGTGAAATTAATAAGTAGCAAGTAGCAAGTAGCAAGTAGCAAGTAAAAACGCAGCACACTATCCCCTATTCCCTATCCCCTATTCCCTATCCCCTATTCCCTATCCCCTATTCCCTAGTTTTTAATTAATCCAAACTAAAGGTTCAGTAACAAGATCTGCTAAATCCACTTCTTCTAAAAGTTTCTGCCAAGTATTAGTTGCTGTAGAGCTTGTTGGTTCGAGTTTTTTTAATGCTGCCACAGTTGCCAGAGTATCGTACCAAATCAAATTTTTTTGATAAAAATTGGCGCGATCGACCAGTGTTTCTTTAGAAGAGTCGAGCGGGAAAACTTGTTGTAATTTGCTCCTTTGGCTTGTCACTCTAGTTATTTTGCCGCTCACAAAAGGGTCGCTAGGCGCAAGCGACTCACCGCAAACTAAAACTATAGACCAAGTATACTCCTGACCCGCTTGTAAAGCTGGAGCGCTTTTTGGCAAACTAATACTGACAATACCCGCTTCTTCTGGCAAAGTAAAATTTTTACGATAAAAATACTGTTCGCTAGCATTTTTAACAATTAAAGAAGCTTGCTTTGCCGATGTTTTGGGAACGTATGCCAAAAAAGTAGGTCTATCTGTCATGGTAATGGCGCGATCGGCTGATGACACCAAAGCCGTTAAATTATGCATTGGCGCGCCTAAATCTCGGCTACAAATACCGCCCGCCTTGCGAGTTGCTGCACCAATGGTATAGTTGGGTTGACTACTGCCCGGAGGCTTAAAACCTTTAAATCGTTTAGTTTTTGGTAGGCTCAAAGAGACTCCGTTTGGCAACGGCGGAGATTCTACCGATCGCACCAGACAGGATGTCGAGGTTGCTTCGACACAACTGTCTTGCAAATGCCTCTGGTCTAATAAATTAGTCAATTTGTCGAGCGGTTTTGCTTGACGGCGGCTATACAAATCTGAGGTTTCCTCAAATAAGGCATTTTCTTCAGATTTTGCCGCCTCTACTGACTCTGCTAAGTTAGTTAATAATAGTGCTTCCAAGCAGCACAAACTCAAACAACATGAAGCAAAGATTAAATAATATTTTTGCCTTGACATAGGTGTAGTCTACCCCCGACCTAAGTTGTTGTCTTTAAAAATCTAGCAAGAGCTAGGCAAATTTCTCGATATTTTGCATTATTAAATAAAGCTATCTAAGATTGACAAGATTTTTCTAAAAAATTTAATAATTAAATACATTTAGGCGATCGAGAAGGAGTCAAACGAAGGCAGAAGGCAGGAGGCAGATGGCAGAAGGTTTTTTGTTTGTTCATAGGCTTGCACCTCGACCAAACGAATTCCGTCTTAAAAGACGAGGCTTGTACCCTGTCAGAAGAAGATAGAAGTAGATCTTTCATATACGACGAATGCGAGAATGCGAGAATGCCTTAAAGGGCGAAGCCCTGGTCACCTCAATTCGCAGGTTGAGTTTTCTTTACCCAAAATTAAAACTTTGAAAGTGTCACTGACGAGTAACCAAATTAAAGAGCAAGCTCAATTGCTTGGATTTCATAAGGTAGGTATTGCTGTCGTCCCTCAAGACAATGACCGAGAAAATAGCGATCGCCTACAGAAATGGTTAGATCGAGGCTATCATGCCGATATGTCATGGATGGCAAATTCAAAACGGTTCGATCCTAAAGAACTCATGCCTGAAGTTCGATCGATTATTTGCGTCGTTCTCAATTACTACACTCCCGTTTCGCGTCCCCAAGGAAAAGAATATGCTAAGCTTTCTCGTTACGGTTGGGGAAGAGATTATCATAAAGTTCTGCACAAAAAACTCAAAGCTTTGAGTAATTGGTTGCAAGAGCGAGACTGCAACGTAAAAGTGCGCTATTATGCCGATACAGCGCCAATTCAGGATAAGTTTTGGGCGCAACGAGCGGGTTTGGGTTGGATTGCCAAAAATGGTAATGTAATTACGCGAGAATATGGCAGTTGGGTTTTTCTCGGCGAAATCTTAACCAATTTAGAATTAACGACCGATCGACCTCATACAGAGCATTGTGGAACATGTACGCGTTGTCTTGATGCTTGTCCGACTCAAGCAATAGTACAACCTTTTGTCGTAGATGCAAATCGTTGCATCGCTTATCATACAATTGAAAATCGAGCCGAACAATTGCCAGAGTCGATCGCAACTTCTTTGTCGGGTTGGGTGGCAGGTTGCGACATCTGTCAAGATGTATGTCCATGGAATCAGCGATTTGCTAAGGAAACCGATCTAATCGATTTTCAGCCTTATCCTGAGAACGTCGCACCCAAACTAACCGAGTTAGCAGAAATTGACGATCGAGAATGGGATAAAAGATTTACAGCTTCTGCCTTCAGAAGAATCAAACCAGAGATGTTGCGTCGCAATGCTAAAGCTAATTTACAAAGGCTAGATGATGTTGGGGAGTGAATTAAGAGATGGATTTATTTCGGGATAACGGATGGTGAATAAGGTAATTATTTTTGATTTTGATGGCACTATAGCTGACAGTCACGATATGCTCTTGGAAATTACCAATCGTCTGTCTAGCGAGTTTGGCTATCAACCTGTCGATCCAGAAGATTTACTGCAACTAAAAAACCTCAGTTCTAAAGAGATTGTCGATCGCTCAAAAATTTCGATTTTTAAGCTGCCTTTTCTACTGCGTCGAGTCAAATCAGAGGTAAATAGACAAATTGTCCTACTAAAACCCATACCAGGAATCGAAAAGTCTTTAGTCGAATTGAACGACAGAGGTTATCAATTAGGAATTATCACTTCTAATACCAAAGATAACGTTATTGCTTTTTTAGAAAATAACAACTTAGAAAATTTGTTTGATTTTGTTTCTGCTACGTCGTCAATTTTTGGTAAGCATAAGGCGATTAAAAGATTTTTGTTGCAAAACCAAATAGCTACTCATCAAGCAATTTACGTCGGCGACGAAACTAGAGATATTAATGCAGCAAAAGCTAGTAATGTCAAAGTTATTGCTGTCGGTTGGGGCTTTAACTCCTCTCAAGTTTTAGCTCAATTCAACCCAGATTTTTCGATCGAACGTCCAGAACAATTAGTCAACGCGATCGAACAATGGCAAGTTTCTTGTCATGAGTTAGGGGTTAGGGGATAGGGGATAGTAATGAGTAACTCGTCATTGAGTAATGAGTAATGAGTTAACAGCCAATATTTACTTACTACTTGTTACTTACTACTTGCTACTTTTGCCCGGTGCAGCGTTGCCCCATGCCCGTTGCCCCATGCCCTATTCCCTACTGCCTATTCGATCGTTTTCCGTCCAATATTTTATGAATGTTCTCCCCGTATGACCTGTAGTCACCCAAAGAATTGCTCTAAATGTATCTCGCAGGCATTTGCTGATAGATTCTGGAGGAGAGTCAGCAGGAACGGAGATCGGTTTGACTTTAATGCCCCGACTGCCAAAAACAATTTCGGCAATAATTAAAGCGCGTAGCATGTGGTTTTCTGAGGTGATTAAATAGACGCTATCTATTCCCCGTGCTTTTAGGCGATCGACGAGGGTGGTAAAGTTGGTGACGGTGTCTCTGGCACGATAATCTAGATAGAGACGATCTCTGGTCACTCCTGCTTTGGTGAAAATTTTTTCGACGTAAGCTTCGGGACTGCCAGAAGAAACCCATACTGGTAGTTGTGGATTCTGTTGCGCTAGTTTGGCAGCGTAGCGTTCTCTATTTTCATGTCCTCCTAAAACAAAAACCGCTTCTGGTTCGATTAAATAACTGGAAATTTGCCAATATCCCATCCAAAGCAAAGTTGCAGCTACTGGCAATAACAGAAAACGCAGTCTCTTATGGTGTTTTCTTGGCGAAATGGCCAAAGAATTTTTTTTGTGATAACCAATTTTAAAAACCATCAAAGAAATGCTCGATTGATTTTTCAATACAGAACTGCTTGGCTAAAAACACTTCTCCGCCCAAGTTTATCTCTTGGTTTTTAAAAATAGAAAGAGGAAGAGTGGTTTTTTCTATTTATATTATGTCTAATTACTTTGGTTTGGTTGTTTTCAATTGGTATAAAAAAATACGTGACATTAATTTAGATCGCAAAAATTTAATTGTTTGTATCAAATTTGGTAACGTTATTGTGTTGGTGACAAGAAATCAAAAATAATTAGAATTGAATGAGAACGAGACTAAACGTTAGTTTAGATTTTCTAACTAATGTTAAAATTCAGATAGCTCGATCGAACTAAATTCAAGTCAAAACAAAATGCTCGAACTTAGCACGCCGATCGAGCGGAAATAGTCAAGTAAAAACTTAACACTTTAAAAAGACGGGACTGGCCGGATTTGAACCGGCGACCTAGCGCTTCAGATTTGTGTGAGTTTCCCCACTCTCTGGACTATTCCTTCACCATGGACAGATTGTCTTTAGGTGGTGGCCGTATTGTTGTAGAGGTTTTTCTAGAATAATATTGCCCTATTTTTCTCTACAACCAGTCTCTGCACCTTCTCTACTAGGGATATAGAGCTTGGCTCAAGATTACCGTATCTATTTGAATTAACAGACTTAGGCTTCCTTGAATTTGACCACATTCACTCGTGAAGTTTCCCACACGGTGCCCGAAACATCAGGAGGCGCTTGCTCTATCCTGCTGAGCCACAGCCCCAAAAAATCAATCTAATAATAGCATTACTGTCAATAGTTGCTGTAAATTTGTGTTTCTGTGCAGTTAACTGCTACCTTGATCGAAAGAAACAATAGAAAGCGGCATGTAACAGTGACTTCATTTTTATTCGTAACAGATCTCGACAATACTCTAGTCGGAGATGATGCGGCACTCCAAAAACTCAATCAACAATTAACTCGGCATCGCCAAGAATTTGGCACAAAAATAGTTTACGCAACAGGTCGATCGCTTTATTTGTACGAGCAATTAGCCAAAGAAAAATCTTTACTCTCCCCAGATATTTTAATCGCTTCTGTGGGAACAGAAATTTATAGCGAACCTGGTAAAAATACTTACGATGCCGAATGGGGAAACATTCTTTCTCATGGTTGGAATCGCCAACAAATAGCCACTGTAGCAAGTAACTATCAAGATTTAGTCTTGCAACCAGAATCAGAACAAAATGATTTTAAAATTAGTTTTTATCTCGAAGAGCAAGCAGTAAAAAAAGTTTTACCAAAATTAAAATCCGAATTAAGCGATCGCGGTTTGGATGTAAAGTTTATCTATAGCGCCTCACAAGACTTAGATTTATTGCCACAAAAAGGCGATAAAGGTTTGGCGTTACAATATTTGCGGCAAAAATTGGCGATCGATGCCGATCGAACCGCAGTTTGCGGCGATTCTGGTAATGATATTGCTTTACTCGCAGGAGAGGAAAAAGGCATCATTGTCGGAAATGCCAAACCCGAACTCTATCAATGGTATCAAAACAACCAAACTGACTCTCGTTATTTTGCCAAAGCTGGTTATGCAGCGGGAATTATCGAAGGTTTAGAGTATTTTGGATTTCTTTAGAGCAATTCGATCGTCCATCACTGGTAAAATGCTTTTGGACTGGTTTGACAAACATCGTTAAATTTTGTGGAGATGAGTCGTGTAAAACTCGCTCCTCATATTACTTTGCTTGGACATAATCCAGCAGTTATAACAAAATACCTGTTAATAATTTTCAGGTTAACATCTCAGCAAGCGGCGGCACGCTGATTTAATAGTTAGTTAATAAACAAGGATGCATTTAGGAGATTATTGTGTCTAAAAAAGCCTTAGCAAGTTTATCAGAAGCTGATGTAGCAGGTAAAAGAGTTTTAGTAAGAGTAGATTTTAATGTGCCGCTGGATGAATCTGGTAGTATTACCGATGATACCCGCATACGTGCAGCACTGCCAACCATCAAAGATTTAACTGGCAAAGGTGCTAAAGTAATTTTAGCCAGCCACTTCGGTCGTCCCAAAGGCAAAGTTAACGAGAGTATGCGTTTAACTCCCGCAGCTAAGCGCCTTTCTGAGTTACTCGGACAAGAAGTTATTATGTGCGACGATTGCATTGGCGATTCTGTAGCTGCTGCGATCGCCAAGATGAGTAACTCTCAAGTAGCGATGCTTGAAAACGTGCGTTTTTATGCTGAAGAAGAGGCAAACGAACCCGAATTCGCCAAGAAACTGGCAGCCAACGCCGATTTATACGTTAATGACGCTTTTGGTACTGCTCACCGCGCTCATGCTTCTACTGAAGGTGTAACCCACTATCTCAGCCCTTGCGTTGCTGGTTACTTAATCGAAAAAGAACTTAACTACCTCCAAAATGCGATCGAAAACCCCCAACGTCCTCTTGTAGCAATTATTGGTGGGTCTAAAGTTTCTAGCAAAATTGGAGTAATTGAAACGCTGCTAGACAAATGCGACAAGCTGATTATCGGCGGTGGCATGATCTTCACTTTCTACAAAGCACGCGGTTTAAGTGTTGGTAAATCTTTGGTGGAAGAAGACAAACTAGATTTAGCCAAATCTTTGGAAGCTAAAGCAAAAGAAAAAGGCGTTGCTTTCTTGTTACCTACTGATGTTGTCATAGCAGATAATTTTGCTCCCGATGCTAACTCGAAAACTGTTAGCATTAATGATATTCCTGATGGTTGGATGGGGCTCGATATCGGTGCGGACTCTGTAAAACTTTTCCAAGATGCTTTGTCTGATTGTAAAGCGGTAATTTGGAATGGCCCTATGGGTGTATTTGAATTCGACAAATTTGCCGTAGGCACTGAAGCGATCGCTCATACTTTAGCTGATATTACCAAAAAAGGTGCAATTACCATTATTGGCGGTGGTGACTCTGTAGCTGCTGTCGAAAAAGTAGGCGTAGCCGAACAAATGAGTCACATTTCTACTGGTGGCGGTGCAAGTCTGGAACTACTTGAAGGTAAAGCTTTACCTGGTATCGTCGCTTTGAATGATGCTTGAGTTTTTAAGTTAAAAACCAATAAATTTTAGTAATTAATTTCAAGAGGGTGAATATAATTCACCCTCTTTTTTGAACTTTAACACTTGCATTTTCAAAACAATATTAACTACAAAATTAATACTCGTAATTTGCGCTCGAATTTGTTTTAAGCAAAGTTTTCCAACCAAAAATCAAAAACTGGTAGAAAACGAATTTTTTCACCCTCTTTTAAAGCACCTTGATGTATTGCAATTACATAATCATATCTTTCATGCATATGATATGTCGTACTATACATTTTGAAACTGGGATTTTCTTTGTTAGCTAAAACTTGATAAGGACGCTTAGAATCCTTGCCAAACATGTATTTAACTAAAGATCCTATCGGAAATTTGTTAGTCATCGATCGGTACAATTTAATAGTTTTAAATCTAGACGCTTTTACTTTAGCTGAAAACAATTTTAAGAGCTAGTAAATATAACAATTGTATTTTCTTAATGGATCGAGTGTAACAATTCTTTTTGAGCGATCGCGAATTTAATTTCTGCGTGTGCAGGTTTAGACGCTACTAAAGAAGAAAGACGGCATTCTTGCAAAAGGCTTTTGTGAGATACTACAAAAGTTAGAGAGACCCTGTCACGGCGCTCTGTATAATGAGAGGTTGTCTGAAAAGTCTCATTTGCTACATCAACGCCCCCTAAATCCCCTAAACTTGGGGGACTTTCATTTTTATTCCCTCCAAGTTTAGAGGGCTAGGGGGGCAAAACCAAGAACTTAAATATAACAAGATAACTTTTCAGATGTCCTCTAAAGTACTCGGTGAGGATAGTCTAACTTTAGGTAAATTCCAGCACAATTTTCCCCTTCGTCCCTGCTCGCTCTAAACGCTGATGTGCTTGAATCACCCGATCCCAAGGCAGCGTTGAATCAATGACGGGGCGAAGCTGAGTGCGCTCGATTAGTTTTGTCAAAGCATCTAATTTTGCTCGGTACTGTGGCGAAAAAACAAAATGGATAGTCAGATTCTTGCCCCATGCTTCGATGAGTGATTGCGGTGTTTCAGTGTCTACAATACTCACAAGCCTGCCGAATGGGCGAATAATTTCTGGGCTACGCTGGATTGTTTGCCCACCGATTGTATCTAAAACTAAATCAACACCTAGCTCATCTGTTTCCTGATAAATAACTTCCGCGTAATCTTCGTTTTTGTAATCAATGGCTCGATCTGCGCCAAGTTCTTTAACAAAATCGATATTTTTAGAACTGCATGTTGTAAAAACATAGGCTCCCATCGCTTTTGCAAGTTGAATCGCAATAGAACCAACTCCACCAGCACCCGCATGAATTAGAACTGATTCCCCAACTTGAAGATTGCCCCTCGTTACTAGACAATCCCAAGCCGTTCCTCCTGCAAGAGGAAAACACGCTGCTTCAATGTGCGACAAGTTAGAAGGCTTAAGCGCAACAATCCCTGCATCAGCAACATGATATTGAGCATAGCTGCCAGATTCTCCAAAAATCTGCGGCGAGTAATAAACTTCGTTTCCCACCTCAAAGTCTGTCACTGACTCTCCAACTGTCTCAATAACCCCTGAAATGTCAACTCCGATAATTGCTGGTAATCGAACCAAGTCTTTGTAGTCACCACGGCGAGTCTGATAATCAACTGGATTGATCGATGTCGCACAAACCCTTACTAGAACCTGATTAGGTTTTGGTATTGGCTTGGGTACAGTTTGAATCTCAAAACTCTCAGCACCACCAAATGTTGTCAGTACGGCTGCTTTCATAAATTCCATCTCTATTAACCATCCTAGCTTTAGAATCAACGGTAAAGGTATTTTGATACTATTTAACGTATAGTGTTTCTCTCTTGTCCCGCAAGTCAGCACCATTTAGTAAGGTAGTTACTGTTCAGTCGCAAATGCAGTCATCACAACCCCATAGCTTGCAAAAAAAAATCTTTGCTTCTCAACCAACTGTGGCTCATATCGTGGAGCATACTCTTGGTTGTAAATGGATGCTGGAGGTTCTACGCTTAATTCGTAAAGGTATCAACCGCCCAGGAGCAATGACTCGTGCAACTGAGGGATTGACCACTAAGGTTTTGAATGAGCGATTAGTAGATCTCGTCAACTTTGGTATTGTCGAGAAAGTTGCTTATCCTGAAATTCCGCCCCGCGTGGAGTATAAGTTGACTGCCTTTGGCTCTCGATTCGTTGAAATTCTGGATGTTATTGATGATTTAGAAGAATATTGCCAAAGTCGCCTCTAGAGGATTGGGATAGATAGTAGCTGATGTGCAAGTTAAAGCGCAGCCCAACAAAGCAGACCTAACTCAATTCCATTCTCTAAAGTTACGTGAGGTACAACCCTCGTCTCATAAGATTAATAATAAGTTTGTAGAGCAAGCCTTACTTTGGTTGCCAAAAATTTTCAGACTGAGGGCGATTATCGTATTGCTCGACTGAAGCATGAACATCTGAAATATGTTGATATGCCCATTCTCCTAAAATAGCTAAAGGCTCAGCTAAGGACTTGCCTAAAACAGTTAAAGAATAGTCTACTCTTGGGGGAATTGTTGAATATACTTCTCTTTGTATTAATCCGTTGCGCTCCAAATTACGGAGATTTTGGATCGGCATTTTAGACGATATTCCTGCTATTTGCTGTTTAAGCTCGCGATTACTTTTGGATGGTTTAATTAGTGTCGTCGTTTGAACAAAGATTATGAAGTTTTACCTGCAACTTCTGAAACTATGATTAGAGTCGCGATGATTCGCCTCATGTTAAGAAGACTGGCATAATCTTATACTTTTCAGACATCCTCTGAGAGGGGCTTCGTGTGACTTCGTAAAAGTAGATGGTATGAACCAAAGATTGACAGAAGCGGCTGTTAACCTTGTGACCAAATCGCCTTCTTTTGATAGCTCATACCCACCCTAAAGATGATTTAGAAAATCGATCGAATAGGCTAAATTGAATGATGTATATCGATTGTCTTCGCTACGTTAGCCTTTAAATTCTTAAATGTCTGTTGTCTCCAATCCAGTGAAAATAAAAAAAAATAGTCGTCGATCGCGCGAAAATGATTGGCGATTGTTTTTAAAACTAGTTCCCTATCTTGGCAGTCATCGAAAAGCGCTTGTGACTGCTTTAGCTTTATTAATACCCTTGTCGATCGCGGGGGCTATTCAACCTCTGATTATCGGACAGGCAATTTCCCTGTTGCGCGGCGAAAATACCTGGTTTTTCCTCAAAGATCTTGCCTTGCAACAAGGATTAAATTTTTTGATTGGTTTGATGCTGGGAGCAATTTTAGTCAGATTAGCTTTTGCAGCTACTCAGGGATTTATCATTCAAAAAATCGGTCAAGAAATAACTGCAACAATCAGAAAAGATTTATTTAAGCACATTACATCTTTGTCATCGAGTTTTTTCGATCGCGCCCCCGTTGGCAAATTAGTGACGCGTATGACTAGTGATGTTGAAGCTTTGGGCGATGTTTTCGCTAGCGGTGCGATCGGCGTGATTAGCGACTTCATCTATATTTTGACCATTGTTGTCATTATTTATGCAGTGGAATGGCGTTTGGCATCAATGTTGCTTTTGATGCTGATTCCAGTCAGTGCTTTAATTATTTACTTTCAAAGACAATTTCGTCGAGCTAATTATCAGGGAAGAGAAGAACTTTCAAAATTAAATTCGATTTTGCAAGAAAATATTGCTGGTATTAACGTCGTTCAGCTATTTCGTCGCGAACGTTTTAACTCCGAAATGTTTCGCTCGATTAACGAACGCTACCGTCAGGCGATCGATAAAACTATTTTCCACGAATCAGCGATCTCAGCTACCTTAGAGTGGATTAGTTTGGTGGCGATCGCAGCAGTGCTTTGGTTAGGCGGTAGTTTTATTTTAGACAAGAGTTTAAATTTTGGGACGCTATCGACTTTTATTCTTTACGCGCAAATATTATTCAACCCGATCAAACAATTTGCTGACAAATTTACTACTTTTCAATCGGGATTTACTGCGATCGAACGCATTAGCGAACTAATGGCAGAACCGATCGACATTCGTGATTCAGAAATTTCCCTTCAAAATTCTTTGTCGCAGCAAAAAGAAATTAACCAGAAGCGATCGGGAGAAATTCGTTTTGAGAATGTTTGGTTTGGCTACAAAGAAGATGAATTCGTCATCAAAAATTTAACCTTTACAATAAATCCTGGTGAAAAAATAGCTTTAGTTGGTCCTACTGGTGCGGGTAAAAGTTCGATTATTCGACTATTATGTCGTCTTTACGAACCCACCAAAGGACGCATCTTAGTTGATGGTATCGATATTAGAGATATACCGCAAGCCGAACTTCGTCGCTACATTGGCGTTATTTTGCAAGAAAGTTTTCTTTTTGCTGGAGATGTCAAAAGAAACATCACTCTCGGAGAAAGTTATCCGATCGAGCAAATTGAAGAGTCAGCTAGGTTAACTAATATCGATCGCTTTATCGAACAATTGCCTCAAGGATACGATACACAATTACGAGAAAGAGGAGCAAATCTATCTGGCGGTCAAAGACAACTGTTAGCTTTTGCTCGCGTTGCTATTCGCAATCCTAGCGTTTTAGTTCTCGATGAAGCTACTTCCAGTTTGGATGTAGGTACCGAAGCATCAATTCAAGAAGCTTTAGATCGTTTGCTAGTCAACCGCACTGCCATTATTATCGCTCACAGACTATCAACAATTCGCAACGTCGATCGCATTTTTGTTCTCAAACAAGGGGAATTAATTGAATCTGGCAGTCATGACGAACTAATGCAGCAAAACGGTTTGTATGCAAGTTTGTATAAATTGCAGATGTTAGGGAGTTAAAATAGAGTATTGTTCATTGTTCATTGTTCATCGGGCATGGGGCATGGGGCAAAGTTAAAAGTAATTCCCTACTCCCTATTCCCTATTCCCTTCGATCGACTATTGCTTTGTTGCAATAAAAATTACTGCTTCCATTGTTTAATTTACAAACAATCGATTTTTGTAAAACTTCGATCGAGCAATACGTGCGCGATCGTTTCAAATCAATATTGACTGGCGATCGCTGTTTATACGTATTTGATTAACTCGCTTAGTAAGTTATTCAGCATTAACTTTTAATTCGATCGCTAGAAATAAAAGTAGTAAAATCAACCCATTTTCATTACGGTTTTTTTCACCACCGAGTCGATCGCCACCTAGATAAATTAAAAATAAGTTCCAAAAAAAGCTCTTCCCCTATCAAAGGAAAAACCAAACTCATGGTTAATCTAGTTAACAAGGATAATTCAGAAACTAGTAAATCTCTAGAAATGAGAATTAATGAGGCGATCGAACAAGCTCGTTCTGCTTGTTCTGTTGATGCTAGCTCGACTGATTGTGTTATTGCTTGGGATATTGTTGAAGAATTATCTGCTGAAAAATCTCATCAACGCTTCAACACGAAAAAAACTTCTTTAGAAGTATACTGCGATCTCAATCCAGATGCAGATGAATGTCGTATGTACGATACATAAATAAGTGTTAAATGCTGACGCGCAGCGCGAAAACGTAGGCGCACGAACGTCCCCTTAGCTAGTTCTTCTGTAATTCGCTTATTCGCGTCTGGTGCTGAGTTTTTGAGAAAGCCAAAAGCTGAAAGCTCAGCATTTTTTTCCTCGCTCGAAACTATTGTCAAATAAAATGTTTCAGTCGAATCAGGCAAGATTTAAACTAGAAAATAGGACTAGTTATTAAAGACGCGGGGAAAAAATATGGGCATCGCTACAGTCAACCCAGCCACAGGAGAAACAATTCAAACATTTGCCGCGCTAACAAAGGAAGAAATTGAAACTAAGCTAGCTAAAGCAGATGCCAGTTTTCAAAAATATCGCAAAACTTCTTTCGCTCAAAGAAGTCAGTGGCTTTCAAAAGCAGCCGACATTTTAGAGCAAGAATCAGTTAAATTTGCCAAAATTTTAACTTTGGAAATGGGCAAACCAATTAAAGCGGCGATCGCTGAAGTGCAAAAATGTGCTTTAGTATGTCGTTTTTATGCCGAAAAAGCACCTGAATTTTTAGCAGACGCAACCGCTTCTACCGACGCTTCTTCTAGCTTTGTTCGCTATCAACCTCTCGGTGCAATTTTAGCAGTGATGCCTTGGAATTTTCCTTTTTGGCAAGTATTTCGCTTCGCCGCACCCGCTTTGATGGCTGGCAATGTTGGTTTACTCAAACACGCTTCTAACGTGCCTCAATCTGCTTTGGCGATCGAGTCAATTTTTCTAGAAGCAGGTTTTCCCGAAGGTGTCTTTCAAACTTTACTCATCGGTGCAGCAGAGATTGAAAACATCATCAAAGACGATCGCGTCAAAGCCGCAGCACTTACGGGTAGTGAATCTGCTGGTGCTTCCCTAGCGGCGGCGGCGGGAAAACAAATTAAAAAAACGGTTTTAGAATTAGGCGGTAGCGATCCTTTTATCGTTCTTGAAAGTGCCAATCTAGAAGAAGCTGTAGCCACAGCAACAACGGCGAGATTACAAAATAACGGTCAATCTTGTATCGCCGCTAAAAGATTTATCGTCGCATCAGCGATCGCCGATCGCTTCGAACAACAATTAATAGCTAAATTTGAAGCCTTGAAAATTGGCGATCCAATGCTGGATGATACTGATATTGGTCCTTTAGCAACACCAAAAATTCTTGAAGAAATCGATCGACTAGTTCAGAAATGCGTTGTTATGGGCGCAAAGATTTTAACTGGTGGCAAACCCTTGAGCGATCGCCCTGGTAATTTCTACCCGCCGACGATTCTTACTAACATTTCTTCCGATTCTCCTGGCGCGAGCGAAGAATTTTTTGGCCCTGTCGCTTTACTATTCCGCGTTGCTAACCTCGACGAAGCAATTAAATTAGCTAACAGTACCACTTTTGGATTGGGTGCGAGTGGCTGGACTAATCAAAAACACGAAAGCGATCGCCTAGTGGAAGAACTTGAAGCAGGTGCAGTTTTTATCAATAGTATGGTTAAATCCGATCCTCGTCTTCCTTTTGGTGGCATTAAACGTTCTGGATACGGACGTGAATTAGGAATTCAGGGAATTCATGAGTTCGTTAATATTAAGACGGTTTGGATAAAGTAATAGGCTAGGTCAAAAGTCAGCGTAGGGGCGGGTTTTATTGATTATTTTTGGATAAGCTCGATCGCTTATCGTCTAAACCCGCCCTTACAAAAGTCTCAGCACTTTCTTTTTGCAAAAATGAGAGTTGATTTACAAAAATTAGCTTTCCCCACAGCGATCGAGACAAAATAAACAGGTTTTCATTAAAATTTGTAACAAAATATTGCTGTAAATTCATTTTTGAAGTTTCATTTAAAATGAATCCAGTTTTTTCTTGAGTAAAATTTACAATAATTTTAAGTAAAGATATTAGCGAGCGATTATAAAGCCTGCCTGAAAAAATTAGGTATGTCTTTCTTTACTGGGTATCAAAATTAAAGCAAGCAAAAACGCGATCGAATTAGCTTGAGGATGAGTTCTAATTTTGCTATATCTCGCTCGAAAATAGCATTAAATAGAGTATTTTTTCCAGCTAATTTTGTTTGAAAATTAAGTTAATTAGCGATTATTTTCAGGAGTTATCTACTCATGCTCGGTAAATTATTTGGTGGAAAGAAATCTAAAGATGGATTCTATGTTCAACTTGATGACGCTTTAGATGGTAAGCAAACTGATAATAGTAATGGCAAAAAAGTAACTACTACTGTAGTTGAAGAAAAAAAAGTCGAACCCGCACCAACTAAGGCGGCTGTAGTTGAAGAGAAAAAAACAGCAGCGCCAGCAACAGCGAAAAAGGCTACTAATAAAAAAGGTAAATCTAAAACTGAAACTGCTCCTGCTGCACCCGCACCTAAAAAAGTAGCAGAAGACGAGACTCCATTTTGGGTTAAGGCAATGAATGCCAACACCAGTAATGGCAAAAAAGCACCAGAATCGGTAGAGTCTTTTGCAAGCAAATATTTGATGCCTACTCCAAATAGATCTCGTCGTCGTCCTGGCCCTAGTTTGAATCCTTTTATGGATATGGCTCGTCAGGTTAAGAATTCGAATTCTCAAATCTAATTTTAGAATATATTTTCGATCGATTTTCGAAAAAAGACGAATTGAATTAACTCAATTCGTTTTTTGTTTGAATTAGATTACTTTAGTAAAATTGACGTTGTTTAAACGTAAAGTTACGATCGAATTACCATCGATCGTCACATATCATCATGAGATTTTTTACTAAAATAATCGGTTTAACTTTATTATTAATCGGTATTTATTTTTTAGGACAAAACATATTTTTTACTACATACATTTCTAGTTATTGGTGGCAGGATATATCGGCGGCAGCCTCTGCGATCGCTTTAATGCTAGGGACAATTTTACTAATCTTTTTTTCGCGATCGACTGGCAATTTAGGCTGGAAATTAATTATTTTTGGAACGGTTTTAGTTGTAGTGAGCGGCAAAGTATTTTTAAAACCAACTAGTCTTTGGTATTTCTTTATTTCCTTTGCCGCCATGATGACAGGTTTTCAATTAATCAGAACTGGAAGAATTAATTTTTAAATAATAATTAGCGTCTGATTTGAAAACTATTAAACTCTCCTGACTCGCACGGTTCGATCGCCACATTTGTAACCACAGCAGCAGAAGGACCACGATGACACCATTTAACCATTCGTTCGACTACAAAGCGATCGCCTGTAAAAACAGCCTCTACATCACCGTTAGCAAGATTTTTGACCCAACCTTTAACACCCAATTGTTCGGCTTGTCGCGCCGTATAATAGCGATAGCCAACGCCTTGAACCGTGCCAGAAACAACTACGCGCACGCCAATAAAATTCTGTGAAGTACCTGAATTTTGCATGATTAACCTTCAAAATTCTTTCAGATTCTCGATCGTGATGTTTTATGTAACGCCACGACAAAAAATTTCGCTACAAACCTAATTTTTCCAGTACGGGTTTAGTAGAAACTACATGACGGTCTAAACCGAGTTGTTTTGGTGGTACTCCCAAAGCTAAAGCTATTAACTGAGGTAAATGTAAAACGGGCAAACCGAGAGAACGTCCCATCACTTTTTCTACTTCTGGTTGTCTCGAATCTAGATTGAGATGACACAGAGGGCAGGGAGTGACCAAACAATCAGCACCCTCGGCGATCGCCTCTAATAAATGCTTGCCCGCCATAGAAAAAGCTTGTTCGGTAGCATAACTAGACAGAGGCCAACCACAACATTGAATTCTACCGTGATAGTAAATTGGATTAGCACCAACGGCACGAAAAACATTTTCCATCGATTGTGGGTTGAAAGGATCGTCGAAGGGAATGGATTTTTGCGCCCTGAGTAGGTAACAACCGTAAAAAGCAGCACAGTTTAAATTTGTCAAACGTTTAGTTACCTTTTCACTTAAAGCCTCTAAGCCGTAATCGCCGACAATTGCCCACAGAAGATGTTTGACTTCGGTGCTACCTTGATAGGGAGAACAATTTTCATTACTTAAAAAAAGATTAACCTTTTCAACATATTCGGGATTATCTTGTTTTGCTTCTTTAAGACGTTCGTCAACGCGACCGAGTACTCCCTGACAAGTACTACAATGAGTTAAAAGAGGCAAATTTAAAGATTCTGCCAGGGCAATATTGCGAGCGTTAACCGTATCTTCTAAAAGTTGAGAATCTTCTTTATAAGTACCAGAACCGCAGCAAGCAGCTTTTTTGAGTTCGACTAATTTTATATCTAAAGCTTCAGCTAAAGCCGCTGTAGAAAGATACAATTCTCTGGCAGCGCCTTGAGCGACACAGCCTGGAAAGTAAGCATATTGAAGAGATTGTCCGCTCATGAGAAAATTAATTTAGATTTTTTGAGAGTTTCGATCGAATCGCCTTTATTTATCTATTTTGCTGCGATCGCGCGAAAAAGTTTTCACTTGTCCAAAAACTCTTTATCATTGGCAAAATTAGAAAGTAAATTCAAGCGGAACATTTTCGTGACAGTTTAATAAGCGACTATATCTATATTTAGATGTCCCTCTTTCGGATAAGATAAAAAATGCTTATTTATACTGGGCATAATTCCCAGCGAGAAGCGGTAATACCCGCACTGCTTCTTTTTTAAATTATCTCATCTAAACAACGGCAAAAAGCGGTAGGATTTTATGAATCAAGAAATTTTTGAAAGAGTAAAAAAAATTGTTATCGAACAGTTAGAAGTTGAAGCCGATCGCGTAACGGCAGAAGCTAGTTTTGCTAACGATTTGGGTGCAGATTCTTTGGATACGGTCGAACTAGTTATGGCACTTGAAGAAGAATTTGAAATTGAAATTCCAGACGAAGTTGCAGAACAAATCGATACAGTAGGTAAAGCTGTAACTCATATTAGTTCTGAAACAGAAGCTGCTGCTTAAATTTTAAACATTTTGAGCGCTAACTTCTGCAATAAGTTAGTGTTTCTGCATTCTAGGTATAACAAGCCTTATTAATTTAGGAAAATGACAAATTGGCAAATGAAACGAGTGGTAGTAACCGGACTCGGAGCGATTACCCCGATTGGGAATAATCTCGCCGAATACTGGGAAGGATTAACGAGCGGACGTAATGGCATTGCGCCAATTACTTTATTTGATGCTTCCAAGCACTCTTGTAGGTTCGCTGGCGAAGTTAAAGGATTCGATCCTTACGAATATATGGATCGCAAAGAAGCCAAGCGCATGGATCGTTTTACACAGTTCGCCGTAGCAGCTACCAAACAAGCAGTTGCCGACTCTCAATTTGTCATTGATGACCTGAATGCAGATCGAGTTGGAGTACTGATCGGAACGGGAGTAGGGGGTTTGAGAATCCTTGAAGAACAACACGAAGTTTGTCTCGCTAAAGGACCTAATCGAGTTAGTCCTTTTTTAATTCCGATGATGATCGCCAATATGGCGGCTGGCGTGAGTGCGATTCAAATTGGTGCTAAAGGGCCGAATTCTTGTACGGTAACGGCTTGTGCGGCTGGTTCAAATGCGATCGGCGATGCTTTTCGCACCGTACAAAGCGGACGTGTTACAGCAATGGTTTGTGGCGGTACGGAAGCGGCAATTACCCCCTTGGGTTTTGCTGGTTTTTGTTCTTGTAAAGCTTTGTCTACTCGTAACGACGATCCCACCCACGCTAGTCGTCCCTTCGATCGCGATCGTGATGGTTTTGTCATGGGAGAAGGCGCGGGTATTTTATTAATTGAAGAACTCGAACACGCTAAAGCACGAGGCGCAAAAATTTACGCCGAAATTGTTGGTTACGGCATGACTTGCGATGCTTATCACATGACAGCCCCCGTTCCTGATGGCAATGGAGCAGTCCGTGCCATGGAAATGGCTCTTAAAGATGCTAACTTAAATCCCGATCTAGTTGATTATATTAACGCTCACGGTACTAGCACTCCTGCTAACGATGTTACCGAAACCAAAGCAATTAAAAAAGCTTTGGGCGAAAATGCCGCAAGAGTGGCAATTAGTTCGACCAAATCGATGACGGGGCATTTGTTGGGAGGCTCTGGAGGTATTGAAGCAATAGCAACAATAATGGCGATCGCTAACGATCGAGTACCGCCGACAATTAATATAGAAAATCTCGACCCAGAATGCGACCTAGATTATACGCCGCATCTCTGTCGCGATCGCAAGATAGATATAGCTCTGTCCAACTCTTTTGGATTTGGCGGACATAACGTTACCTTAGCTTTCAAAAAATATAGTTAAGTTCTTTGTTGGCAATTCAAAATTTGAAAATAAATGCTGCTTGCTCAATCTTCCCTAACAATGGGAAGATGAAGTATAGCCTTGGGGCAACCAATAGCCATCAACCGAATTCAGCATGAAAACTTGCTAATTCGGAGTTAATAGAAGATTAATTGTCCCGCTTGGTTTTTAATTTTGACCAAGATCGAACTTGCTCTTAAATTTAAAATTTCATAGGGCGATCGCCCATTGCTAAGTCTAAATTTTAAGATCGAGTTTAACAAGAAAAAAAATTTGCAATATTGTAGTTTACTCCAAAATTAATTATGGTAGTTGCCACCCAGTCACTCGAACAACTGTGCATTAATTCGATTCGCTTTCTCGCCATCGATGCCGTAGAAAAAGCAAAGTCTGGTCACCCAGGGCTACCTATGGGCGCAGCACCAATGGCATTCGTGCTTTGGGATCGTTTCATGCGGTTTAACCCTAAAAATCCTAAGTGGTACAATCGCGATCGCTTTGTCCTCTCTGCCGGACACGGTTGTATGTTGCAGTATGCCCTGCTCTATCTGACTGGCTACGACAGCGTTACCATTGACGATATCAAGCAGTTTCGTCAGTGGGGTTCGAGAACTCCAGGACACCCCGAAAATTTTGAAACCAAAGGTGTAGAAGTAACTACTGGCCCTCTCGGTCAAGGTATTGCCAACGCAGTGGGTTTGGCAATGGCAGAAGCTCACATGGCGGCTAAATTTAACAAGCCAGATTGTCAGCTTGTCGATCACTATACCTACGTCATTCTGGGCGACGGATGCAACATGGAGGGTGTTTCTGGCGAAGCATGTTCTTTAGCTGGACACCTCGGACTCGGCAAGTTAATCGCACTCTACGACGACAACCACATCTCGATCGACGGTTCTACTGACATTTCCTTTACCGAAGATGTCAGCAAGCGCTTTGAAGCTTACGGTTGGCACGTTCAACACGTAGAAAATGGCAACGACGACTTAGCAGCAATTCAGAAGGCGATCGAAGCCGCTAAAGCAGTTACCGATAAACCTTCGATGATTAAGGTTACAACTACGATCGGTTTCGGTTCGCCCAACAAAGCTAACACTGCTGGCGTTCACGGTGCTGCTTTAGGTGGAGATGAAGTTATAGCTACTCGTGAAAATCTCGACTGGCAACATGCACCCTTCGAGCTTCCCGATGACGCTTTATCTCACCTGCGTAAGGCAGTCGATCGCGGTGCCAGTCATGAAAATGATTGGAACAAAATTCTTGAGACTTACAAAACCAAATATTCTCAAGAAGCGGCTGAGTTCGAGCGGATGTTGGCTGGTAAATTGCCCGCAAATTGGGAAAAATCCCTACCTACCTTCACACCAGAAGACAAGGCTGTTGCTACCCGAAAACTCTCTGAAGGTTGTTTAAATGCCCTTGCCCCCGTACTGCCAGAAT